>NZ_DBEXBB010000035.1:0-9759 GCF_048170425.1 Phocaeicola sp.
CCTTTTTCTCTCTCAAATTCACTTTGGCTTAAGGAAGAAGAGAGATATTCCTCCAAATAAGACAGACATTCGTCTTGGGAATACTTACGATATTCACGCATGTTACTAAATAATTTGTGTCAACTTATTTAGTACACTACAGTTTTTTTTCGACCTCAATACTCAAAAGTTCACACGAGATTTGCTGCAAAAAAATAACCGTCGCCCGACTTTCTGCTTCGGACGACGGTTATACATTATAACAAACGACACAGATTAATAGCTATGCTCGTCTTCTTTGATTTCTTCCATGGTCAGCGGCTTACGGTCGATGGCACGCCATGCATAAATAATGTAGGCCAGCACAAAGGGAACTAAAATAGACACATAGGCCATGGTTTTCAGGGTAAACTGGCTGGAACAACTGTTGGCGATGGTCAATGAACTCTGTAAATCGGCTGTAGAAGGATAATAAGCGGTATGATTATAACCTACGACCAACAACAGGGACAGCACCGTCAGCACCGTACCCACACCGGCAAACCAGATGCCACGGGTATAGGCCTTACAGAAAATGCTTTTCCCTAAACCATACAACACCCCGACTACTCCTAACAGGAACAACACCAACAGATAAGGCATCGCTATAAAGTTATGGAAATACTTGAAAGGTTCCATCACAATCTGTCCCGTTTCCGGATTAACGGCAAACCCGTCTTTCAGCAAAGTGCGAATTACAAATGCCAGAAAGAATACAAGGAAGGGTACCGCATCGGCTATCAACTGACGACGGAAACGGGCATTCAACGCTTCATGACGGATGTTGTTAATGAAATAGAGGTTTCCTAACAGGCGGGCAAGGAAGAGCACCGCAAACCCTAAAATAAGGTTCCACGGGTCAGCAAACGCATCCAGTCCATGCCATCCGTTACCCCAATGGCTGATGACCGGCATCATTTCGTCGGTAAGATTTCCTTTGCTCACCACAAAGTTGGAGCCGTTGAAGAAAGTAGCGACAGCCGCTCCCAACAATAGCGGACCCACAATGCCATTCAGCACCAGGAAGAACTGATAGGTACGCTTGCCCAACCAGTTGCCGAGCTTTGACTGAAACTCGTAGGACACAGCCTGAAGCACAAAACTGAAAAGAATAATCATCCACAACCAGTAAGCTCCTCCGAAGCTGGTGCTATAGAACAAAGGGAAAGAAGCAAAAAAGGCTCCTCCGAAAGTGACCAGGGTGGTAAAGGTAAATTCCCATTTACGTCCGGTGGAATTGACCAGCAACGTACGTTCTTCTTCTGTACGTCCTAAGCAATACAGCAAGGAGTTTCCTCCCTGTACGAACAGCAAAAAGACCAGCAAAGCTCCCAACAAGGAAACCAGGAACCACCAGTAATGCTGCAAGAATATATAAGTTGAATCCATATTATTCGGTTTTAAAATGATATATCAATTAGTTTATTTTTCTTCCGGACCTTTACGGATGGCTTTTACCATGATACCGATTTCGGCTATAAGCAGCACGGTAAACATGATAAGGAAAATGAAGAAAGTGGTTTGCACGGAGCCTGTTTCCAGTTTTGACACCGCCGCATTGACCGGCAGCAAGTCTTGAATCGTCCAGGGCTGGCGTCCCATTTCAGCCACAATCCATCCGGCCTGACTGGCTACATAGGCCAACGGGATGCTCCACAAGGCAATCCAGTGCAGCCAGTTGAGTTCTGCCAGCCGCTTTTTCCATACGAGCAATAAAATAACCAGGAAGAACAATATGAAATACATACCCAAGCCCACCATCACACGGAAAGACCAGAAAAGCAGGCCTACATGAGGTACAAGGGCTTCTTTGTCCTGAATGTATCCGTAGCCGAAATAAGGCATGTACTCATTCAAGGCACTGCGTGCAATCCGCATAGAAGCTTCATCACCTTCCTGTTTTGCCCGACGAAAATCGGCCAATGCGGTAATGGCTTTCTTACCGTTCACCATCTTTTCATCTGCCGAAAGAGCCGTTGAACCATCGGGTAACGTATAGCCTCCTTCCAACAAGTTGTTGATACCCGGCACATATCCCGCCGTACTATGCGTAGCAAGGAAGGAAAGCATTTCGGGTATTTTGATAGAACCTACCACCGTCAGAGGCTCATGCGTACCTCCTTCATAAAGCGCTTCCATTGCGGCTAATTTCATCGGTTGCACCTGAGCCACCTGATAGGCAGACTTATCGCCTGTACCGGCTGTTACCAGGGCAGCAAACAATCCGACAGCCGCTGCCACCTTCATGCTGGCAAGTGCAAATTCTTTTTCACGTTTACGAATCAGGTACCAGGCACTGACTCCGATGACGAAAGCGGCTCCGAGCATCCAGCTACTTAACACGGTATGGAAAAATTTCACCACTGCCACTGGCGAGAAGGCCACTGCCATGAAATCAACCATTTCGTTTCGCATGGTTTCTGGATTAAACTCCATTCCTACCGGATATTGCATCCAGGAATTAGCCACCAGAATCCACCAGGCCGAAATAGTGGCTCCTAAACCGGTAAGCCAGGTAGAAGCCAGATGAAAACCTTTGCTCACCTTGTGCCATCCAAAGAACATGACAGCCACAAAAGTAGCTTCCATGAAGAAGGCTAAAATACCTTCTATGGCCAGTGGAGCACCAAATATGTCACCTACAAACCAGGAATAGTTACTCCAGTTCGTACCAAACTGAAACTCCAGAATCAAACCGGTTGCCACTCCAATGGCAAAGTTTATTCCAAACAGTTTCATCCAAAACTTTGCCGTACGCTTCCAGAATTCATTTCCTGTACGTACATACAATGTCTCCATTGTAGCCATAATCACAGCCAGCCCTAAAGTCAGCGGCACAAACAGCCAATGGTAAATGGCGGTCAAGGCAAATTGTGCCCTCGACCAGTCAATCATTGAAGTGTCGATTGTTTCAAGCATAAGAAATTACTTTATCAGTTACTAATATAAATAAGGTATAGTTATTCTGCCATCCGGTTTGTCAGCTCCAGGCCCACATAATCCTGCTTCTCGGTCTCCGTCTTTCCTTCCAGGAAGGAAGGGAAGAAAAACAGTTTCAGCACAAAAAACATGACAAAAAGCTTTATCAAGATAATCGCCCAAAGGACACGTCCCCAGGTCATCTCCCGAAAACCATCACGATAAAAATAAAAAACACGAATGAGATTCTTTTTAATCATAGTCTATTTTTATAATGATTACAAAGTAAGTACTTTATCGGGAAAAAACAAGGGTTTATCGAGATATTCTGTGGGTAAATCTATCTATTTTGCCTCTTTTTTTATTATGAAATACATTTGCAATGTAAAAATTAAACGAAATATGAAAAAAAGAGAACTCATTTTCTTCGCCGCGCTCGCGACTTTCCTGTCGGCAAATGCACAGGAAAAACAAACCTGGTCGCTTGAAGATTGCATAAACTATGCGCTGGAGAAAAATATCCAGTTACAGCAGAACAAGATTTCCTTACAGGAAAGCGAAGTGGATGTAAAGACAGCAAAGGCTGCACTCTTTCCAAGCCTCTCGTTCAACACCGGACACAACATTGTGAACCGTCCTTATCAGGAAAACAGCGCCACAGTCAGTGGTACTGAAATCATCAGCAGTAACAATAAAACTACCTATAACGGCAGCTACAGTTTATCTGCACAATGGACATTATGGAATGGCGGACAGCGCCTGAACAACATCAAACAGCAAAAGAAGAATCAGGAAATAGCGGAACTGACCGTAGCCGAAACGGAAAATACGCTCAAGGAAGAGATTACCAAACTTTTCCTGCAGATTCTGTATGCAGATGAATCGGTAAACATTAATAAAGGTACGCTGGAAGTAAGTAAAGCTACCTATGAACGCGCTAAAGAACTTTTTAATCAGGGTAGTATTTCGAAAGCAGATTTGGCCCAACTGGAAGCACAGGTCGGTAATGACCAGTACCAGCTGGTAACCTCCGAAAGCTCACTGAGAAACTATAAACTTCAACTGAAGCAAATGCTGGAACTGGACGGAAACATGGAAATGGAGCTGGAACTTCCGGTACTTGACGATGAAAAAGTGATGCAGCTACTCCCCAATCAAGATGAGGTTTACCAAACGGCACTGGCCAACCGTCCGGAAATACAAAGCAGCAAGCTGAGTATTGACAATTCCAAGTTGGCTATTTCTGCAGCTAAAAGCGGGTATTATCCAAGTATCAGCCTGTCGGCGTCTACTTCCAGTACAACCAATAATGCAAGCCAGAACAACTGGGCACAACAGATGAAATACGGATGGAACAACATCATCGGCCTTACGGTGAGTGTACCTATCTTTAATAACCGACAGACCAAAAGTGCGGTAGAAAAAGCTCAGTTCCAATACAACTCTTCACTGCTAAACTTACAGGACAAGCAAAAAGGGCTTTACACCGAGATTGAAACGCTCTGGCTGGATGCACTCAATGCGCAGCAACAATATGCAGCAGCCGAAGTGAAACTGAAAAGCAGTCAGACCAGTTTTGACATGGTCAGTGAGCAGTTCAGACTGGGCATGAAAAATACGGTCGAATTGCTAACTGAGAAAAACAACCTGCTCAGTGCACAGCAACAACGGATTCAGGCCAAGTATATGGCCATTTTGAATCGTACATTACTCGATTTTTATGCAGGAAAAGACATTGAATTATAATCACCAAACAATATGAACAAGAAAAAAATAATTTTGACAGCCGGTGTCGTACTCGTGCTGGCTGTAGCAGGATTCTGGATTTTCGGAAAGAAGAATGCACAGGGCAAAGTAGACTTCGTCACTGAAAAAGTCACACGAGGTAATGTCAGCAATTCCATTACAGCTACAGGAACCATCGAACCGGTCACTGAGGTAGAGGTCGGTACACAGGTTTCAGGTATTATTGACAAGATATATATTGATTATAACTCCGTAGTAAAACAGGGGGAAGTGATAGCCGAGATGGATAAGGTAACACTGCTCAGTGATTTACAATCAGCGCAAGCTACATACAACGGCGCAAAGGCCGAATACGACTACCAGAAAAAACTATACGAGAGAAACAAAGCATTGCATGAAAAACAGCTGATCAGCGAAACAGACTACGAACAAAGTGTGTACGACTATGAACGTGCTAAAAGTACATACGAACAGACACAAGCAGCGTTAGCCAAAGCGGAACGGAATCTTTCATACGCCACCATTACTTCGCCCATCAACGGAATCGTAACGAGCAAGGACGTGGAAGAAGGACAAACCGTAGCTTCTGGTTTTGAAACTCCGACACTGTTCACCATTGCTGCCGACTTGACAAAGATGCAGGTAGTAGCCGATGTGGATGAAGCCGACATTGCCGGAATAAAAGACAGTGCCCGAGTTACCTTTACCGTAGATGCATATCCTGACGACGTGTTCGAAGGAAAAGTATATCAGATTCGTCTGGGAAGTGTAAACAGCAGCAGTTCAAGCAGCACCAGCACAAGCAGCGAAACAGTTGTCACTTACGAAGTGGTAATTACAGCCGACAATCCAGACCTGAAACTGAAACCCCGACTGACTGCCAACGTAACAATCTACACCGACACGCGCGAAAATGTACTGGTGGTGCCTAACAAGGCATTACGTTTTACTCCTGACAAACAGCTGGCAGGTAAAAAGAAAATCACCGATCGCGAAGGTATGCACAAAGTATGGACAATGGATGACAACGGCTTTACTGCACATCCTGTAAAAACCGGGTTAAGCGATGGAAGCCATACAGAAATTCTTGAAGGCCTGAGCGAAGGAACTCCCATTGTAACGGAAACAGTACTGAAAGGAACCAACAACAATGCCGACGCAGAGGCAATGACTGGCGGAGAAGAAAGAAGTCCGTTTATGCCTGACCCTCCGGGAAGTGACAAGAAAAAGCAAAAATAAGGAGATACTCTTATGAAAAAGACTGTCATAGAACTGCAAAATATAAAACGGAATTTCCAGGTGGGAGACGAAACAGTCCATGCCTTACGCGGAATTTCATTCAGCATTCAGGAGGGGGAATTCGTCACCATCATGGGAACATCCGGTTCAGGAAAGTCTACTTTGCTGAATACTTTGGGATGCCTGGATACGCCAACCAGTGGAGAGTATCTGCTCGACGGAGTATCTGTACGTTCCATGAGCAAACCGCAAAGGGCCGTATTGCGTAACCGGAAAATCGGATTTGTATTCCAGAACTACAACCTGCTACCCAAAACTACAGCTGTAGAAAATGTGGAACTCCCTTTGATGTACAACAGTTCGGTCAGTGCCGCTGAACGTCGCCGACGTGCCATTGAAGCCTTGACAGCGGTAGGACTGGCAGACCGCCTGGAACATAAATCCAACCAGATGTCAGGAGGACAGATGCAACGTGTGGCTATTGCCCGCGCACTAGTCAACAATCCGGCGGTAATCCTGGCAGACGAAGCCACCGGTAACCTGGATACACGCACTTCTTTTGAAATCCTGGTTCTTTTCCAGAAACTTCACCAGGAAGGACGTACGATTATTTTCGTGACACACAATCCGGAATTGTCACAATACAGCAGCCGGAATATCCGCCTGCGTGACGGACATGTCATTGAAGATGTGACTAACCCTCATATTTTATCTGCAGCTGAAGCACTGGCGGCATTGCCGAAAAATGATGACGATTGATGTGACTAATTAAAAAACGACTTATGAACGGAACAAACCTTTTTAAAATAGCTTTCAGAGCTTTGGCCAACAACAAGCTCCGTGCATTCCTGACCATGTTGGGGATTATCATCGGTGTGGCCTCTGTCATTGCCATGCTGGCCATCGGACAAGGCTCTAAACGAAGCATCCAGAAACAGATTTCTGAAATGGGCTCCAATATGATTATGATTCATCCGGGAGCTGAAATGAGAGGTGGAGTCCGGCAGGACCCTTCGAGCATGCAGACACTGAAACTGGAAAATTATGAAACATTGCGCGACGAGTGCATGTACTTGTCGGCCATCAGTCCGAATGTATCTGCCTCCGGACAGTTGATTTCGGGCTCCAACAACTACCCTTCTTCTGTAAGTGGAGTCAGCATTGGCTACCTTACAATTCGCCAGCTTACCGTAGAACAAGGTGAAATGTTCACAGAAGAAGATATACGTACGGCTGCCAAAGTCTGTGTCATCGGTAAAACAATTGTAGACAACCTGTTTCCCGACGGTCAAGACCCGATTGGAAAGATTATCCGCTGCAACCAGGTTCCTTTACGAGTAGTGGGAATACTAAAATCTAAAGGTTATAACTCTATGGGACAGGACCAGGACGATGTGGTATTATCTCCTTACACTACTGTGATGAAACGCTTACTGGCACAAACTTATCTGAGTGGAGTATTTGCCTCTGCCTTGACCGAAGACATGACAGAAGAGGCTGTAGATGAAATCACGAATATTTTAAGACGTGAGCACAAACTGAAGGAAACGGATGACGATGACTTCACCATACGTACGCAGCAAGAGCTGAGTTCCATGCTGAACACTACCACCGACCTGATGACTACCCTACTGGCCTGCATTGCCGGAATCTCACTGGTAGTAGGAGGTATTGGAATCATGAACATTATGTATGTAAGCGTGACGGAACGTACACGAGAAATCGGACTTCGCATGTCTGTGGGGGCCAGAGGGATAGATATTCTGTCACAATTCCTGATAGAATCCATCCTAATCAGTATTACCGGAGGCCTGATTGGAGTAATTTTAGGTTGTGGTGCCAGCTTCATCATCAAGAGTGTAGCTCACTGGCCTGTCTTCGTACAGCCCTGGAGTGTATTGCTGTCATTTGCCGTTTGTACATTTACAGGCGTATTCTTCGGCTGGTATCCGGCTAAAAAAGCGGCCGACCTTGACCCGATTGAAGCATTACGCTATGAATAAATAACGGAACTACTTTGTTCTTCATAACTTTGGTTTCCTGTCCGGCTGCCATTCAGCAGTGAATGTTTCCCCAACATAAACCGCTTGAGGTAGCCGGACTTTTATTAAAAAAAATCGTATCTTTGTCTTAAATCAATTCCGCATGGTTCATATAACTCACAACAAACACCGCTTACTTGAATTGACAATCCACATTATATGCTGGGGATTGTTTTTCGGATTTCCACTGTTCTTCACTCAAGATGACAGCGGCAGTATCGACTGGAGAGAGTTTATCAACCATTCTGGCGTGTCTCTTTCTTTCTTTATCATCTTTTATGTCAACTACCTGTTATTTATACCTAAAGTTCTTTTCAAAGAGCATACCGGACAGTATATCCTTCTAAATATTCTTCTTATCTTCGTTGTGTCCATCGGACTACGCTATTGGCACAACATCATTGCCTTTCCTCCCCCGGCTCCCCGACGTCCTCATTTACCTCCCCAATACATATTTTATATAAGGGATATTACGAGCATGATTTTCACTGTAGGATTAAGTGTAGCTATCCGTATGAGTCTACGCTGGAGTGCTACAGAATTGGAACGCCGTGAAGCCGTGAAAAGCAGAACTGAAGCAGAACTGAAAAACCTACGAAACCAGTTGAATCCACACTTCCTGCTCAACACGCTGAACAATATTTATGCCCTGACGGCTTTTGACACCGAAAAGGCACAACAAGCTATTCAGGAATTGAGCAAGCTACTGCGTTACGTTTTATATGACAATCAGGAAACATTTGTTCCACTGACTAAAGAAGTAGAGTTTATTCGAAACTACATCGAACTCATGCGAATACGGGTGTCGTCCGCTGTTAAAATCAATACAAACTTTCAAATTCGTCCAGACAGCCAAAGTCCGGTAGCTCCGCTGCTGTTTATTTCACTTATTGAAAATGCCTTCAAGCATGGAATCTCTCCTACCGAACCCAGCTTTATAGATATTTCGCTGACGGAAAAGGAAGATGAAATCCATTGCGTGATACGCAACAGCAATTATCCCAAAAATTCAACGGACAAAAGTGGATCAGGCATCGGGCTGGAACAAGTGCGCAAAAGGCTGGAACTGTTATATACCGGACGCTATGAATGGCAACAGCAAATAAGCCCTGATCAAAAAGAATATAGCTCCATTCTGACCATAAAAATACCTGACACCAATAAAAAGATACTGCCATGACTATAAAATGTGCTATTATAGATGATGAACCTCTGGCACTCGGCCTGCTGGAAAGTTACGTAAAAAAAACACCATCACTCGAATTGTGCGGTGCATATTCCAGTGCCATTCAGGCAATGGAACTATTGACAGATCATCCGGTAGACCTTATTTTCCTGGATATCCAGATGCCGGAACTGAACGGACTGGAGTTTTCCAAAATCGTTCCTGGAAGTACACGTATCATCTTTACAACTGCTTTCGGACAATATGCACTGGATGGTTACAAAGTAAATGCCCTTGACTACTTACTCAAACCTATCAGCTATACAGATTTCATGACAGCCGTCAACAAAGCTGTCCAGTGGTTTGAACTCCGGCAGAAAGCAGAAACATCATCTGGTGAAATCCAGTCTTCCGAGGATTTGAAGTACATCTATGTAAAAAGCGATTATAAGCTGATTCAAATCGAGTTGGATAAAATTCTCTATATTGAAGGACTGAAGGATTATATCAAAATACATCTGGAAGATAATCCACGCCCCATCCTCTCACTGGTCAGCATGAAAATGATGGAAGACAAACTGCCAGCCAACCGGTTTATCCGAATTCATCGTTCTTTTATCGTGCAAAAAC
>NZ_DBEXBB010000036.1:0-3292 GCF_048170425.1 Phocaeicola sp.
CCTTTTTCTCTCTCAAATTCACTTTGGCTTAAGGAAGAAGAGAGATATTCCTCCAAATAAGACAGACATTCGTCTTGGGAATACTTACGATATTCACGCATGTTACTAAATAATTTGTGTCAACTTATTTAGTACACTACACTGTTTTTAGTCCTCAATTTCGCTTAGTTCCAGCCAGCGCATGGTCTTCTCGTCCAGCTCGTCATTGAGCAGAGGCAGTCGCTTGGATTTCTCGGTCAGTTCGTCCACGCTGAGCGTGCCGCTGCACAAAGCTTCTTCTATCTGTTTCTTTTCGTCCTCCAGTGTGGCAATCTCCTGTTCAAGCTGTTCAAATTCTTTCCGTTCCTTGAACGTCATGCGACGCTTGTCGTTCAGGCGGACACGCTGCGTCTTTTCTTCCTTGGGCTTGGATGCTTCCTTTTCATGCTCCGCCTTGGCCAGCTTCCAGTCGCGGTAGTCAGAGTAGTTGCCAGGGAAGTCACGGATGTCGCCCTGTCCCTTGAACACCAGCAAGTGGTCTACCACTTTGTCCATGAAATAGCGGTCGTGGCTCACCACGATGACGCATCCCTTGAAGTTCTGCAGGTATTCTTCCAGCACCTGTAGCGTCACGATGTCCAGGTCGTTGGTCGGCTCGTCGAGCACAAGGAAATTCGGGTTCCGCATCAGCACTGTACAGAGATACAACCGGCGTCGTTCTCCCCCACTCAACTTGTACACATAGCTGTGCTGTGTTTCGGGGGTGAAAAGGAAATGCTGCAGGAACTGTGAAGCCGTCAGCCGCTTGCCGTTGCCTAACTCTATGACCTCGGCGATGTCCGTAATCACGTCAATCACCTTCATCTGTTCGTTAAACTGAAGTCCCTCCTGTGAATAGTAGCCGAATCGCACCGTCTCGCCGATGTCCAGTGTACCGCTGTCGGGTTTCTCCAGTCCCATCAGAATCTTGATGAAGGTGGATTTGCCCGTACCGTTGTTTCCCACGATACCCATCTTTTCGTAACGGGCAAAGATGTAGGAGAAATCATCCAGAATCTTCAAATCGCCGAAACGTTTGCACAGGTGGTCGGCCTCGAAAATCTTGGAACCGATGTACGAAGCCTTCACATCCAGTTTTACGTTCGCGTCGTACGTACGCTGCTTGGCCACCTTCTCCAGTTCATAGAAGGCTTCTTCGCGGTAACGGGCCTTGTGTCCGCGTGCCTGCGGCATACGGCGCATCCATTCCAGCTCCGTGCGGTACAGGTTGTTGGCACGGGCAATCTCCGCATTGGTCGCTTCGATGCGTTCCTGCCGTTTCTCTAAGTAGTAGCTGTAGTTACCCTTGTAGGAATACAACTGGCGGTTGTCTATTTCAATGATTTCCGAGCACACACGGTCCAGGAAGTAGCGGTCGTGCGTCACCATGAGCAGACTCAGGCTACCCCGGTTCAGGTACTCTTCCAGCCATTCCGTCATGTCCAGGTCGAGGTGGTTGGTCGGCTCGTCCAGAATCAGCAAGTCCGGTTCGGTAATCAGGATATTGGCCAGTGCCACGCGCTTCAACTGCCCGCCGGACAGATGGCCGATTTTCTGGGAGAAGTCGCGTATTTTCAGTTGCGAAAGAATCTGCTTGGCACGCCGCTCATAGTCCCACGCCTTTTCGTGTTCCATCCGCACCAGCAGCTCGTCCATGCCGGGATTGCCGGGCGTTTCCATGCACCGTTCGTATTCCTTAATCAGTTCCACGGTGGAGTTGCCATGATAAAAGCAAGCCTCGAGCACCGTCAGCTCTTCGGGATACTTCGGGCTCTGTTCCAGATAGCCCACACGCAAATCGCGGCGGAAGGTGATTTTCCCTTCATCGTAGCCTTCCTTCCCGGCCAGGATATTCAGCAAGGTGGTTTTTCCCGAACCGTTCTTGGCTATCAGCCCGATGCGCTGTCCTTCTGCAATGCCGAAAGATATACCGTTAAAAAGGACCAAGTCGCCGAACGACTTGGTCAGGTTTTCTACTTGTAAATATGGAGTCATAATCTAATTCGTAGCTTCTAAAAATAGGATGCGGACAGGGTTAGTCCATCGACGCTTCCACTTCGTTCTTTATCCGTTCGAATTCCGCTTTCAGGTTGCATGGCTGTCCGCCCTTCGCCTTGTCCCATATCAGGGTAATCGGGTTGACCATTACTTTTGAATCGCGGAAACGCAGTGCGGGAAATTCTTTCTGTCCGTCGACAACCGTTACCCATTCCATGCCGTCCATTTCGTTGGCCAGTATCACGCCGAATGCCGTACCGAAGCTTTCCCACGCCTGACGCTGTTTGGGGTTGAAGCGCCCGCTGTCGATTACTTTCTGCAAGTTTTCCAGGTCGGCCTCCGTGCCCGTAAAGTCCTTGGTCAGCTGTTTCTTCACTGTAGAAACGGCCCAGTCATAGTTCTCGTTTATCTGGTTGATTTCCAGGATACGGACCGGAATCACTTCCTTCACCGGCTTGTCGGAGGCATTGCGCACTTTCAGGGAAGCCACGATAGCCTCGCCTGCCTTGGGGCTTTCTCCTTTGGTTACGGTGAACGAACATTCCACGGAAATCTCTCCCCGGCCGGTCACCCAGATATGGGTAGTGTACCACACGGCATTCTCCTGAAAACTTTCGGATGAATAGGCACAGTCCCATGTGCCGACCTTCACCTTCTTGGCACCGCGTACCTGATGCAATTCGTCTTCCAGACATTCACCGGCATAGGCTGGTGAATTGCCCCTGTAAGCAGAAATGCGGAAGTTTCCGGTCCATTTGTCAGGGTTGTAAAACAGAAAACTGTCTTCCGTATCTTCAAACTCACACCAGTTGTCGGGATATTCCAGTGAGAACCAGGAACCCGGAGAAATATACTTTTTCATAACGTTTTTTGTTTTAGTATTAGAGATATAAGTTTATTTTAGCGGAAGAATCTCAATCCAGTAGTCGTCCGGGTCATTGATGAAATAAAGTCCCATCTGTTCGTTCTCGAAGCAGACGCACCCCATTTCCTTGTGGAACTTGCGTACTTCATCGTAATCGCCTGCCACGCGGAAACAAAGATGGCTTTCGTTTTCTCCCAGTTCGTAGGCTTCCGTATGGTCGCGCAGCCAGGTCAGTTCCAGGAGGAAGCCTGTACATCCGTCGGTGAGATACACCAGGGTGAAAGAACCGTCGGCAGCTTCCTTGCGGTGAGACTCATGCAGTCCGAGCGCCTTTTCGTAGAATTGGATACTTTTTTCGAGATTGGTTACATTGATATTGAAGTGGTCAAATCTTCCTTTTATTTCCATTGT
>NZ_DBEXBB010000037.1:0-18343 GCF_048170425.1 Phocaeicola sp.
AGAAGCTGATGTGTCGTGTGAAATGGGACGGCTCAGGCAGCCAGCCGGTGGGATGGGATTATTCTTCCCAAAATTCCGCTTTTGCCGAGGCGAATGGCTTGACCTCTAGCAATGAGGCTGTGGTGCTGGTAAAATCAAACGACTTCCATGCGGAGAACATTTCTTTCATTAACCTGTATGGGGCACGCACTGCTGAGTATGGAGGTATGTTTGGCGACGGACAGGCAGATGCGCTGATGACTCGTGCCGACCGTATTTCGTTCTATAACTGCAAGGCGGTTTCTTTCCAGGATACCTGGTGGGTCCGCAACAATGAGAGTGATAGCTGGAAAGGATTGAACAACCGCAACTATGCGGATAATTGCTGGATTGAAGGGAAGACGGACTATCTGTATGGGAATGGTAACCTGCTGGTAGAAAATTCTACTTTTTACAATGTGTATTCAAGTGGTAATGTTATGACTGCCGGCAGCCATTATGAAGGTACAACTTGGGGACATATCATGCGTGATTGTATTGTAGACGGAGTGCCGGAAGCCAATGACAATACTTATTTGGGCAGACCTTGGCAAAACCAGCCGATTGCCATCTGGATAAATACTACTTGTAAGATAAAGATTGCGGATGCCGGATACATGGACATGAGTGTATCGCCTTATCTGTATGCTGAATACAATACGGTAGATGCCAATGGAAATGCGGTGGATACAAGCAAGCGTAAAAACTCGTTTACAGTGGGCGGAGTTTCTGTTCCTTACGAAAAAAGTCTGGTATTGACAGATAGTGAAGCGGCAAACTACACATACGACAATGTGGTGAAAGGGGACGACGGATGGGATCCTAAGTCTTATTATACTACAGAAAAATTGCCGGCTGTAGAGAATGTAAGTATTTATGGAACGACATTGAGCTGGGACGGTCAGAATAAGGCTATCTGTTATCTTGTTTTCGAAGATGGTGTGTATGTGGGTCAGACTACGGGAACCAGCTATGAGGTGAATGCCAATGGCGGTACTTATACAGTGAGGTCTGTCAATAAATATGGCTGTCTGAGTGATTAAATCTGATGTTGCCGGAATTGGAATGAAGCGGATTCCGGCAACTCATTTACTTAAAATGAAAATAATAGGAGCATGCGTAAAATATATATTTCTTACCTGTTGCTGGGCTTTCTTCTGTTGGCGAGCAGTGCAGCTTGTTCAGAGGAGCAGGTAACGGACGAACCGGGGAATGAGAATCCTTCGGACACAGATACTGATAATGAGGAGTCGACGGATGGGGATGGAGAAAACCAGGAGGGAGAACTGCCTGACTATGGCACACCCGACCGTTCGTCTATCGTTGCTTTTCCCGGGGCTTACGGAGCGGGAGCATATACGACCGGAGGTGCCGGGGGAAAGGTGCTGACAGTGACTTCGCTGGCAGACGATGGGACAGAAGGTACTCTGCGATGGGCTGTCAATCAGACAGGAGCCAGAACCATCGTGTTTGCAAAAGGAGGCTTGATAGAATTGGAGAGTGAGCTGGATATAAAGAATGGCGATGTAACTATTGCCGGACAGACGGCTCCCGGAGGAGGAATTTGTTTGAAGGGACATCCTATGTCAATCAAGGCCGATAACGTGATTGTACGCTTTATCCGTTGCCGTATGGGGGCTGATAAGTTGACGGCGGAGGAGGCCGACGGGGCAGATGCCCTATGGGGAAAAGAGAACAGGAATGTGCTTATTGACCACTGTTCCATCAGCTGGAGTACAGATGAATGTGCCTCTTTCTATGATAATACCAACTTTACGATGCAGTGGTGTATTATCAGTGAGAGTCTGGCCAATTCCGTACACGGAAAGGGAGCGCATGGTTACGGAGGTATCTGGGGAGGTTCTCCGGCCACTTTCCATCATAACCTGATTGCACATCACAGCAGTCGTACGCCTCGTTTGTGTGGCAGCCGTTATACGGGAATGCCGGAAAATGAAAAAGTGGACCTTCGTAATAATGTGTTCTATAACTGGGGTACTACGAACGGTGGTTATGCGGGCGAAGGTGGAAGCTATAACTTTGTGAATAATTATTATAAGCCGGGACCTTCTACCGCACAGAAGAAAAATCTGGTGAACCGCATCTTTCAGCCGAATGGAGATGATGGGACCAATAATAACCAGAAAGGAGTCTGGGGCGTTTTTCATCTTAGCGGAAACTATTTTGATACTTCTTGCTCTTATTTGACGGAAGAAATGAAAGCATTGGCTGCTTCGGTGAACGAGGATAACTGGATAGGGCTTCATCCAAATGCGACGGATGAGGTTCCTTTGCCTGATAACGATCCGGCTTCCATCAGGTCGGATGTGGAATTTGTGATTTCGCAGGATGCGGACCAGTTCACACAAACGGCAACGGAGGCTTACGAAGCGGTGTTGGGGTATGCCGGAGTTTCCACCAAACGGGATGCGGTGGACACACGTATCGTGAACAATGTGCGTAACGGAGATTATACGGCAGATGGCAGCAATGGCGGTAAGTTTGGCATTATTGACAGTGCGGACGATGTGGGTGGCTGGCCTGAATACTCCATCGGAACAACCCAGAAAGATACCGATAAGGATGGCATTCCGGATTATTGGGAAGAAGCGCATGGACTTGACAAGAATACGGACGACAGTGCCAAGTATAACCTGAGCAAAGAGTACACCAATCTGGAGGTTTATATAAATAGTTTAGTTGAAGATTTATATCCTATAAAATAAATTAGTTATGAAGAATTTTTTAGTAGCAGGAATTTGCGGCATGATATGTATGAGTGCAGTAGCTGCACATGCAGGAGATTTGGTCTCTTGTCCAACTCCAGACCGTACCACGATTCCGGCCTTCCCCGGTGCCGATGGCGCAGGTAAATATACTACTGGTGGAGCTGGCGGACAAGTCCTAGTAGTGAATTCTTTGAAGGATGACGGTTCGGAAGGTACGCTTCGCTGGGCTATCCGGAAAAAAGGTCCTCGTACCATTGTTTTTGCGGTGAGCGGCATTATAGAACTGCAGTCGCCGTTGAAAATTAATAACGGCGATTTGACCATTGCCGGACAAACGGCTCCCGGTGATGGCATCTGCCTGAAGAACTATACACTGGGCATTCAGGCCGACAATGTGATTGTGCGGTTTATCCGTTCGCGAATGGGAGATGACATCCAGCAGAAAGGGGATGATGCCATGAATGGTTACAAGAATCATAAGAATATCATCATTGACCATTGTTCCATAAGCTGGAGCACCGATGAATGCGCTACGTTCTATAACAACAGCAATTTCACGCTTCAGTGGTGTATCATCAGTGAGAGTCTGGCTAACTCCATTCATGAAAAGGGAGCACATGGATATGGAGGAATCTGGGGGGGACAGAAAGCTTCGTTCCATCATAACCTGCTGGCACATCACACCAACCGAACACCGCGTTTGTGCGGAAGCCGTTATACAGGAAAGCCTGAAGAGGAAAAGGTGGAACTGTTCAATAACGTAATCTATAATTACGGTAGCGACGGTGCCTATGCCGGCGAAGGTGGAGAGTACAACTTTATTAATAACTATTATAAGCCGGGTCCTTTTACGGCGACAAAGTCTTCTTACAAGCGCTTGTTTACGGCTTATGCCGATGACGGCAAGAACAATAATCCGGCAGGTACGCATGGCTTGTTCTATTTTGGAGGAAACTATATTGACCCTACTTGTAAAAAACTTACAGAGAAACAACGTAAGGAAATCATGGTGGTCAACAAGGACAATGCGGCTGGTTTGGTTATTAAGAAGGAATTTGCTCCTGTAGATGAGGTCTTGTACAGCAAGCCGTTTGACATAGCAGAACATACGTCGCTACAGTCTACATGGGACGCATTTGAGTCTGTATTGAGTTTTGCCGGCGCTTCTTATGCACGTGATGGGCACGACAAGCGTATTGTGGAAGAAGTGCGTAAGGGAACGTATACTTATGAAGGTTCACATGGAAGTACCAATGGAATGATAGACCGCCCTGCCGATGTGGGAGGATGGGGAGAGTATAAGCAGACGGCAGGGCCTGTAGATACGGACGGTGATGGTATCCCTGATGAATGGGAAAAGTCGCACGGGTTGAATCCTGACAATGGAAATGACGGTGCAGCTTATAGCTTGAGCGCTTCTTATACGAATCTGGAAGTGTATTTGAATAGCCTCGTGGAGCATCTTTATCCGCAGGAGGCTTTGAAGAAATAAGGATCTTTAAAATCAAATAGCAAGAATGAATATTTTGGTTAGAAGTTTGTCGGTACTGGCTTTGGGGCTTTCTTTGTTTGCTTGTACTTCTGATGGAAAATCTGTGGAGAATTGTGAAGCCCCGTATGCCGGTCTGTATAAAGATTTGCCTTTTGAAATGCCACAGGTGTTGCAACCGGTATTCCCGGATTATGCGGTGAACATTAAAGATTTTGGTGCGGTATCCGATGGGAAGACCCTGAATACGGAAGCCATTAACAAGGCTATTCAGGAGGTAAGCACCCGGGGAGGCGGTAAAGTGATTATTCCGCAGGGATTGTGGCTGACCGGACCGATAGAGCTGCAAAGCAATGTCAATCTTTATACGGAAGAAAATGCCCTGATTTTGTTTTCAGGCGATTTCAATGACTATCCCATTATCGAAACGTCGTTCGAGGGGTTGGAAACACGTCGTTGCCAGTCTCCCATTTCTGCTGTCAATGCGGAGAATATAGCGATTACCGGACATGGAGTCTTTGATGGGGCTGGTGACAGCTGGCGTCCGGTGAAAAAGGGAAAGATGACCGAATCGCAATGGAAGTCGTTGCTGGCATCCGGGGGAGTGGTGGAAGATAATGTGTGGTATCCCACCGAAGGTTCCTTGAAAGGGGCTAAAGCTTGTAAGGAGTTCAATAATCCGGAAGGTATAGAAACGGAAGAGCAATGGAACGAGATTCGTCCCTGGTTGCGTCCGGTTCTTTTAAGTCTGGCAAAATGCAAGAAAGTGTTGCTGCAGGGAGTCACGTTCAAGAATTCACCCAGCTGGTGCCTGCACCCTCTTTCGTGCGAACATATCACTATCGACGGAGTGAAAGTGTTCAATCCCTGGTATTCCCAGAATGGGGATGCACTTGACCTGGAGTCGTGTACCAATGCACTGGTCATAAACAATGTGTTTGATGCCGGAGACGATGCCATTTGCATCAAGTCGGGAAAGGATGAGGATGGACGTAAGCGAGGAGAACCTTGTCAGAATGTCATTGTGAAAAACAATGTGGTGCTGCATGGACACGGTGGCTTTGTGGTGGGGAGTGAAATGTCGGGGGGCGTAAAAAATATTTATGTGTCCGACTGTACCTTCCTTGGAACAGATGTGGGCTTGCGGTTTAAGAGTACGAGAGGCCGTGGAGGAGTGGTGGAGAATATTCATATCCATCACATCAATATGATTGACATCCCTCATGAGGCTTTGCTGTTTGACTTGTTCTATGGAGGAAAGGCGGCTGGCGAAGAAACGGCTGAAGAGCTGGCAGACCGGATGAAGGCCGAAGTGCCTCCTGTAACGGAAGAGACTCCGGCGTTTCGTGACATCTACATATCGAATGTGACGGCAAGGGGAGTGGGACGTGCCATGTTTTTCAATGGTCTTCCTGAAATGCCAATTCGGAATGTGCATATAAAAGATGTGACGGTGAGCCGTGCTGAAAAAGGTATTGAAATCAGTCAGGCTGAAAATGTGACGATTGAAAATACGGTGGTAGAGTCGGAAGGAGAAATGCTTCAGGTAAAAAACTCTACACATGTAACGGTAAATGGAAAGACTTATCAAGAATGATGGCTGAACTGCAAAGAAGGTCAGATTCGTCATGTGAGATTGGTTAAAAATAAGGTTTTATTAATAGCGCCTCAGGATGACAGCAATGTTTCCTGAGGCGTTTTTTCATAAAAAGCATGAAACAAGGTGTATGGCCGGGGATAGAACAAAAAATACGATTCTATAAACGATTATTACACATCTTTCTTGTCCTATCTCTCTAATTTTGCCTCTATATGAATCATAAATATTATTATCATTATGAAGAAATTAAATAGCGAAACAGCCGTAAAAACGGTTCGTCCGGAAAAGGTCATTCAGTTTGGAGAAGGAAATTTTTTGAGATGCTTCGTCGATTGGATTATCTCAAACATGAATGAGAAGACAGACTTTAATGGGAATGTGGTCGTGGTGCAGCCTATTGAAAAGGGAATGATTGATATGATTAGTCAGCAGGATGGATTGTATCATGTAAATCTGCAGGGACTGGAAAAAGGGGAGGTTATCAATTCTTACCGGATGATTGATGTAATCAGCCGTTGTCTGAATCCTTACCGGGAATATGACTCGTACCTGGCTTTGGCCGAGCAGCCTGAAATCCGCTTTGTTATCTCTAATACCACGGAGGCTGGCATCACGTTCGATCCGGCTTGCCGGCTGGAAGATACCCCTCCGGCTTCTTATCCGGCTAAGCTGACACAGTTGTTGTATCACCGGTATAAATTTTTCCATGGAGCGGCAGACAAGGGACTGATTATTTTCCCGTGTGAACTGATTTTCCTGAACGGACATAAGTTGAAAGAAACCATCTACCAGTATATCGAACTCTGGCAGCTGGAAGAAGAATTCAAGTCTTGGTTCGAGACGGCTTGTGGAGTATATGCTACGCTGGTAGACCGTATCGTTCCGGGTTTCCCAAGAAAGACGATTGACAGCATAAAGGAACATCTGGATTACGATGACAACCTGGTGGTGCAGGGAGAAGCCTTCCATTTGTGGGTCATCGAAGCTCCGCAGTGGGTGGAAAATGAGTTTCCGGCCAGTAAGGCAGGTTTGAATGTCTTGTTCGTTCCTTCGGAGAAGCCGTATCACGAACGGAAGGTGACCTTGCTGAATGGCACGCATACCATTCTTTCTCCGATTGCTTACCTTTCAGGCATTGATATTGTGCGCGATGCTTGTCAGGATGCAGTGGTGGGGAAATATATCCGTAAGGTGATGAATGAGGAACTGATGCAGACTCTTTCTCTTCCGGTGGACGAACTGAAAGCTTTTGCGGCCAGTGTCATCGAACGTTTTGAAAATCCGTTCGTAGACCATCAGGTTACTTCCATCATGCTGAATGCTTTCCCGAAATTTACGGCAAGAGACCTTCCTTCTGTAAAGGAATATTATAACCGGAAGGGGGTACTTCCTTATGGTATTGTATTGGGACTGGCTGCTTTGATGGTGTATTACAAGGGAGGATGCCGGGCAGATGGAGCAGAAATTGTACCGAATGATGCGCCTGAAATTATGGAGTTTGTAAAGGCCGCTTGGAAGGCTGAAAATCTGGGTGAGGTAGCTCGTCAGGTGCTGGGGGCTGAGTTTATCTGGGGAGAAGATTTGAATCAGATACCCGGACTCACTCCGCTGGTAACGAAAATGCTGACCGATATTTGTGAAAAAGGAATGTATCAGGTGGTAAAAGATTATGTAGGCTGATTCATGGAAATGGAGGAGAAGAGAAAGATGGAGAAATTTTTGCATATACACCCTGCCGATAATGTGGCGGTAGTACTGGCTGACTTGCAGGCCGGGATGACTATTTCTGTGGACAACATCATGGTGGCGTTGAAAGAAGACATTCCTGCCGGACATAAAATTGCTTTGGCCGATTTAAAAACAGGCGATGTTGTGGTAAAGTATGGCTTCCCGATTGGTGCCCTGAAGGCGGACAGACCAGCGGGCACTTTGATTAATGAGCAATACCTCAAGACGCTTCTGGGAGAAATCAAGGACTATTCCTACACTCCGGTGGAGGTACCTTCTGTGAAGGGAGACAAGGGTCTTTCTTTCCGTGGATATGAACGGAAGAACGGAGAGGCCGGCATTCGTAATGAAATCTGGATAGTTCCCACGGTGGGATGTGTCAACGGGGTTGCCGATGAACTGGTGAAATTGTTCAATGAGAAGGTGGTAACGGCCGAGGCCGGCATTGAGGGATTTGAAGGTATACATGCCTTTACACATACCTGGGGATGTTCACAGCTTTCGGATGACCATGAAAATACGCGTAAGATTCTGCGCGACATGATTCTGCATCCCAATGCAGGCGGAGTGCTCGTGCTGGGGTTGGGTTGCGAGAATAATCAGGTGGCTGCCTTGAAAACACTTTTAGGAGAGTACGATGCAGACCGTATCAAGTTCATGGAGTGTCAGAAGGTGGACGATGAAATTGCTACCGGACTTCAAATCTTGTCGGACTTGTATGACACAGTGAAACAGGACAAGCGGGTGGATATTCCGGTTTCGAAGCTGAAAATAGGCCTGAAGTGCGGAGGGTCGGATGGCTTTTCTGGTATTACGGGAAATCCGTTGCTGGGACGTTTTTCCGACCAGCTGATAGCTTGTGGAGGTACGTGTGTCTTGACGGAAGTGCCTGAAATGTTTGGTGCGGAAACAATATTGATGGACCGCTGTGTCAGTCGGGAGGTGTTTGACAAGACCGTCAGTCTTATTAATAATTTCAAGAATTATTTTATTCGCAACGGACAGGCGATTTATGAAAATCCTTCTCCCGGAAATAAAGCCGGAGGAATCTCTACTTTGGAAGAGAAATCACTGGGCTGTACGCAGAAGTCAGGAAGCAGTGCCGTGATGGATGTGATGGAGTACGGTAACCGTATTTGTACCCCGGGATTGAATTTGCTCAGTGCGCCGGGCAATGACTTAGTGGCAAGTACGGCATTAGCGGCTTCGGGATGTCATCTGGTGTTGTTCACTACCGGACGCGGCACGCCCTTCGGCACCTTTGTGCCCACGTTAAAGGTATCGACAAACTCTCAGTTGTACCAGCATAAGCAGCGATGGATGGATTTCAATGCCGGTGTCATAGCAGAAGGAGTGCCGATGCAGGACGTACAGGCAGAGTTTTTCCGCTTTGTGATGGAAATCTGTTCTGGCAAACGGACTAAAAACGAGGAAAATAATTACCGGGAGATTTCAATCTTCAAAACGGGTGTGATACTTTAAACACACAAAGAGGGGTGTCAAAACTAAAATGACTACTCCCAAAAGTTACAGATTACAACCATAATACTTAAAAGGGCCGCATCATTACTCAATACAGAGTTTGATACGGCCCTTTTTAGTCTTTTTTGGGGTGCTCAAATTTCAAATTATAAGTTCATATTTTCAAGAAATGAATTTTGACGCACCCTCTTATTTTTTATAACAGCATATTTTTTACTGACCGATGTGTCCGTTTACTTTACTGTCCCGGTATTCGCTGGGAGTCATGCCCATTTTCTGTTTAAAGCATTTGCTGAAATACCGCGGGTCGTTGATTCCTACCATGTAAGAAATCTGTGTGATGGAATATTCGCCCGTATCAATCAGCTGTACGGCCCGGTTGATTCTTATTTCACGGATAAACTCTACGGGAGCAAATCCCGTCAGCGATTTCAGCTTTTTGAAAAAGACAGAACGGCTGACAGCCATTTCTTTTACCAGGTCGTCTACAATCAGGTTTCCGTTGTCCAGATTGGCTTCCATCAGCTCCATCAGCTTATTCATGAACTTCTGGTCGGAAGGAGACATCTCAGGAATTTTTTCTGAAGGCGTTTCATTTCCGGTATCAGGCTTAGACGGACTGTCCATCAGTTTTTCCCGGAACATCTCTTGCAGCTTTCTGCGTTTTATCAGAATGTTCTTCACCCGTGCTTGCAGATAAGTGGCACTGAATGGTTTGGTAATATAATCATCAGCTCCGTATTCCAATCCCTCCAGTTTGCTTTCGATGGCTGTCTTGGCTGTCAGCAGAATAAGAGGGATATGGCTTGTCGTGATTTCATTTCTTAAATCCTGCATCATTTCAAATCCGTCTTTTACCGGCATCATGACATCGCTGATAATAATGTCGGGTATCAGTTTCAAGGCTTTTTCCAGACCATCTGCCCCGTTCACGGCTTCTATGACATTGTATTCGTCGGTGAAAATCGTTCGCAGGAAACTTCTTAGTTCTATATTGTCCTCCACCAGAAGCATGGTGTCTTTCTGGGTCTCACTCTCTTCTTCGGGAGCGGATGTGACTGACGTATTTTCTTCCGTAGTCTGTACCGGAACTTGTGTGTCTGAAGCTACCATGTCGTCCAGAATAAATTCCACCTGTTCGCTGTAATGCGATTTTCCTTTCAAGAAATCAATCTTGAAGCAGCTTCCTTCATTGACCTTGCTCCAAACCGAAATGGAAGCATGATGCATGTCGGCAAAATCTTTCACAAGTGAAAGTCCGATACCGGTACTCATTTGTTTGAAGATTTTGGAGTCTACATGGTTTTCGAAACGTACAAAAAGTACCTTCTTCTTGTTTTCTGTGATACCTATGCCCTGATCTTCCACTGATACGGATACGCTGTCCAGGTTTTCGGTAATGGTAACCTTAATTCTTTTGCCGTCAGGTGTATATTTAAAGGAATTTGATAGCAGGTTGTACACTATTTTTTCAAACTTGTCGGTATCCACCCACAAGAATATATGTTCCTTATTGGTCTCGAATACAAACTGCATGTGGTGGTCCTTGGCCAGTGCCTCAAAATTGTCCATGATACTGCGGGTGTAGGGCACGATGTCAGTTTGCTGCACAATCATTTTCATTTTTTTATTCTGAATCTTCCGGAGGTCCAGAATCTGGTTAACCAGCCTCAGCATGCGCTTGGTATTCCTGTCTACTACTGCCAGTTGCTCTTTCACTTCGTGCGACAGTTCCTTGTGCCCCATGATGTATTCCAGAGGAGCGGAAATCAAGGTAAGCGGAGTACGCAGTTCGTGAGAAATGTCGGTAAAGAAGCGCAGTTTCATGTCCGTGAGCTGGTGCTCCATGGCCACTCTGTGTTTCAGGCGATAGATAGTCGATAAAATATAGACTGCAATGAAGACTATGAGCAGCAGTGTGAGTACATATAGCAGGTATGCCCACGGGGTTTCCCAGAAAGAAGGCAGCACCTTGATATGAAGGGTACGGATGTTGTCGGTCTATACGCCATCGGCATTGGTGGACTTGACTTTGAACACATATTCTCCTTTAGGCAGGTTGGTATAGGTAGCCATCCGCTGTTTGCCTACGTAGTTCCAGCTGTTTTCAAAGCCGTCGAGCATATAGGCATACTGTATGTCGTTAGGTGCCGTGTAATCGAGGGCCGCATACTGGATGGTAAAAATATTTTCTTTGTGTGAAAGTGTCAGCTGACTTATATAGTCAAGGGCACATTGCAATACGGAGTGTGCTCCCGGAGTCACTGTCTTATTGGCAAGCAATAGCTGTGAGAACACCAGTTGCGGTACATAGTCACTTTTTTTGATGGAATCAGGTGTAAACTGCAATACGCCGTTATTGGTGCCAAACATCATGTCTCCGTTAGACAGACAGGCAGAAGACGCTTCACAAAAACGAAGATTGTATCCCCGGAATCGGTATCTGAAGTTTTCGAATCGTTCTTCCTGGGGAGAGAACTTGCTTAGTCCGTTCTCGGTTCCAATCCATATATGTCCGTTTTTGTCTTCACTGATAGACATCAGAATATCTGAAGGAAGTCCGTCGTATTCAGTGTACGACTTAAACCGGGCTTTCCCGTCCGTATCTATGTCGATAAGCTTGTTCAGTCCTCCGCCGAAAGTGGCCATGAAAAGCTCGTCGTTTTGTGTGATTTCTATCCAATAAATGTCATTGTTGCTCAGTGTATGCTGGTTCTCGGAAGAACAGGAATAATGCTTGAACAGGACTTCCTCGGGCTGGGTGAATTTTACATGAGTCATCAGCAGGCCGTGTGTAGTGCCAATCCACAATCTTCCTTTGGAGTCACCGGTGATACAGCGCACTTTGTTGCAGTAGTCGGTAGGGTAGTGAGTCAGGCGGTTCCGGTGGTTGATGAACAATGTTTCTCCTTTTTCATTTTCGGTGATGTAATTGATACCGTCAGAGAAAGTCACCACCCATATGCGTCCGGTTATGTCTTCGTATACGCAATAAAGGTTGTTGTCCGACAGGCTGTATACATCGTCCGGGTTGTAGCGGAAACTTGTCAGTTTGAATTGAAGCGGGTCTTTGGTGGGTTCGGCCTTAATCAGGCCGGCTCCTTTGGTGGCAATCCATAAGATTCCTTTGCTGTCTTTCAGAAGGTGGTATACATTGCCGGCCAGCGGAGTGCCTTGATGCGAAATCTTTCCCGTTTCGGTGAGGTAACCTATTTCCCGATTTGCTTTGTCGTACACGCGCAGCATTCCGTCTTTCAGTCCAATCCACAAAAAACCTTTTTCGTCGTCAAAAATGGCACGGACTTCGTTGCTCAGCGATTCGTAGGGAGTGTCTACCGGAATTCTCAGCTTGAAATGCTCGGTCCGGAAGGTGGCTTTTTCCAGTCCTTTGGAGTGTGTACCCATCCACAAATTTCCTTGCCTGTCAGAAAAAGCCGAATGAATCTTGTTGGAGAACCGCCAGTTGTTTCCTGTCATGCTGTTGTAGAACGGACGCAGGCAGTTGTGTTTCCTGTCAAAATAAGAAAATCCGCCTCCGTAAGGATGCACCCACAGCTGTCCTGCCTTGTCTTCGTGTATGTGGAATGCAGGGCGTGACCTGTCTGTATAGGTGGGTTCTACATATACCTTCTCGCATTTGACGGTCTTGTGATAAGGGTTGAAATGGGCTACTTCTCCCACGATATTTTGCTCAAACCAGATTTCGCCTGTGGAGTCCATGAATACCGATTCCACAGGAGCCTTCAGTAAAAGCGAAGCCGGGAAATGCTGTATGGCGCCATTTCCTGTGTGATACAGGAAAAAACCGTCGGAAACCGTAGCAATCAATACTTGTTTCAGGTTCTTGAGGTATTCGATGCCGCATACGTTGGAAGATGAAAGCAGCTTGAGAGAAGAGAATTTGCCTGTAGACTTCTGGTATTTCCACACAGTGCCTTGTACAGACCCGAAAAAGAGCTGGTCGTTGACTTCTTCGGCTACGTAAAACTTTTTCGGCTCTGCATCCCGGAAATAGAACTGAGGTACCGTTTCTCCGGGCGAAATACATCCCAGTCCATTGTCTGATAGAATCCATTCATTTCCTTCTGATACGAATAATTTATACACGGTCGTTACCGGACACTGTTTCGACTTCGGAGAGTAATAATCCGTCTTTACATGTCCCGACAGAGAATCTGTGGTAACCCGTATGGCTCCTTCCTTGTGTGTCAGCAGCCAGGTGTGCCCGTTGGGGAGCACCTGGATGGAAGATACATGAACTCCGCTTCCTGCTTCTCCCTGGGCCGGAATCTTTTCAAATAGCTCCGTGCGGGGGTTGAAACGGAACACACTCTCATCATAAGTCTGCAACCAGATATACCCATGTGTGTCCATCCTCATGCAGTCTATTCGGTTGCTGCCTAATATCGTCTGGTTATCCAGATTGCCCTTATAAGTGTGGAAGGTATATCCGTCGAACTTGTTGATTCCGTTCCATGTAGAGAACCACATGTTTCCTTTGTCATCCTGAAGAATGTCCATGACTGTGTTTTCCGACAAGCCGTCTTCCGATGAATAGTGTGTCAGCATGCATTCCTGTTGCGCTTGTACATGGATGATATTCAGTATGGCAAGAAACAAACAGATGAATTTCATTTTCATAATATCTCCTTATCCAGTATATATTGCAAAGATAAAAAAAACGGGGTAATAAAAAGCTTTAGCCCCCTAAAAATAGATTCAGGGGGCTATAGGGAAGAATTATTGTAGATTTTTTTCTATCCATTTCAGGATGTTCCTTTCCGTTTCGTCCGACGTCCAGTGCTCGTTGACCGGAGTAATCAGGGCCTCTTTAGGACATGTCAGCGTATTATACACGGCATAACTGGTTGTGGGAGGGCAGGTGTTGTCGTTGAATCCCCATGTGAGAAAAACAGGCACCTTGATTTGCCGTGCGAAATTAATGACATCGTAGCAGGCCATGGTCTTCCTTTTTTCCGGAGTATCCATACCTTTCATCTTGGAAAAATGCGGATAGCCGTCTGCCCGTCCGGCGCGGTAAGCTGCCATGTCACTCAATGCCGGATGGCTGGCAGCACATAAGGTTACCCGCTTGTCGAGACCCGCGGTAACAAGTGCGAGGGCGCCACCTTGACTTGCTCCTTGTACAATGACATTCTTTCCGTCCCACTCGGGCAGAGAAGTCAGAAAGTCAATACAGCGTATGCAGGCCAGGTACACCCGTTTCATGTAATAATTGTCGCGGTTATCCAGTCCATTGGTCAGATAGCCGTTCTCGGCTCCGTTGAATGCACGGCTGATTTCTTGAAACGTTTCCTCAGACCATGTGGGATTGAGACCGTGTATTTCAAATTCAAACCGGATAAATCCTTGTGCGGCATAAAATGCATGGCGAAGAGGGTTTTTAATGGTCTTGATACCGGCTCCGGGAGGGCAGAGTACTACCGGGCAGCTTTTCGAGGACGCTCCTTTGGGACAGAACAGATAGCCATACACAGCTTGTCCCTTAGGGTTAAGTTGCAGTTTTACCAGATAACAGTCTGCTTTTTCTGTGCTGAGTTCCTTGGCCGGACTCATCGTATAACTCATCGGGAAGGCAGCAGCCTCTTTCATGTTCTTTTCCCAGAAGGTGTCAAAATCGGCTGGCTTCTGCGTATAAGGGCAGATTTGTTCCGGTGAAAAGCCGAGTTTGATATGGTGCCGGTAGGTTTTTCCTTGCAGATGAGCCGTCAGCCGGCAGTCCCGGAATCCAGGCTTTTTCATGGTGCCCGCCTTGATAACGCCCCGTCCGTTCTGTAGCGTCACGCTCCCGTGTGAATCTGCGGGCATCAGGTCATCTGCCAATTCGTAATCTACCTTGATTCCGTCTTGTGGCATGCCGTACTGATAGAGCCGGATTTCTATCTCAGCCTGTTCGCCAGTGTGGTAAATCCAGTCCGGATGGTCAGGTTCCGTTACCCAAAGCACGTCGCTCCGGTAAGGATAGTTCTCTGCCAGAAGGACAAAAGAACGGAACAAAATCAGGAAACATAAAATAAATTTTGTCTTCATGGTATCAGCGTGCTAGGGTTAACGTGTGATAGTCAACAGGGCATTTCCGTTCTTGACCGGATTCCAGCCATCTTTTCCAGCCAGAATGTTTTCCATGTCATAATCTTTCAGGTCCTTCAGCTGGTGGGCATACCGCACGCGTTTGGTGGGATTGGCTCCTTCGCCTGTGCTTTGGTATTCCGCAAAGAAAGCAGTTTTTTCATTTTCCGGATTCCGCCAGTTGTTCCAGCCTTCGGGGATAATGTGTTTCCCCAGGTTGCAGCGGATGAATACCGCTTTTGCATAAGGCCGCCACGGACGGGCAAGATACACCTTTTCCACCCCCTCGTCTGCGGTCAGCCGACAGTCGTAGAATACATATCCGTATGCCTGATGCTGGTCGGTAGAAGGTGCGGTCACATAGCCCTTTCCCAGACTGTGAATGTGGCAGCGGTTGAATACGGCCACAGACCAGCCAAAGATAAAGTCCACCGTTCCTTGAATATAGCAATCCTCATAATATTGCCGGCTGCCTTTCCGGTAGGTATAAAGCGTGTCCTGGAAGCCCAGGAAACGGCATTTCTTGAAATATACCCGGTCGGCACTTACAAAGCAGGCCACGGCCTGTCCTACAGGTCCGGCGGTATTCTCAAACGTGATGTTTTCGGCATAAAAGTCGGGACCGTAGATGTAACATGAGGCAGAACCGGATGTTCCTTTTTCCTCTCCGAACCGATTTAATTTCCGGGCATAGTCATCATACGAAAGTACAGTTCCCTCTTCTCCGATGAGTGAGATGTGCTGTTTACTTTCCGGAATGACTATTTTTTCTTTGTACACGCCTTTCCTGACCAATATGGTGGTACGTTTTCCCTTTCGAAAATCAGGTACAGCGTCGATGGCCTCCTGCACGGAAAAGAAATCACCGGAACCGTCTTTCGCCACCACCAGGTCATAATGTCTGAGATAAGGCTTGAGCTCCGGCACTGCTTCCGTAACGGCTTTTGCGGCCAGTTCTGCCACGATGCCCGCTCCATAGACATTCAGATGAGTATTGTCCTGGCGGCCTTTAGGCAGGGCAGCTACGGTGTTCGGTGCTACCCAGACATACAGCTTCTTTGAATCTTCGGGTCCCATGCCTTCTACTAATTCGTGGGTGAGCTTGTTTAAATCAATGAACGGCACATTCAGTTCCCGGGCAACGTTCCGGGGAGAATCCAGGTAAGCTCCGTGAGTATCGATGAGGCAGGCATCTGAGCCGATGGTGTCTTTTGCCTGTGGGGTTGCGCTGTCACGAGAATCATCCTGAATGATGGCTTTGGCTACGGCATCGGCGTCTCCTTTGCCGAAGTTGCGGCGGACAATGGAATTAAACAGTACCGGAATCCCTCCTTTGGCACGTGTTTCTGTGACAAACCGTTTCAGGTTCGCATCGAATGTAGTGCCGGGGTCGGTATGACGTTCCTGGTCGGGCTTCTCGTCGTTGTGTCCGAACTGGATGAATACGTAATCTCCTGGTTTTATTTTATGCAGAACCGCATCCCAGCGTCCTTCATCAATGAAACTTTTCGAACTGCGCCCGTTCACAGCATGGTTATCCACTCTGATGTCGTTCGAGAAATAGCGTGACAGCATTTGGCCCCATCCACGTTCCGGATTGCCGCCCTCCAGCTGCTTGTTGGCCATTGTGGAGTCGCCGATGGTAAAAATCGTAATGACCCGTTTCTCGGAGGTGAAAGCTGTCAGCAGGAGAAACAGGCTGATGATAAAGGCAAATTTCGTTTTCATGATTTGAGGTATGAATGCTTTTATTTCTGGTTGAGCAATGCTTTCATGTCTTGCAGGTGTTCCCATTCCAGGCAGGCCATGATAAAGGGCGCCACGGCTTTCGGGTCATTGTCTCGTACGAGTTCATGGATGTAGTAATCATAATCTCCCATGCGGTAGTTCTTTCCTCCCAGTCCGGCTACGGCACATACCTGCGTAATGCTGACCATTCCATTCTGGTCGACCTTGATGAAGTGCTTCAGAATGCCTTTGTAGCCTTTTTCTGCCACTTTCAGGTAAGATTTATCAATGTAGCCTTTTTGGACTCCTTTCAGAAGAGAATACACGAACATGGCAGAACAGGAAGATTCCAGGTAGTTGCCCGGATCACCGCTACGGTCGAGCACCTGATACCATAGGCCTGTTTTTTTGTCCTGCAGGCGTTTAATCTGTTCTGCAACTTTATTGTAAATAATCAACATGGAATCTCTTCCAGCCTCATGTTCCGGAATAAATTCCAGTGCATCTACAAATGCCATGGCATACCATCCCAGCGCACGTCCCCAGCTGTGTTGGGATTGTCCGGTCACGGGGTCGGCCCACCGCTCCTGGCGGCTCACGTCGCAGGCATGGCGGTAAAGGTCCGTCTGAGGGTCATAGGTGTGCCGTGCAGCCATAAGGAATTGGCTGATGACATCCTGGTAGGCATTGACTTCAGTGTGACGAAATGCATATTCTGCATAGAAGGGTGCTCCCATATAGATTCCGTCCAGCCATACTTGATGAGGATAGATTTTTTTGTGCCAGAAGCCTCCGTCGGCATTGCGTGGATGGGTGTCGAACTGTTTCCGGAGCATGGCCAGTGCTTTTTTGTATTTTTCATCCTTCGTCTGTTCGTAAATACGGAACAGAAATTTTCCTGAATTTACGCGGTCCAGACTGTATTCTTCCAGCTTGTATTTTTTGATGCTGCCATCGGCATTGACCATCGTATCGGCATACGTGAGGGCATAATCATAGAAACGTTTGTCGCCATAGCGGTCGTACACATCCAGCATGGCCTGCAATTCCAGTCCGTGACAGTAGTCCCATTTCATTTGCTTTTGGAAATCCAGTTGCCAGGCTTCGGGCCATCGTATAAGTTCTGACTCAGCCATTCTTACCGACCAGGGCTGGTCACTTTTTACTGTCTGAGAAAATGTAATGGTTGGAATGAGCAGAAAGGCTCCTATTACCACCCCTGTTAAATGCCATAGTTTGTTTTTCATGGATAAAATGAATTTAAAGAATCAATCAACATGTTTACGCAAACAAAAGTAGGCTTTCTGGCGGAGAAAAATGTGGAGTTTTCATTTCAAAAGGTATAAAAATTGGTTTTTGTCCGTGTTTTTCTGTCTTTGGGGGTGTATCCACAGAAAGGTTATGCTGAAAAATGACAGCTTTAAGGTATAAAAAGTTAGAACAAGAAGAATAAATCACGGTTTTCGGGGAGAGAATAAA
>NZ_DBEXBB010000038.1:0-4713 GCF_048170425.1 Phocaeicola sp.
CTCGACGGAGGCTATATCCGTATCGGGAAACACACCCTGATAGGTCCCCACTGCCAGTTCTATACTCCTCAGCACCCCATGGATTATGTGGAGCGTCGTGAGAAAAAAGAAACCGCCTATCCCATTACGATAGGTGAGGACTGCTGGCTGGGTGGAAATGTGGTAGTATGTCCGGGAGTAACCATTGGCAATCGCTGCATCATTGCGGCAGGCAGTGTTGTAACCAAAGATATTCCTGATGATTCTCTGGCAGCCGGCGTACCGGCGGTAGTAAAAAGAAGCCTTAAAAATGATTGTTTCTATATGAGCTGAAAACCATGCAGGAATAATAGGGTAACTATTGGTTACATTTTATGTTTCCCTTCTCGGAAACTTATGTTTCTCAGTGCAGAAATGTAGGTTCTTCTCGTGCTAAACGAAGGTTTCCGGTGTGGGAAACGTAGTTTGGAAAAGAACAAAATGAAGAAACTGTTAAGGAGAAATCCAGATAAAAAAGCAGATTGTTTGTTGGGTATTCTTTTGCATTTTTATGTTTGGTGTAAATGAAAAAAATTAACTTTGCGTAAAACCAATCTTTAGACTATGGATGCAAGGCTTTTTTTGATGGCTGGATGCGTGGCAGGAATAGTTTCCGCTTGTCTGCATAAAAAGTCAGATGATAAACCTGATATACAGAAAATTGCACGTGAGCTGATGTTGGAAGCAGACAGCTTGATGCAAAGCGATTCTTCGTTTTGGAATAAGCCGATTGATAAGTTACATCCGCGAGTATGTATTCATGATTCACTCATCCGTCAGAAATTGGACAGTGCGTTGGCTTTATGTCCTGACAAGCAGGTTTATTTATTGAAATACCGTTATTTGTTTCAGAGCTGGCATTTGGAGGAAGTGCTGGATTTGTTGCGTGAGATGGATGCGCGCATGAGCGATTCCATGTCGTCCGATTTGCTGCACCTGAAAGCCGTACTCGAAGATTATAAGGGAGACACACTCACAGCCCGAAAAGATTTCTTGCGAGCGGATTCTGCCTATACGATAAAAATTCAGCAGGTAGCACAGGATTCTCTGATGTATGGTTTTGCCCGAATCGAAAAAGCCCTGAACCTGTCACTGATGCAAAATGATTTCCGCCCGCTTCAGGAGGAAATTGCATTTTATGAGCGAGTGCATTCTTCCTCTATCAATGGGATTGAACAATGGAAACAAATAAAAGATAAGGCCTCCTATTATCGGAAAATGTTTGAATAATCTGAAACTACGCTACAATAACAGATGGAAATCACGGAACGAATCATCATAGAACAACTGAAACGAGGGAATGAAGAGGCCTATAAATACCTCTACAGTCATCATTATGCCTTGTTGTGTCACATAGCCCGTGAATATGTGGGAGATGATTTTCTGGCCGAAACGCTGGTAGGCGACGTGATTTTTCATCTGTGGGAGGTACATGAGACACTCGACATTCAAGTTTCCTTGCGCAGTTACTTAGTGCGTGCCGTGCGGAATCACTGCATGGATTACCTGTCCTCCAAGAAGGAGCGTACGGAAGTGGCTTTTTTTTCTATTCCGGAAGAAGGAGAGATGCGTTATCTGCTCTCTGACGATTATCCTCTGGGAAGTTTGCTGGAACATGAACTGGAGGAAGAAATTCATCATGCCATCCGGAATTTGCCGGAAGTCTGCCGGAAAGTTTTTATCAAAAGTCGTTTCGAGGGGAAAAAATACGAAGAAATCGCTACAGAGCTGAATATTTCTGTGAATACAGTCAAGTATCACATAAAGAGCGCATTATCATCTCTTCATTCAGAACTCGGGAAGTACCTGATTATCCTGATTCTATTTTTTTCGACTTTCAAGTAAAAAAATTACGTTTTTCGCCTACCCGCTCAGGCGAAAATTTCGTCTCACTTATAGAAACCCTGAAAATGGAAGAAAGAAATTCACATATTGACGAACTGATTGCCGCTTTTCTGAGTAAAAGTCTGAGCAAGGAAGCACGTGAAGAACTGGATGCGTGGATTGCTAGTTCCGAAGAAAACCGACGTTATTTCATGCAGCGGCAGGAAATCTGGTTTTCTGCTGTACAGGAGGAAGAACGTACGCGCTACGATGCAGACCGTGCTTTTGAAACCTTTCGGAAACGGGTAGCGGCAAGTACGCCTCAGAAACAAGCCCAGAAAGTTTTTGGCTGGAGGACAATCTATAAATATGCAGCAGCAGTGTTATTGGTGGGATTTATTTCCTTCCTCTCTTACCGCCAGGGAGAAAATGACCTGAAGAGTGCGTTAACTCAGGTAGAAGTAGAAGCCCCTCTCGGTGCACAGACACGTCTTCGTTTGCCCGATGGCACATTGGTGGTGCTGAATGCCGGTTCCCGTCTGGTCTATCCGCAGGACTTTGGAGTAGATAATCGTAAAGTAGAGTTGAGTGGAGAAGGATATTTCGAGGTAGAGCGTAATGAGAAACTTCCGTTTCATGTGCAGACTCCTTCCTTGTCGGTCAGAGTGTTAGGTACCAAGTTTAATTTCCGGGATTATCCGAATGATGAAGAAGCAGTCGTTTCTTTGTTGTAGGGAAGAGTAGCATTGGATAATCGCTTGCTAGCAGAAGCAGAGATGATTTTGCTTCCGGATGAGCAGGTTACGTTGGATAAGACGGGAGGGCGTATGAAAAAGGAATTTATGAAAGTGAAAAATACTTTGGATTGGACTTCCGGCAAGCTGTTCTTTGATGAAATGCCATTGCCGGAAGTGGTGAAGATTCTGGAAAGAAGTTATGATGTACATATAACTTTTGCTACAGATTCTCTTCGTGACTTCTGCTTTTATGGAAGCTTTATTCGAGGGGAACAAAATATTAAAGACATATTACAAGCATTAGAAAAGACTGGAAAAGTACGCTATACGCAGAAAAACCGGGAAATAACCTTATATTAACTAATTGTTAAACACACTAAAACCTTAAAATTATGCAGAAAGTGGATACCTGATTGGCATTTGGTGAAGGAACATAAAAAAGCCGGAAGAAGGGGAAGTTCCTCCGGCATACCTTAGTTCTTTCTAACTCACTAGTTTTAAGATGTTTTCCTAAGGGATATGGCAAAAGTACTAAAACCTTCCCTGTAAACGTCTTTTATTAGAAGTTTTTAATCTTAAAATCTTAAGTTTATGAATTACAGGAAAAAAGCCTTGTTAATGGCCGGGGCTTTGCTATGCCTTAATTTGGGCATATACTCGCAAAGTATATCATTAAAAATGAACAATGTTCCGGTAAAAAAAGCAATAGTTGAATTACAAACCAAGAGTGGTTATTCTTTTGTTTATATAGCTGGAGATTTGGACACAGATCGTATGGTCTCTGTTGATGCCAGTCAATTGAAAGATGCTGTGGCCCAGATTTTGAAGGGACAAAATGTGTCGTATGAAATTCAGGATAAAAATATTGTTGTAAAGAAAGCGAATCAACAACAACCAACTTCAGGAAAAAAGAAGACAGTGATTGGAGTCGTGAAAGATACGAGTGGTGAGCCTATTATTGGAGCTACTGTGATTGAAAAAGGTACTACCAATGGTACTGTAACTGATTTTGACGGTAAATATACGTTAGAACTCTCAGAGAATGCTACATTGTCTATTAGTTATATTGGATATAAAAGCCAGGAATTTACATCTTCTCAAATTAAGTCGGAACCACTTGCCATTATTTTGAAAGAAGATACTGAAGTGATGGATGAAGTTGTGGTGGTTGGATTCGGAACGCAGAAAAAAGTAAACCTGACCGGATCTGTAAGTGTGGTTGATGACAAGGAATTACGAAACAGACCGGTTACTAATGCTTCTCAGGCGTTACAGGGGATCGTTCCGGGATTGCAGATTACACAGTCTAGTGGTGATTTAAATAATACACCGAGTATAAATATACGTGGTATCTCTACAATTGGTGAAGGATCAAGTGGTAGTCCTTTAGTTTTGATTGATGGAATGGAAGGTGATTTGAATTCTTTAAATCCACAGGATATTGCGAGCATATCTGTATTGAAGGATGCGGCTGCTTCTTCTATTTATGGTTCGCGTGCTCCTTTTGGGGTGATTTTGGTAACTACTAAATCAGGTTCTACAGGGGGCAAAACACGATTTAATTATAACAATAGTTTTAGATGGGCTACTCCTATTCGCATGACTCATTCAATGAATTCTGTGGATTTTGGTAGCTGGGTGAACGATGCCAACACCAATGGTGGAGGTGGAATTTATTTTTCTAAAGAACGTATGGATAAGATTGTGGCATTCCGTAATGCAAAACCTTATGGCCCAGGAACCCGTATTACAGATGACGGAACTATTTTGTATGGTATACCTGCTAAAGAAGATGGATATTGGGAGGATGGATTTGCCGAAGGTATTGACGATGTGGATTGGTTTTCTACTATCTTTAAAACTTGGACGTTCTCTCAAGAACATAATCTGAGTGTAAGTGGTGGTAGTGAGAAGCTGAACTATTATGTAAGCTTGAATTACTTAGGGCAGGGAGGATTCATGAATCTTGCGAATGATGGTCTTGACAGATACAATGGAACGGCTAAAATATCTTCGAAAATTGCTGATTGGTTGCAAATGAATTATACGATGCGTTTTACTCGCGAAGACTATTTACGCCCTACAGGACTTAATGATGAATTGTATGATGCCATGGGATGGCCTGTTCTGTCTC
>NZ_DBEXBB010000039.1:0-5894 GCF_048170425.1 Phocaeicola sp.
AGCAAGTTGAATACCACATTGGTGAAATGCATTTCATCCACAAAAATCACCGGATCCTGCGCATTCAACTCCGCCTCCAGCGTACCATTGTTTTTCTCTACTTTCAAACGGAAGGTATTCACGACTCCATTAATCAACTCATGTGCGTCAATTTCCTTTTTCTTAAGTGTCACACTCTGCCTTTCAAACATAGACATCTGCAACACCTTTTCTACCTGAAAACGTAAACGCTTTGTCTCATCATTGATGACTCCTGATATATGCTTAAACATTACAGGCGATTTACCCACTGTCGGATCATTCAGCATTTGAGCAGCCAACGATATGGTAGAAATCGGAGTTTTAAACTCATGCGTCATATTGTTGATGAAATCATTCTTAATTTCAGTCAAGCGTTTTTGACGGAAAATAATATAGATCGTAAAAATAAACGTTATCAACAACACGACTGTAAAGATGATGGAGGGAATCATAAACTTCACAGAACTGAATATGTAATTATCCAGTGTGGGGAAGAAAATATTCACAAAGCCCATCTTCGCAGGAGGATCTTTTTCAAAGAGCAAACGAGAGTAGATTTTTTCATCGTCATGCACATAATCCGAACAACGGTACACTTCTTTCCCATCCCGGTCTGTCACCGAAAAGTGATAGGGAATATCGATACCATTATTAAATAGTTCTGTTTTCAGAAAATGATCAAGCTGTTTAAAGTTGACTCTTTCTTTCAAAGGCTTGTCACTTGCTGTATAAAGAATATTGTACACCACCTCATCCAGCAATGCACGTTGATAAACATAACGTTCTTTCAGGACCTCCTGCAATGCACGTGATGTCTGCGGAATGGTTCTTCCTGTAGAGATGACCACCTTCGGCACATTTGATGGCCGATTCATAATAGTCTTCAACTCAAAAGTAGAGTAAGTAGAACCATCAGGTGCCGTAATAGTATACTGATGATGTTCTACTACATTTTCACCGGCTTCATTCTTTTCCTGATATTGCCTGGACAACAACGCTGCACGTTCTTGTGCTGCCACATCCTTCTCCAAATATTTTTTCGTTTCAACCAGTTCCAAGTTATGCACAGCCTTTCCCAAACTGCGGTTTACATTCTCTTCAAACTGACTACGCCGCATTTTGACCATCTCCTCAATATAGCTTACCTGCAAATAGAGCAAGCTCAAGAAAGACAGTCCCATCACAACTCCTAATATCCAAATAGTCGATTTTTTCATATGGACAAATTTAACAACCTGGCAAATACGACACTAATAGATTAACAAGCTTTAAATAAGATTTTATCGTATATTAACTAAAAATCAAATTTTACCTAATAGAATCTTCGCTATCTACTATTTTAAGCACCTATACATTACAAAAATAATAGAATTTTAGATTAATAACAAATAAACAGAGGGTTTTGTTTAAGCTAAGTTAAACAAAAAAAGCCGTGCTTTTTAAGAAACACGACTTTTTTATCTATAAAAATCACAACTAATATTATGCTTCGTCCTTTTCTTGCTCTTCAAATTCCTTCATCAGCTTGGTCTGTACATCCGTCGGAACCAGTTCATAGCTGGCAAATTTCATAATGAATGAAGCACGACCTCCAGTCAATGAACTCAAAGCTGTAGAGTAATTCGACATTTCTTTCAATGGAACTTTAGCACTTAACTTTTCATATCCTTTTTCACTGGTCATACCCATAATCATACCGCGACGACCTTGCATGTCACTCATCACGTCACCCAACTTGTCACTCGGAACGAATACTTCCACATCATAAATCGGTTCCAAAATCTTCGGACCTGCATTTTTAAATGCTTCACTAAACGCATGGCGACCAGCCAGCATAAAGGAAATTTCATTCGAATCTACTGGGTGCATCTTACCGTCGTACACAATAACACGTACATCACGTGCATACGAACCAGTCAACGGTCCTTGTTCCATACGACTCATGATTCCTTTCAAAATAGCCGGCATGAAACGGGCATCAATTGCTCCACCAACGACACTGTTGACAAATACGAGCTTACCACCCCATTCCAAGTCGATTACTTCCGTACCCTTCACGTTCATCTTATACTCCTGACCGTTGAACTTATACACTTCCGGAGCAGGCATACCTTCATAATAAGGTTCTACAATCAAGTGAACTTCACCAAACTGTCCGGCCCCCCCCGACTGTTTCTTATGACGATAGTCTGCACGAGCCGACTTAGTTATTGTTTCACGATACGGAATCTTAGGTTCATAGAACTGAATCTGCAACTTTTCATTGTTTTCCAGACGCCATTTCAACGTACGCAGATGGAATTCTCCCTGACCGTGCACCAGAATCTGACGCAATTCTTTAGACTGTTCTACTATCCAAGTCGGATCTTCTTCGCGCATACGGTTCAATACAGCCATCATCTTTTCTGTGTCGGCTTCATTTACCGGCTTGATAGCTCTCGTATACTTCGGATTCGGATATTTAATGAAATTGAATCGGTTCTCGCAATCCTTGCCATTCAAGGTATTGCCCGTCTTCACATCTTTCAATTTTACCGTACAGCCAATATCTCCCGCACGCAGTTCGTCTACTTTTTCACGATTGGCACCTGCACATACATAAAGCTGTGCCATACGTTCTTTCGAACCTCTGTCTGCATTGCTCAAATCATAGCCTTCATGCACTACACCACTCATTACTTTAAAGTACTGTACATCCCCAATATGAGGTTCCACTGCTGTCTTAAAGAAATAAAGAGAAGTCGGACCATTCGGATCGGGAGGAACAGGAACACCACGTGTATTGTGAACTACCGGCATTTCATCCACGAACGGTACTACATTGCCCAAGAATTCCATCAAGCGACGCACGCCCATATCTTTACCTGCACATACACAGAATACCGGAAACATACCTCTGGCAGCCAAGCCCTTACGAATACCTTCACGCATTTCATCCTCTGTCAATGATTCTGATTCAAAGAATTTCTCCATCAGGCTTTCATCATGTTCAGCCGCAGCTTCCACCAGCGTCTTATGCCATTCCTGCGCTTTTTCCATTTCTTCTGCCGGAATGTCTTCAATGGTTGGAGCACCGCCGTCCGGTCCCCAAGAATATTTCTTCATTAAAAGTACATCAATCAACGAATTGAAGTCTGGTCCTGTACTAAGCGGATACTGAACCGGAACTACTTTAGAACCATAATTCTCTTTCAACTGTTCAAGCACATGGTCAAAATCGCATTTTTCACTATCCAACTGGTTTACCAGGAAAATCACCGGCTTACCCAATTTTTCAGTATAACGGAAGTGATTCTGTGTACCCACTTCCGGACCATATTGCCCGTTCAGCAACAAGATGGCTGTATCAGTCACATTCAATGCGGTAATAGCAGCTCCCACGAAGTCATCACTTCCCGGACAGTCGATAATATTTAACTTCTTTCCGTTCCATTCTACATGATACACAGTAGAAAATACCGAATATCCGTATTCCTGCTCTACCGGGAAATAATCACTCACCGTATTCTTGGCAGTAATTCTTCCGCGACGTTTTATAATACCACTCTCATAGAGCAAAGCTTCTGTGAGAGTGGTTTTACCTGAGCCATCATTACCGAGAAGGGCAATGTTCTTGATTTCGTTTGTCTGATATACTTTCATGGTATTTCAAGATTTAGTTTAGTAACGAAAGGATATGCTTTTCATATCTCTTATTTTTTAACGAAGCGCAAATTAGAGATTATAATTCAGAAAAACAATAAAAAGTTTCGTGTTACTAAACTATGTTTTCAGACATACAAATTCATTATTTCTTCATTTTAGCAACAAATTATCCGTATCTTTACACCCACAAAACATATTCTTACAGTTAATTAATTATGGCTGGAATCTATCTTCATATCCCCTTCTGCAAACGGCGCTGTATCTACTGCGACTTCTTTTCTACCACAGAAAATAAAAAAAAGGAAGCATACATCCAAGCTCTGTCCAAAGAGTTGGAACTCCGAAAAGACTACCTGAACGGAGAATTCATCAATACCATCTATTTCGGAGGAGGCACTCCCTCCCAGTTGGAAGAAAAAGATTTTAAATACTTGTTCAATTGTATATATAAGGTATATCCGATAAACCCCAAAGCAGAAATCACATTGGAAGTAAATCCCGATGACCTGAGTTCAGAATATGTGGCCATGCTTCGCACTCTTCCATTCAACCGATTAAGCATGGGCATACAAACTTTCAAGGAAGACACTCTTCACCTGCTTCACCGTCGACACACAGCTGCTCAAGCTCAAGAGGCATACCAACGTTGTCGAGAAGCCGGTTTTCAAAATATCAGTATTGACCTAATGTATGGACTACCGGGAGAGACCTTGGAAGATTGGCAAAAAGACCTTCAAACAGCCATTCAGATGCATCCGGAACATATTTCAGCCTATCATCTGATTTATAAAGAAGACACTCCTTTATGGAAGCTGAAAAAAGCGCATCAAGTAGAAGAAACAGATGAAGATTTAAGTGTTTCCTTATTTAAGGAATTGATACATACCCTCAAAGGCAACGGATATGAACATTATGAAATTTCCAATTTCTGTCGCCCGGGATTCCAATCACGCCACAACTCCAGCTACTGGACCGGAGAAAAATACCTGGGATGCGGCCCTTCTGCTCACTCTTATGACGGGACTTCCAGACAATGGAACATAGCTTCCCTTTCTCAGTACATACAGGGTATTCAGAAGGAAACACTTTATCAGGAGAAAGAAGAGCTTGATCTGAATACACGCTATAATGATTTTATCATCACCCGCCTGCGTACTGCTGATGGTATCCCCACCCATATACTGAAAGAAACATTTGGAAAAACATTATTTGACTACTGCATGCGCATGGCTTCTCCCCATCTGCAACAAGGTTTTCTGACACTCGATAATCATGTCATGAAACTAACAGAAAAAGGGATATTTATTTCCGACGGAATCATGAGCGACCTTTTATGGGTGGAAGATTAGATTCTTTAACAATTTCCCGATAGGGGAATATCGACATTGTAGCGTTTCTATAATAAAACCCCTAAAAACAAAATGTTATGGAAACCCCTAAAACAGTTCTTCCCTTTTTCTATGCATTGTTCCTCACTGCATACAATCAAAGTGAGGCCACTAATGCCGACGAACCAGTTCAAGAAGGAAAATTCCCAACCACATCAAGCCCTGTTTCAATCGAAAATACAAGACAAACGGAAGGATCCGACTAAGAATCCTTCCAGCCAAACTATATCTTTCTTTCAGAAGTCAATACTTTTTGCCCATCTTACAAACGACAGATGCCTATCTTTCCCTTCACCGGAAAGATAAAAGGCACGTATATATGCTTCCACAGAAAGAATCTTCTGATATCCAGACAACGGAATCTGGTATTGATAAACATCACCGGGGTATATTGCCGCATACATGGTAAATTTTCCATTACTTTTTTGAAATGCGTCAATTTCCAGATAATCATGCTTAACACCCATACTATCCTGGTAGCACACCGAAACATAAGTCCCGTCAATGATGTCCAAAACACTCTGAACAAGCATCAGTTTCTCAGACGTCTGATTCTCTACAACCAGCGTAACAAATGTACGACTTCCATCAAGCATAAAATCTAAACGTACCTGTCCAATAGCTGCAAACGGGAACCAGGTTATTCCACACATCAAGCAAACAACCAGGCACATCAAGCGTTTGTCTGTCCACCCGTAAATAACGTGAGTTCGAAATAAGAATAAATATATTTCACTGATAATTAGAAACATAGCGATAAAAGTATTAAATTTATAGTGCTGAATTATAACATTTAAACGATTACCACTATGTTTCCAGAGTCTAAAGTTACAGAGATTT
>NZ_DBEXBB010000040.1:0-5199 GCF_048170425.1 Phocaeicola sp.
TATCTCTCCCAACCATCGATTACTTTTGTCTAAAAATCATACACCCCATGTCAAAAATTTAGACACTTACAAAAAGCAGAAAAACCATATATATCTATAAATCAACATTTTGAAAAGATGGCACGAAAATTGTATAGTACATTTGCAGTAAAAACAAAACCAGACACAGAAAAATGAAAACTTACTTTACCTTTTTACAGCGCAACAAACTTTTTACCTTTGTCAATGTCATCGGATTAAGCATCTCACTCATGTTTCTCCTGTTGATTACCCACATGGTGACCCGACAACTCACCGTGGACAAGGACATGAAAGACGCAGACCGTACTTATGTACTGGCCAACGAAGTATGGGCAGGAGGTCACATCTTACTGGGTGACAAACTACAAAGCCGTTATCCAGAAATAGAAGACTGGTGCGCCGTAAGCGGTTACTACGAACAGTTTGTCAGAACCAACGACCAACCGGTTAATATACAAATGATGTTTGTCCGCGAAAACTTCTTCCAGTTCTTCAACTTTCATCTGCTGGAAGGGAATCCAGAAACCTTGCTGGCCAATGAAAATAACATCGTGCTGACACGTTCCTGCGCCATCAAGCTGTTTGGTACGGAGCATGCGTTAGGGAAAACACTTATTGAACAAGCATTCGGTGACCGGCGCTGCACAGTGAGTGGAATCATTGAAGACATTGATAATTCTATCTTTCCTTCCAATATTGAAGCATTCAGCCTTCATAAGAATGTGCGATATGTTAATTGGAGTGCCAGCGAAGAAAATACCCAGTTGGGCAATGCCGCCAGCTGCATCTTCTTTCTGCGTTTCCATCCGAACGTCAATCCCAACGACAAAGCCGATGACATAGCCCGCTTTTTTAAAGAATTCTTCTGGATTTACCAATATGACTCCGTTAAAAAGGTATTATTCATCCCCATACACGAGTTTTACTTCTCCGATACACAGGCTGCCGGAGCCATACTCAACCAATATAGCCTGAAAGTGGTACTTATTTTCCTGACCATCGGTATCTTGATTCTGTGCATGGCCATCTTCAACTATACCAGCATGAGCATTGCCCAAACCAGTTACCGGGCAAAGGAAATGGCTACCCGCCGTCTGTTAGGTTCCTCCAAGAAAAGCATATTCTGGCGTATGATTGCCGAATCGTTCCTGCTGACCACTTTGGCCTTTGTAATTGGTTTTCTACTGGCCAAAGCCGCAGAACCTACCGCGATGGAACTGCTTCATACACGGCTTGACATTGTGGGCGACTTAAATCCCGTTACCCTATTGTGCTATCTGATTTTGATTACCGTACTTTCCCTGCTCTCCGGATTCGTGCCTGCCACCCTGCTGTCACGCTACAATCCGCTGGACATCGTAAAAGGTACCTTCCGCCGCAAAACCAAGACTTTATACCTCCGCCTGCTAAACATTGTGCAAAACGGACTCACCATTGCCATGCTGGGATGTGCCATTTACCTGAGTGTACAGATTTACCGCATCCTACATGCCCCATTAGGGTATGAATACGGGCACGTCATCCACTACCCTCCTATGGCCAGCGACCAAAAACTTCAGCTTTTCCGTCAGGAAGCCCAGAAACTTCCTTTCGTAAAACGCGTCAGTTTTGCACAAGGTACTCCCCTTGACGGTGGAAACAATGATACCATGTACTTCACATCGGCCGACAGTACCAAAGACCTAAGCTTCCAGACTTTTGTGGTGGACTCTGCCTTTATCGACATTTTCCATATCCAAATTACGGAAGACCGCCATGCTGGATATAATCCCAAAAATTTCTTTGTAAGCCAGACGGCCATGAAAGACTTGCGCCAGTTGGGATTTACAGACTTTGTAAGAAGTGAACGGGGAGGCTATACCATGAACGTAGTTGGAGAATTCAAAGACTTCCAGATTCGCTCTCTGCTTATGAAAGACCCTCATCCGCTGCGCATGCAAATTGCTCCCTCCGACAGCATCAGTCCATGGAACATCCTGGTGGAAGTACGCGATGAACAACCTGAGGCTTATAAAAAGCAGCTGGACCAGCTCTATTCCAAAATAATAGACGGATACCCGTTTGATTCAGCATGGTATGGCACACTGGTGCAGAAAATATATGAAGACATTACCCGTATGAATCACCTGATTCTTATCTTCACCTGCGCAGCACTGGTTATCTCCCTGTTAGGACTTACCGCCATGAGCATCTATTTCATCGCACAACGCAAACGAGACATCGCCGTACGCAAGGTATTCGGTTCCGACAGCCACAGCGAAATGCTCCGGTTAATGAGATTCTCTTCCGCATCACTGGCGTTCAGTCTGCTCATCGGCCTCCCACTGATGTATATCGGCATTCAGCAGATAGACAAGATTGTGACCTACGAAAGCAGTTTCCCCTGGTGGGTACCGGTTGCCGCTTTCCTGATTGTAGCCCTCATCTCACTGGCTTCCGTCTGGCTAATCAGTCGAAAAGCCGTACGGGAAAATCCGGTACTGAACCTGAAAACAGAATAATCTTTCCCAAATCAGAAACATAAAAAAACGAAAATATGAAAACCATCCTACGAAATCTATTCTATACGCTGAAACGCTTCCAGACTGCCTCCATGCTGAACCTGATGGGACTTTCGGCTGCCTTTGCCGCCTTTGTCCTGCTTATGATGAAGGTAAGCTACGAACGCGATTTCGATACCTGCTATCCTCATACCGACCGCCTGGTCATGCTGAATCTGGCACAACCTCAAGAGGAAAATTATGTCAGTACACTCCCCCGAGGCCCTATCGATTACCTTATCCAACAAGTACCGGGCATCGAATATGGCACCATCTATTCCCCGGCCTGGCAGAAACAGGCTTTCTACACCGACCCCAAGAATCCGCAATACTTCTACGAGGAGCCCTGGGCCGTGTATCCCGACTTCGGAAAAATCATCGGACTGAAGTTCGTGGAAGGCAGTGACCAGGAGATGAAACATCCGGAAAGTGTCATCGTATCCGAGAGCTATGCCCGCAAACTATTCCCGAATGGCAATGCCTTAGGTTCCTACCTGTACACAGATACTCCAGACTGGCGAAATCCGGAAGCTACCAAATTCCGGATATGCGGTATTTTTGAAGACCTGCCGGAAAACTGCCAGTTCAAAAATGACCTCTTTGTTCCGATGGGAAAACTTCAGGAGAACGACTGGGGCAGCCAGAACTTTTTTGCATTCTTCTTGCTAAAACCGGGAGTCAGCGTGGAAGAAGTCAACCAGCAAATTGCAGCTACAGAAGCCAACAAACGACTGTTTACCGGAGATCAAGGCACCCAGAAACTCTATGTTCTCCCAATTCAGAAACTATATTATGACATGCATTCCCCCTACTACTTCCAAACAGGTAGCCGCAGCACCATGACCCTGCTGGTAAGTATCGGGTTCCTGATTATTCTAATCGCCTGCATCAATCTTATCAATTTCAGCACGGCACTGGCTCCGGTACGCATGCGCAGCATCAATACCCAGAAAGTGCTGGGAAGCACCAACAGAGAACTGCGCCGTGCCCTGGTAGCCGAATCGGTAAGCATCGTATTGATAGGCTGGCTATTATCATTAGGTATTGTCGCTGCCCTGATACGCCTGAACGTACTATCCTTTATGGGTTTCACCCCTTCCCTGCTTGTTTACTGGAAATATGTGCTTTACACCGGAGTGATTGCCCTGCTTACTGGTATCGTGGCCGGACTGTATCCGTCATGGTACATGACCTCTTTCCCTCCTGCCCTTGTATTGAAAGGAAACTATGCCCTGAGCGGAAAAGGAAAACGTCTTCGTACAGTACTCATCGGTTTCCAGTATATTGTTTCGTTTGCCCTGATTGTCACCGCAGCTTTTATTTTCCTGCAGAACCGATTCATGCGAAACCATGAACTGGGCATCGACAAAGACCAGATACTGGTCGCTTCCCTCCCCCAACTGCCTTATCACAGCAGTCCGTACCGCAAATTCGACAGTCAGCTGAAAAGTTTTGCTGAAATTGACGACATCGCCTACGCCAAATGGGAGTTAGGAGCCACCGAGGGATATACACAGTATACCTTCCGCTACAAAGGAAACAACTACGAACATCAATATATTGACGTCACAACGAACTTCTGCCAAGTCATGGGAATGCACATTCTGTCGGGAAGCGACTTCCTGCCCAGCGATTCCATCTACACCTCCCAATTAAACTTTATCGCCACGCAGGACCTTCAGAAAGAAAGCGGCATCCCGGCAGGAGAAACACTCGACTTTTTCCCATGGGGAATGAGCGCCACCCTCAAAGGATATGTGAATAACGTGCAGTTTACTTCACTCAAAACTGGCTCCGTCCCCTATATTTTCTGTCCCAACGGTATCTACAGCAACAATGTGCTACCATTTGCCTACATCCGCGTAAAGGCCGGAAGTAATATGGACAGCGCACTGAAGCATATCCGTCAGACAATGAGTGAATGTTTTACGGGCTATCCCACAGAAGTGAAATTTTACGACCAGATATACGGCCAGCTTTACCAAAAAGAAACAAACCAGCAAAAGATAATCACCTGGTTCAGTCTGCTTGCCATTCTGATTTCACTGGTAGGAGTATTCGGACTGATTATTTTTGAAGCCGCACACCGCCGTAAGGAAATCGGGGTACGAAAAGTATATGGAGCCTCCACGGGACAAATTCTTTGGATGTTCGGCCGCTCCTACCTCACGCTTTCCATCGCCTGTTCACTCCTGGCCAGTCCCATCGCCTGGTATGCCGTATCGGAATGGCTGAAACAGTTCAATGAGAAAATCCCTATTTCTCCATGGGTATTTCTGATTACATGCGTCATAATCAGTCTGATTACACTGATTACCATTACCATACAGAATTACCGGACAGCCAGTAGCAACCCTGTTAACAGCCTGAAATCAGAATAAAATCCAACGAAAAAATTGAGTGACAAAAAACGTAAAGGCGTTTGCACTAAAACGTCAAAACGTTTTTATCGAAACGCAAGTACATTTCAATTTAAACGCCTTTACGTTTTACATTGAATGTACTTGCGTTTTGAAGCAAATATAAAAGCGTTTTTTTAAGCTGAAAAAAGGCATAAAAAAAGGAGTTCCGCTGAACTCCAACCTTTGTTAACCTTAAATCTAATACTATGAAAAACACAGTACAAAAGTATTTATTT
>NZ_DBEXBB010000041.1:0-28991 GCF_048170425.1 Phocaeicola sp.
AAATATATGGGTCTTTATGCATAACGGTCTGAAAATTACCACAAAAGTAAATTCAAATCCGTTCTCCCCAAAATCTCCTATAACAAATTGAATTTCAATAATTTCAAAGAAATTCTATGATTTTTTAGTGGACACTAATGACAATGCCTGGATTCCTTTCTATGCTGAACCGGGAGATACGATCACTCTTTATCTTGATTGGGAGGACCTTATGGCCCGCAGTCGGGCGCGTGACCATAACTATCCACTTGTTCACACTGCCTACATGGGGAAGAATGCGGGTTTGTCATACCTTGCCATGATGCTGAGCGGGCACTTCAATTATTCCTATGACAAACTGGCTCAGGCGCAGAAAACACTGACGCCGGCCCAATTTCAAGAGCAACTGACGCCTGTTGTCACTCAATGGCAGGAGCAGGCCGACTCGCTCAGTTGTCTCTATGCTCCCTCACAGAAAGCTGTTTCGTTGATACATAACCAGGTGAATTTACAGGCGGGATATACGTATCTGGAGTTCCAGTTAGCCCGCAATTACTATGCACAGAAAGATACCACCAATCAGGTTCTGAAAGTGCAGCCTGATGTTTCCTATTATAAGTTCCTGAAAGAAATGCCCTTGAATGAGCAGTCTGTACTGGCTAATGCCAATGTGGGCTCTTTCATCAATCGGTTTGAATTCATGGACCCGCTCGCACCTGCTTACAACATTCAGATAGAATTACAGAGCGATGAAGATTTCAAGGCGTTGTCTGAAGATGAAAAGAAGTTACACTTGCAACTCAAAATGAGTGAGGTAAAGGATAGTATCGTCAACAGTCTGTGTGGTGTCTCTTCGTCTTTGTTTTGGCAGATAGCCTGTGTGCGTAACTTGCGCTATGTCTTGTCTGAAGTGCTGAAGCGGCGCCAGGATGCTGAAATATTTGTCAGTCAACTGGAAAAGACCGTAAGTCACCCTTATCTGCGAGCTACGGTTCGTGAGATGCAGAAAACGTTATATCCTGTAACGAAGCAAACTTCGTATCGGCTGCCTGAAGGAAAAGCTACCGACATTTTCCGCCGTATCATTGCACCCTATGCGGGCAAGGTGCTGTTCGTGGATTTCTGGGCTACTACTTGTGCTCCCTGCCGGCAGGGTATACAAGCCACGGCAAAGTTGCGTGAGCAATATCGCAATCATCCCGGATTCCAGTTTGTTTACATCACGAGCGAAGCAGAATCTCCAGAGAAAGCTTATGCGGAATATGTAGAAACGCATTTGAAAGGTGAAGCTTGTTTCCGTCTTACGGATACGGAATACAAGTATATGCGAGAACTCTTCCAGTTTAACGGTATTCCTCATTATGTGGTGGTAGAGAAGGACGGAAGTATTTCAACGGAGGAGGTTAGAACCCATAATCTGGCAGACTTTCTGAAGACGCGTTTTGAGGATTCACATTAAGAAATTCCGCTAATAACTATAGGAGAGTGGGCTTTTCCAGGGCGGTTGCAGAACCTCTTACAAGAAAAGCCCGTACAAGTTTTGTGAAAATTAAAGGCTTGTACGGGCTTTTCTTGTGCTGTCAGGAAGGTGTGTGGCAATCAGTTCTTAACCGTTCTTTCTCCTTGTTTTTTTGCTTGGTTCCCCCCTTTCTTTTTCCATCCGCTTTTTTTGTTGCGGGAGAAGTTTTTCACTTGTTTGCCTCCTTCTTTTCTAGAGGTGCGGGGAGCATATACCGGACCTTCGCCCAGTTCTTCAGGTACGGGGAGTTTGTAAATGTCTTTTCCTAAGAATGTTTCGATTTGCTTGAAACGGGTCTGCTCGGTTTCACTTACAAAAGTGATGGCACATCCGTCGTTATTGGCACGGGCTGTACGTCCGATGCGGTGTACGTAGTCTTCGCTGTCATGCGGCACGTCGTAGTTGATGACCAGGCGGATGTCGTCGATGTCGATACCACGGGCCACGATGTCGGTAGCTACCAGGATGTCGATGCGGCGGTTGCGGAACTCGTGCATGATTTCCTCACGCTGGCTCTGCTCCAGGTCGGAGTGCATTTCGCCCACATTCAGCTTCATGCGTTTCAGGGCCTTGGTCACCTCTTTCACCTTCAGTTTGGAAGAAGCAAAGATGATAACACGCTCCGGTTGCTGGGACTGGAACAGCGATTGGATGATGCCCAGTTTCTGTGCCTCGTAGCAGATGTAAGCGGCCTGAATGATTTTTTCCGCCGGCTTGGATACGGCCAGCTTCACTTCCACCGGATCGCGGAGAATGGTCTTGGCCAGTTGCTGGATTTTGGTCGGCATGGTGGCAGAGAACATGATGGTCTGCCGTTCTTTCGGAAGATATTTGACAATCTGCATGATGTCGTCCGAGAATCCCATATCGAGCATACGGTCCGCTTCGTCGAGGATGAAGAAGGATACTTTCGACAGGTCCACATAACCTAAGCTTAAGTGGCTGATCAGACGTCCCGGAGTAGCGATTACCACATCCGCTCCCAAAGTCAGTCCTTTCTTTTCCTGCTCAAAACGGATACCGTCGTTTCCTCCGTACACCGCCACGCTTGACACCGGCATGAAATAGGAGAAACCCTCCATCTGCTGGTCAATCTGCATGGCCAGCTCACGGGTGGGCGACATGATGATACAATTGATGGCATCCTCCGGATAACCTCCCTTGCTCAACTGGTTCAACACCGGAAGCAGGTAGGCCGCCGTTTTTCCCGTACCTGTCTGGGCCACGCCAATCAGGTCCTTTCCTTCCAGGATGACAGGAATGGTGTGTTCCTGCACGGGTGTACATTCCTGGAAATTCATTGCGTCCAAGGCATCGAGTACGCTATCTTCTAAGTTCAGTTCCGAAAACTTCATATATCAGTGTTAAGTATTTGTTTCTTTAGTTTTTGAGTTTGTAAGTTTATAAATTGTGTCGTTTCACTTTCACTTAAGAACTCAAAAACTTATAAACTAATAAACTCGCTTGCTTATCTTTTCATCATAATTTGCCGCGTTCGTCCAGATAGGAATCCTTGAATCCCAGGAAATACAGCACTCCGTCCAGTCCGATGGTATTGATGGCCTGTTGCGCATTGGCCACCACCTTCGGCTTGGCATGGAAGGCGATTCCCAGCCCTGCCGTAGAAAGCATGGGCAGGTCGTTGGCTCCATCGCCCACGGCAATTGTCTGTGCGATGTCCACATTCTCTACCTGTGCCAGCAGGCGGAGCAGTTCTGCCTTTCGTTTTCCGTCTACGATGTCACCTAAATAGCGGCCGGTCAGTTTTCCGTCTACGATTTCCAGCTGGTTGGCATACACATAATCAATGCTGAATTTCTCTTTCAGGTAGTTGCCGAAATACGTGAAACCTCCCGAAAGAATGGCAATCTTGTATCCGTAGCGCTTGAGTACATACATCAGGCGTTCCACTCCTTCGGTAATCGGGAGATGTTCGGCAATGTCGCGCATTACGCTCTCATCCAGTCCTTTGAGCAGGGCCACCCGTTCCTTGAAACTTTCGCAAAAGTCGATTTCGCCACGCATGGCTCTTTCCGTAATGGCCTTCACCTGGTCGCCCACACCAGCCCGTATGGCCAGTTCGTCGATAACCTCCGTTTCAATGAGTGTGGAATCCATATCAAAGCAGATGAGCCGGCGCATACGGCGGTACATATTGTCTTGCTGGAACGAGAAGTCCATGCCCAGTGATGCACTGAGCTGCATGAGCTGGCTTTGTAGTTCTTCACGGTCTTTGGGTGTACCTCTCACCGAAAATTCAATGCAGGCCCTCACGTTCGCTTTTTTCTCGTCCAGAGGAATACGTCCGGTCAGACGCCGGATACCGTCGATGTTCAGTTGCTGCTCTGCCAGAATCTTGGTGGCACCGGCAATTTGTTGTGCCGTAAGCTTTCTGCCCAGCAGGGTCAGAATATAGCGGTGTTTTCCTTGCAGGTTCACCCATGTCTCGTATTCCTCGTCGCTAATGGGGTAGAAGCGGATGTTGATACCTAAATCTGAAGCCTTGAAAAGCAATTCCTTCATGATATTTCCAGAATCCTGGTCGGAGCATTTGAAAAGGATACCCAGTGATAGGGTACTGTGAATGTCAGCTTGTCCGATGTCCATAATGTCTACCTGGTATTTAGACAATATGGCGGTCACCGATGCGGTCAGCCCCGGTCTGTCCACTCCGCTGATACGGATTAATATCAATTCGGTTTTGTTTTCCATGGTTACGTCTTTATGTTATAGTTTCGCAAATGTACAAATTATCTTCTATCCACTTGCATAAAAGATAAAAAAAAGCCATTCCTGCATACCTGCAAGAATGGCTTTCCCTATTTTGAGGGGTAAATTAAATCATTTCTACGCTTCGTTTTACAAAGTTGGTCAAGGCTTCTCCTTTCAGCATGTTGTTTTGCAGCAAGGCCAGGTCGATGAGTTGGTGAACCACTTTGTTGCCGGCAGCATAACCGTTCAGGATGTTTTCCTTTTCGGTTTTTTGCGCTTCAATCTTCTTTTCTACATCGTTCAGTTCGTCTTTTTCGGCGGTCGGGATTTCTTCCTCTTTCTTTCCTTCCTGTGCTTTCTGGAGCTCGTTACGACGGAGAGTCAGCATGGCGATTTCAGATTCTACCGGTACAAGTTTTTCTGCACAAGCCGTTTCGGCATCGCTCAATACCTGCTTGATCAGACGGTGGTCGCTATTCAATACCAGATTGAACATGTCAGGCATTTCACCATAGAAACTCATGCCCGGCTGGATGCTGGCCATGTCTTTCATACGGCGCATGTATTCGGCCTGTGTGATGACAATCGGCGCATTGTTTTCGCCCAGCGCGTGTGCTTCTACGTGGAATTCCGTTTTCTTTACCTTCGGCATCTGTCCCTTGAACAAAGAACTGAGCACTTCCTGCTTGTCGTGAGGAAGTTCTTCGCCCTTTTGGTCTTCTTTCACAATCAGGCGGTCTACGATGTCGCTATCCACACGGGTGAAGTGACTCTTTTCGAACTTCTGTTCCAGCATGTTGATCATCGGTACGTCCAGCTGGCCGTCCATGAGCAATACGTTGTAGCCTTTGTTCTTGGCCGCATCGATATAAGTGTACTGTTCGTCCAGGTTGTTGGCATAGAGGTAAATCAGACTACCGTTCTTGTCGGTCTGATTATCCTTAATCAATGTCTGGTATTCTTCGAAGGTGTAATACTTGTTGTCTGTATCCTTGAACAAAGCAAACTTGGAAGCCTTTTCATAGAAATCTTCCTGAGTCAGCATGCCGTAGTTGATGAAAATCTTCAGGTCGTCCCATTTCTCTTCAAATTCCTTACGGTCGTTCTTGAAGATAGATTGCAAGCGGTCGGATACCTTCTTCGTGATGTAAGTAGAAATCTTCTTCACGTTCGAATCGCTCTGCAAGTAAGAACGAGATACGTTCAACGGAATGTCCGGAGAATCGATGACACCGTGAAGCAGGGTCAGAAAGTCGGGCACGATACCTTCTACCGAGTCGGTCACATATACCTGGTTGCAATACAACTGAATCTTGTTACGTTGCAAATCGAGGTTGCTCTTGATTTTCGGGAAGTAGAGCACACCAGTCAGATTGAACGGATAGTCCACGTTCAGGTGAATCCAGAACAACGGTTCGTCGGCCATCGGATACAGGTCACGGTAGAACTTCTTGTAATCCTCTTCCTTCAAGTCCGACGGTTTCTTGGTCCAGATAGGACAAGTGTCGTTAATCAGGTTGTCTTCTTCCGTTTCTACCTGCTTGCCGTCTTTCCATTCTTTCTTTTTGCCAAAGGCTACCGGTACGGCCAGGAAGTGACAATACTTGGTGAGCAAGCCCTGCAAGCGAGATTCTTCCAGGAATTCCTTGCAATCTTCATCCACATGCAGGATGATGTCGGTTCCACGGTCGCTACGTTCTGTTTCTTCGAGGGTAAACTCAGGACTTCCGTTGCAGCTCCATTTCACGGCCTTGGCGCCTTCCTTGTAAGAACGGGTCACGATGTCTACCGTCTTGGCCACCATAAAGGCAGAGTAGAATCCCAGACCGAAGTGACCGATGATGGCATTGGCATCGTCCTTGTATTTTTCCAGAAAGTCATTTGCTCCTGAGAAGGCAATCTGGTTGATGTACTTGTCGATTTCTTCGGCCGTCATACCCAGACCACGGTCGCTGATGGTGATGGTACCGTTTTCCTTGTCTACCTTTACACGTACCGTCAAATCGCCCAGTTCACCTTTAAAATCGCCCGTAGCGGCCAGAGTCTTCAATTTCTGAGTTGCATCCACCGCATTGGAAACCAATTCACGGAGGAAAATTTCATGGTCGCTATACAAGAACTTCTTTATGATGGGGAATATGTTTTCTGTTGTAACCCCGATATTACCTTTTTGCATATCTCTTTGTTTTTTTATGATTGTTCGAATAAAATTTTTTCCAGTCCTTACACAAAAAAAATGCCAGATACGTTTGTACCTGACATTTTGTCTGTATGCCGAAATTCTGTCAGAATCCCGTTACGCTTTTTCTATTTTCATTTCTACTCCGTCGCCTTGGTCGTTCATGTACACATGCAAGGTATCGCCTGTCTGCGGTTCTTCGTTGATAATCAGCTCTGCCAGTCCGTCTTCCAGATGGTTCTGGATGGAACGTTTCAACGGGCGGGCACCGAACTGTACGTCGTAGCCTTTTTCTGCTACGAAACGTTTGGCCTCCTGGTCAAGCAGGAGATGGAAACCACAACCTTCGATACGCTTGTAGAGTCCCGCCAGCTCGATGTCGATGATTTTCTCCAGTGAAGCAATATCCAGCTGGTCGAAGGTCACGATTTCATCCAGACGGTTGATGAATTCAGGAGCAAACGATTTGTTCAAGGCCTTGCGAATCACGCTGTTGGCATGCTCTTTTTCGTTTTCTCCGGTCTGTGCCGTGAAGCCGATGCCCTTGCCGAATTCCTTCAGCTGGCGCGTACCGATGTTGGACGTCATGATGATAATGGTATTCTTGAAATCCACGGTCCGTCCCAGGCTATCCGTCAACCGGCCTTCGTCCATCACCTGTAACAACATGTTGAACACGTCGGAATGAGCCTTCTCGATTTCATCCAGCAATACGATAGAGTAGGGATGACGGCGCACCTTCTCTGTCAGTTGTCCGCCTTCTTCGTAGCCCACGTATCCCGGAGGAGCTCCAACCAGACGTGACACGGTGAATTTCTCCATGTATTCGCTCATATCGATACGGATAATGGCATCGGTAGTGCCGAACATGTTCTTGGCCAGCTCTTTTGCCAGGTGCGTCTTTCCTACCCCCGTCGGTCCTAAGAAAAGGAACGTACCGATAGGCTTGTTCGGGTCCTTCAGTCCCACACGGCTTCGCTGGATACTTCTTACCAGTGTCTCTACCGCCTTGTCTTGTCCGATAACCTTCGAAAGCAGTGCCTGCTTCATGCCCTTCAGTCGTACACCTTCCGCTTGCGCCATGCGTTGCACGGGCACACCCGAAATCATAGAAACCACTTCCTCTATCTGCGGTGCGTCTACTGTCTCCCGGTTGTCCTTCAACTTCTCCTTCCATTCATTTTTCAGGCGTTCCAATTGTTCCGTATACTGGTTCTCGCGGTCACGGAAACTGGCGGCCAGCTCGAAGTTCTGCAAGCGAATGGCTTCATTCTTATGTTGTTGTGCTTCCTCAATCAATCGCTCCTGCTCCTCAATTTCCCGAGGTACGGAGATGTGGGTGAGGTGGATGCGAGAGCCCGCTTCGTCCAGGGCGTCGATGGCCTTGTCGGGGAAATAGCGGTCGGTTACATAGCGGTCGGTCAGGCGTACGCAGGCCTCCAGCGCCTCGGCCGTGTAAGTCACGTTATGATGCTCTTCGTATTTATCCTTGATGTTCTGGAGAATCTGCAACGTTTCTTCAGGTGAGGTAGGTTCTACCAGTACCTTCTGGAAGCGGCGTTCCAGTGCTCCGTCTTTTTCGATGTTCTTGCGGTACTCATCGAGGGTGGTGGCTCCGATGCATTGGATTTCTCCACGCGCCAGTGCCGGCTTCAACATGTTGGCCGCATCCATGGAACCGGCTGCTGAGCCGGCTCCCACGATGGTATGTATCTCGTCAATGAACAGAATGATGTCAGGGTGTTTCTTTACTTCTGTCAGAATGGCACGAATGCGTTCTTCAAATTGTCCGCGATACTTGGTTCCGGCAACTACTGCCGTCATGTCGAGCGAAACGATACGCTTGCCGAATAAGGCACGTGAAACTCGTTTCTCCACTATACGGAGCGCCAGACCTTCGGCGATGGCCGATTTTCCCACGCCCGGTTCGCCAATCAGAATGGGGTTGTTCTTTTTGCGCCGACTCAGAATCTGTGCGATACGTTCAATTTCTTTCTCACGGCCTACCACGGGGTCGAGTTTCCCTCCTTCGGCCGCCTTGGTCAGGTCGATACCGTAATTATCAAGGTAAGGCGTACCACCATCCGCTTGTTTTTGTTCAGTCTGAGTGGCCTGACGGTTGGCAGAAGAGCCGAAGCTATCGTTGTTCTTATCTGCGTTTCCGCGACGTCCGATGCCTTCCTCTTCTTCGTCGTCATTGAAATCCAGCCCGTCAAGAGGAGCTTCCTCCTGTTTCATACGGTCTATTATCTTTTTGTAAGTTACGTCGTTCTTTTCCAATATTTTATATGCGTTATTCTGGTTGTCTCTCATAATGGCCAATAAAACATGAGGGGTATCTACTTTTTCGTCATTCATCAGCTTGGCTTCCAGTTTGCTTAGTATCAGTATTTTGGAGGCCTCTTCGCTGAATGAGATGTCCTGCGAATAATTCTCAAGTATGGACTTCTTCCGTAATTGTATTTCCAGTTCGTTCTTGATATCTTTCAGATTCAGATAGAACGATTTCAATATTTCGGCAGCTTTACACTCTTCATCACGCAAGATGCCCAATACCAGATGTTCTGGTTCGATATGGTCGTTCTGAAGGCGGTTGGCCTCCTCTTTCCCGTAGACGACGATGTCAGACACTTGTTGTGTAAATTCGTTGCTCATCAAATTCATATCTTCTCCAATCGTTTATATTCAAAATGGCTTGCAAATATACATTATTATAAAGACTCCTCATCAAGTCTTTCTTTCTATTTAACAAAATGCGTGCCACATTTCCTGCAAGTGTCTCCAAATGGAGGCCTATACGTATTTTTTGGTGGAAAAGTTTTTGTATATCCGCTAAAAGTCGTACTTTAGCATGGTTTTTCACAAGCCTTGAAAGGAAGTATAATTAATAATGTATTAAATGCAAGAACAAGACAGAATTATAAAAATCAACATCGAAGAGGAAATGAAGTCGTCGTACATTGATTACTCCATGTCAGTAATCGTGGCACGCGCCCTCCCTGATGTAAGAGACGGATTCAAGCCGGTTCACCGCCGTATTCTTTACGGAATGATGGAACTGGGAAATACATCCGACAAACCGTATAAAAAAGCGGCCAGAATCGTAGGTGAAGTACTGGGTAAGTATCACCCTCACGGCGACTCGTCTGTGTATGGCGCCCTGGTGCGTATGGCACAGGACTGGGCGATGCGTTATCCGCTGGTAGACGGTCAGGGTAACTTCGGTTCTATCGACGGTGATAGTGCCGCTGCCATGCGATATACGGAGGCTCGTCTGAAGAAGATTGGTGAGGAAATGATGCAGGACCTTTACAAGGAGACCGTAGACTTTACCAACAACTTCGACGATACGTTGCAGGAACCTACCGTTATGCCGACCCGCATCCCGAACCTGCTGGTGAACGGTGCTTCGGGTATTGCTGTAGGTATGGCTACCAATATGCCGACACATAACCTGCGTGAAGTCATTGACGCTTGCGTGGCATACATCGATAACAATGAAATTGACGTAGACGGCCTGATGCAGTATATTAAGGCACCCGACTTCCCGACCGGAGGATATATTTATGGTATCAGCGGTGTGCGCGATGCCTACGAAACCGGACGCGGACGTGTGGTAATGCGTGCCAAGGCCGAAATCGAATCGCATCCTACACACGACAAGATTGTAGTGACCGAGATTCCGTACGGTGTGAACAAGGCGGAGCTGATCAAGAGCATTGCTGATTTGTCGAACGACAAGAAAATCGAAGGTATTTCGAATGTGAACGACGAGACCGACCGCGAAGGTATGCGTATCGTCATTGATATCAAGCGTGATGCCAACGCCAGCGTAGTGCTCAACAAGCTTTACAAGATGACTATGCTTCAGACTTCTTTTGGTGTGAACAACGTGGCCTTGGTTCATGGTCGTCCGCGTCTGCTCAACCTGAAGGAACTGATTAAATATTTTGTGGAACACCGTCATGAGGTGGTAATCCGCCGTACGCGTTACGACTTGCGCAAGGCCAAAGAACGTGCGCATATTCTGGAAGGACTGATTATCGCTTCGGACAACATTGATGAAGTAATTCGCATCATCCGTGCCGCCAAGACTCCGAACGAAGCTATCACGAACCTGATGGCCCGCTTCAACCTGAGCGAAATCCAGGCACGTGCCATTGTAGAAATGCGCTTGCGCCAGCTTACCGGACTGATGCAAGATCAGCTTCACGCTGAATATGAAGATCTGATGAAGCAAATCGCTTACTTTGAGGAAATTCTGAGCAACGAGGAACTTTGCAAGAAGGTCATCAAGGACGAACTGCTCGAAGTGAAAGAAAAATACGGTGACAACCGTCGTTCGGAAATCGTATATGCTTCGGAAGAGTTCAATCCGGAAGATTTCTATGCCGATGACGAAATGGTCATCACCATCTCGCACATGGGATACATCAAGCGTACACCGCTTTCTGAGTTCCGTGCACAGAACCGTGGCGGCGTAGGCTCGAAAGGAAGTGAAACCCGTAACGAAGACTTCATCGAACATATCTATCCGGCTACTATGCACAACACGCTTCTGTTCTTCACGCAGAAGGGTAAGTGCTACTGGCTCAAGGTATATGAAATTCCGGAAGGTAACAAGACTTCGAAGGGGCGTGCCATCCAGAACTTGCTGAACATAGAGGCAGACGATGTGGTAACGGCTTACTTGCGTGTGAAGAATCTGAACGACACGGAATTCATCAATAGTCACTATGTGCTCTTCTGTACGAAGAACGGTGTCATCAAGAAGACGTTGCTCGAACAATATTCCCGTCCGCGCCAGAACGGTGTGAATGCCATTACTATCCGCGAAGACGACCGTGTGATTGAAGTACGTATGACCAACGGGAACAACGAAATCGTGATTGCCAACCGCAACGGTCGTGCCATCCGTTTCCATGAAAGTGCGGTACGCGAAATGGGACGTACGGCTACTGGTGTACGTGGTATCACACTCGATGAAGACGGTCAGGATGAAGTAATTGGAATGATTTGTATCAAAGACCCTGAAACGGAGACCATCATGGTGGTATCTGAAAATGGTTACGGTAAGCGTTCGGACATTGAAGACTATCGCAAGACTAACCGTGGCGGAAAGGGTGTGAAGACGCTGAACATTACGGATAAGACTGGAAACCTGGTAGCTATCAAGTCGGTAACCGACGAGAACGACCTGATGATTATCAACAAGTCGGGCATCACCATCCGCCTGAAGGTTGCTGAAGTACGTATCATGGGACGTGCCACACAAGGTGTGCGCCTGATTGACCTTGAAAAGCGCAACGACCAGATTGGTTCCGTATGTAAGGTAGCTTCTGAAAACGAAGAAGAGAAGATTCAGGATGAAGAAACTCCGGCACTGGACATCCAGCCAGCCGACGGAGAAAACATTCAGCCCGCCGACGGTGAACCGAATGAATAATCCGGACAAAAACTAACTTGAATATTTGTATTACTAAATTTAAACCTTATGAAAAAAGTATTATTCTCAGCCGCTTTGTTCTTTACTGCATGTGCTGTTTCTGCTCAGGAAAGCGTGGTAAAGGAAGCAAAATCTGCCAAGAGCGATCCCGTGAAGGCAGCAAAAATCATCGAACCTGCTTTGACAGATCCTTCTACTGCCAATGATCCTGAAACATGGAAGCTGGCAGGTGATTTCCAGAAGTCTATCTATGACGATGAAAACATGAAACTGTATTTGCCGGGAGGGAAGGCTGATACCGCCAAATTGTATAACAGCTTGGCTAAAATGTTCGAATATTACACGAAGTGTGACGAAGTAGAACAGGCTAAGGTGAAGAGTGGCGAATTGAAGAAACCGAAACTGAGAAAGAAATTGGCTAAGACTTTGGCTACTGTACGTCCTCAGTTGACAAACGCCGGTTCGGACGCTTACAACGCAGGTAACTATGCCAATGCCCTGAAGTTCTTCGGCCTATACGTAGATGCTCCGCAGAATGCATTGTTTGAAGAAGAAGCAGCCGTGAAGAATGACACCCTGACTCCGCTGATTGCCAATTATGCAGCCCTTGCCGCTAACTCATTGAAAGACAATGCAGCCGTAATCAAATACGCTACTATTGGTAAGGAACACAAAGAAGAAGGTTACCGTTCACTGATGTGTCTGGCAGAAGCTTACGGAAAAGGTGAGACTCCTGACTCTGCAAAATGGTTGACTACTATCCAGGAAGGTGTAGAAAAATTCCCGTCACAGGAATACTTCATCGGTAACCTGATGGATTACTACATCCAGAAAGGTAAGATTGACGAAGGTCTGGCTCAGATGGATGCCGTACTGGCTAAGAACTCTACTCCGTACTTCATGTACGTGAAGGGTGTGCTTCAGTATGAAAAGAAAGATTATGAAGGTGCCATCGCTACATTCAACCAGATTATTGCGGAAGGTAAAGACTTCGTAGCTGAAGCTTATTCTAAGATTGGTGACTGCTCATTCTTCCCGGCTCAGGAAATCGTAGAAGAAAACTCTAAGCTTTCTATGGACGATCCGAAGTATGCTGCCAACGAAGCAAAAATCAAGGAATTGTATGAAAAAGCTCAGCCTTTTTATGAAAAAGCAAAAGAAGCTAAACCAGACAACCGTCAGTTGTGGGGTCAGTACCTGTTGAACATCTACTGGAAGCTTGACAAGGAAAAATACAACGCTCTTGAAAAAGAATTGGGTTACTAATATATAATAAGGTATACGGACTGCCCGTCTGAGGCGAGTGGTTTGCAGACCTTGGGAAACCCTGAAGAAAGAAACTCCTTTGCGTGGCCGGAACGGTGCCCGCAAAGGAGTTTTTGTTTTGCCCCGCCGTGATGATAGCCGGGACATTTTTATTTGTATCTTTGTGCCGGACCCTATTCACGAAAATGAGAAGAAGATGATAACAGAACCTACAACCTCACGCCATAACCCCATGAAAGTCATATTCAATTACCAGAATGTGTTTTTCAGCTTTTTCTATGACGATGCCGATGCGTGCGTGCACCGTTCCAGGGAATATGCCATGAACTATGTCCTGTCGGGCGAGATGGTGCTCGACGACGGGCACCGGCAGATACACGTGGGAAAAGGAGAGTGTGTGTTCATTCCGCGCGACCATCGTGTGACCATGTACAAGAAAGCCTCGGGCGGAGAGCAGTATTGCGGGATTTACATGTGCTTCACCCGTTCCTTCCTTCGGGAGATGCACGGAAAGTATACCCGCCACACGGACAAGGCAGAGCCCGTGGAGAAGTTCGTGCTCGGCGTGATGAAGCTCCCACCTTCGGCCGAGATTGAGAGCCTGTTTGCTTCGATGACTCCTTACTTCAATCCGGAAGTGAAACCGCAGGACGACGTGATGCAACTGAAGTTGCAGGAAGGATTGCTGGCCCTGCTTCATATCGATAAGCGCTTCATGACTGCGTTGTTCGACTTCAGCACACCGTGGAAGATGGACATTCTTGACTTCATGAACGAGAACTACATGTACGAGTTCACCCTGGAGGAGCTGGCGCATTACACGGGCCGTAGCCTGGCCACCTTCAAGCGCGACTTCAAGAAGGTGAGCGAACTGACACCCGAAAAATGGCTGATTCGCAAGCGCCTGGAAGTGGCCTATCACCTGCTGAAGGAAGAACGGCGGAAGGTGGTCGACGTCTATGCGGAGGTGGGCTTCAAGAACCCCTCGCACTTCTCTACGGCCTTCAAGAAACGCTACGGCATCCCGCCTACGGCACTGGCCGCTCCCTCGTGCATTTGAACTTTTCAGAAACGATATTTGAGCCTCACGGAAATGTCTCTGTGGGGCTTTTGTGTTATTTTTGCCTTCGTAGAATAATAGAGTGATAACTATATGGATATATTGTGGAAGACGTTGTGCGCGGCATCGGCGGTCTGGCTTCTGACTACGGGCAGCCTGCTTGCCACAACGGACGGTTTAAAATCGGAGATGAAGATGGAAAAGAGTTTGAATTTGACACACGAATGGGACAAGGTGTTCCCGTTGAGCAACAAGGTGAACCACCGGAAAGTGACTTTTACCAACCGCTATGGCATTACGCTGGCGGCCGACATGTACGTGCCCAGGCAGGCCGAAGGAAAATTTCCGGCCATTGCCGTGAGCGGACCCTTTGGGGCGGTGAAGGAACAATCGTCGGGCCTGTATGCCATGATACTGGCTGAGCGAGGATTCCTGACCATTGCCTTCGACCCCTCGTATACCGGTGAGAGTGGGGGCGAACCTCGCTATGTGGCTTCTCCGGATATCAACACGGAGGACTTCTGTGCGGCGGTGGATTTCCTTTCTACCTGCGAACAGGTGGATGCCGACCGTATCGGAATACTGGGCATTTGCGGATGGGGAGGCATGGCGCTGAATGCGGCGGCCATCGACACGCGCATCAAGGCTACCGTCACCGCTACGATGTACGATATGAGCCGGGTGAATGCCAACGGCTATTTCGATGCCATGGATGCCGATGCGCGCTATGAGCTTCGCAAGCAGCTCAACGCCCAGCGTACGGAAGACTACCGCAAGGGCACGTATGCGCTGGCAGGAGGGGTGGTAGACCCGCTTCCCGATGATGCACCCCAGTTTGTGAAGGACTATTACGGATATTACAAGACCCCGCGCGGCTATCATAAGCGTTCGCTGAACTCCAATAACGGGTGGAACAAGACTTCTTCCTTGTCGTTTATGAACATGCCCATCCTGTCGTATAGCGATGAGATACGTAGTGCCGTGCTCATGATTCACGGAGAGAAAGCCCATTCGCGCTATTTCAGTGAAGATGCCTTCAGGAAGCTGAAGGGCGACAACAAGGAGTTGCTGATTATTCCGGGAGCCAATCACGTCGACTTGTACGACCAGCTGGATGTGATTCCTTTTGACAAGATTACGCATTTTTTCCAGACGTACCTGAAGTGATATACGATGTGTCTCTGCGGTGCGTACAAAGACGAGAAAAGCCCGGTTGCCGAGTTCATCAGCAGTCGGTTTTTTTCTGTATCTGCCTGAGATAATCAGTAGGGGTATATCCGCAGAATTTCTTGAACATGCGGCTCAGGTGCTGGGGGTAGTCAAAACCTAGTTCGTAGGCCACTTGCGAGATGCTTGCCCCGCTGGCGAGTTCGTTCTTCACTCGCTGGATGAGGTCCTGGCGGATGTAGTTGCTGGCCGTGTCTCCGGTCATCTTCTTGATAAGGTCGCCGAAATAGTTAGCCGACATGCATAGCTTGTCGGCACAGTATTGCACGGTGGGCATGCCCGAGGTAAGCTGGATTTTCTCTTCGTAGTAATCGCGCAGCAGCTGGTCGAATTTCATGAGAATGTCCGAATTGGCAAGCTTGCGGGTGATGAACTGGCGGTTGTAGAAACGCTGGCAGAAGTTCAGCATCAGTTCAATGTAACCTGTAATGATGGCATCCTGAAGCCCGTCGTGCTTTTTCTGGAGCTCATCTTTTATCTGGCGCATCAGCGAAACGAAGATATCGTGTTCCTCGTCGGTCATGTGCAGGGCCTCGTTCACGCGGTAGTCAAAAAATGAATACTTCCTGATATGCTTCTCCAGTGCCGTGCCCTGCAACAAATCGGGGTGAAAGAGCAAGGCCCATCCCGTCAGGTTGACCAGCTCACCATTGTCCTCTTTTCCTCCTATCTGTCCGGGAGCCACACAAATGACGGTTCCTTCCTTGTAATCGTATTTGCCGCATCCGTAGTCCAGGTCGATGTTCGCCTCATCGTGAAAGAAGATGCCATACACGCTGTAGTTGTTCAGACTATGGCGTACGGGCGACACCTCTGCATAGTCAATGACGCTGACTAGCGGATGCGTGTCCGTGTGCCCCAGCCACTGGCTATAGTCGCCTACGTTCTTAATTTTTAAAATCTTGCTCATGTGTTTCCGTGTGTCGGTTTTTGACGTTCATACACAAAAATACATTATCTCAGCCAATTATCCGCATGCGAATGTGTAAAATCAGTAAAAACGGTACGACCTTCCGATTTATTGTTACAGCCTTCTGGCGGTGCTACGGTAATTTTGCTGTATCAAGGAACAAGAAAAGATGAATAATAATCCAATGGACATTCCTGCCGATTTATACGAGGATGAGGTGGTCTGTTTCATGGCAGACCGTTATCATACCACTACGGAAAGAGTGGTACAATGCTTTTTAGTGCAGGAGGACGAAATTATCGCACACGAAAAGGAAAGTTTTCCTTTCCAACTGACGGATAACGAAATGGAAATATTACGAGGACTGATGAGTCGTTGTGGCTCATAAAAAGGATTCAGATTATGGATAGAAGGGATTTTTTGAAGATGTCGTCTGTAGCCGCTTTTTCCGCGGTATGTGCATGGACAGGTGTATCGAAGGTCTTCTCCCAGTCATCAGATGGTAAAGGCAAGTTTGTACGCGGAGATATGGAGCATCGCAATCTGGGGGGACTGAATGTATCGGCTATCGGGCTTGGCTGTCTTCCCATGGTAGGCTACTATGGCGGACGGTATGAAAAGAAGGATATGATTGCCTTGATTCGTCGGGCTTATGATCAGGGAGTTACTTTCTTTGATACGGCGGAGGTGTACGGCCCTTACACCAGTGAGGAGTGGGTAGGCGAGGCACTTGCTCCTTTTCGTGAAAAAGTAAAAATTGGTACGAAGTTTGGTTTCGGGGTGGAAGAGAAGCAACCCACGGCCTTGAATAGCCGGCCTGACCATATTCGTCGGGCAGTGGAAGGTTCATTACGACGTTTGCGCACGGATCACATAGACTTGCTTTATCAGCACCGTGTAGACCCGAAGGTGCCGATGGAAGAGGTGGCAGGTACGGTAAAGGAACTGATGCAGGAAGGAAAAGTTTTGCACTGGGGCTTGTCGGAAGCCAGTGCGCGTTCTATTCGTCGGGCACATGCCGTTTGTCCGCTTTCGGCCGTACAGAGCGAGTATGCCATCTGGTGGCGGGAACCGGAGACCAAAATATTTCTTACGCTGGAAGAACTGGGTATCGGTTTTGTGCCTTATTGTCCGTTGGGACGGGCCTTCCTCACAGGGGTGATTCATGAAGGAAGCCGTTTTGAGAAACCCGACCGGCGGGCCACATTGCCACAATTCACTCCTGAAGCCTTGAAACATAATATGCCGCTTGTGTCACTTGTGCGTAAATGGGCAGAACGCAAGAATATTACTCCGGCTCAGTTTGCCTTGGTATGGATGCTTTCGCGTAAGTCATGGATTGCTCCCATCCCCGGCACAACGAATCCGAACCATCTTGATGATTTCCTAGGGGCGGCTCATGTGCGGCTCACAGCTTGCGAGATGGAAGAATTTGACAAGGAGTATGCACAAATAGACCTTATGGGGCATCGTGCCGACCCGTTTACCGAGAGTCAGATTGACAAGTAAAAGGGCGGTGTACGAAAACAGCATCTCCTCACAAACCCATGAACCGTGGTGATTTGTGAGGAGATGCTGTTTTTATTTCGGTGCCTTGCGGTAGAGATAAATCGCAATGAACAGATACAGTATGTTCGGAATCCACACGGCCAAGTTCGGATGCGCGTTTCCGTTGATGGCGAAGGTGGACGAGATGGTCTGGAACAGGATGTAGGAGAAACTCAGTCCGATACCGATTCCCAGGTGGAGCCCCATACCTCCTTTCCGTTTTTGTGACGAAAGCGAGAGTCCGATGACTGTCAGAATGAAGGCCGCGAACGAGGTGGCGATGCGCCGGTAGTATTCCACTTCGAACACCTTGATGTTGGCGAAGCCTCGTTGTTTCTGCTTGTCGATGTATTCCCGGAGCTGGGGACTGGTCATCGTTTCCTGCTGGCCGCGCGTGATGAGGAAGTCCTGCGGTTCCATGTTGATGATGGAATCCAGACGGTCGCCACGGGTGATGGTTTCACGCATGCCCTTCATTTCACGAATCATGTAGTCCTTGATAATCCAGCGGTGCACGGTGGTGGTGTCGTACGTAATGCGGCGGGCCGTGAGGTGTGATACCAGCTTGTGGTCTTCAAACTTGTCGAGCGAGAAGCGGTAAGCCGTCTTGTTGTAGTCCTCGTAGCGCTCCATGTAGGCAATTACGCCTGTGTCTACCTCCAGCTGGATGTTGCGTACGTAGTCCGCCCGCTTCTTGTTCTTGTACACCTGCTCAAACTTCAGTCGGGTGACGCTTCCGGTAGGAATCACCTCAGTGCTCAGCACGTAGGTGACCAGTGCGATGATGGCGGCCGAAATCATGTAGGGCACCATCAGGCGCTTGAAGCTCATTCCGGTAGAGAACATGGCAATAATTTCGGAGTTCTCTGCCAGCTTCGACGTAAAGAAAATTACGGCAATGAATACGAACAACGGACTGAAGAGGTTCGTGTAATAAGGAATGAAGTTCAGGTAATAGTCGAAAATGATGGCACTGATAGGTGCCTTGTTGTTGATGAAGTCGTCAATGTTCTCATTGATGTCGAACACCACGGCGATGGAGATAATCAGGGCGATGGCAAAAAAGTAGGTGCCCAGGAACTTCACAATGATGTACCTGTCCAGCCGTTTCAACCATTTCTTCTTGAACGGATTTCCTTTTAAATTTTTCAGTTGTTCCTTTCCAGCTTGCAAGTAGGAGCGGAACAACTGGAACACGTTGTGTTTCATACTTATCGTAAACTACAATTACAATCGGGTAGATAAACGTTTCACCATGGCCGGTTTCCAGGTAGAGAAATCGCCGGCGATGATGTGCCTGCGGGCTTCACCTACGAGCCAGAGGTAGAAGGCCAGGTTATGGATAGAGGCAATCTGCATGGCCAGCAGCTCCTGTGCGTGGAACAGGTGGCGCAGGTAGGCACGGCTGTACATCGTGTCTACGTAAGATGCTCCGTCGGCTTCGATGGGTGAGTAGTCGTTCTCCCATTTCTTGTTGCGCATGTTCATGATACCGTCTTTGGTAAAAAGCATGCCGTTTCGTCCGTTACGGGTCGGCATCACGCAGTCGAACATGTCTACACCGCGTTCGATACCCTCCAGAATGTTGACTGGAGTACCTACACCCATCAGGTAGCGGGGCTTGTCTTTAGGCAGAATCTCGTTGACCACCTCAATCATCTCGTACATCTTCTCGGTAGGCTCACCTACGGCCAGTCCGCCGATGGCGTTACCGTCGGCATTCTTCGAGGCGATGTATTCGGCCGACTGGCGGCGCAAATCAGGATATACGCATCCCTGTACGATGGGGAAGAGCGACTGGTTGTAGCCGTACTTGGGCTCCGTTTCGTTGAAGCGGGTGCAACATCTGTCCAGCCAGCGGTGAGTCAGCTCCATAGACTTCTTGGCATAATTGTAGTCGGAAGTACCGGGGGCACACTCGTCGAAGGCCATCATGATGTCGGCACCGATGGTACGCTCGATGTCCATCACCCGTTCGGGAGTAAACAAATGCTTCGAGCCGTCAATGTGGGAGCGGAATTCCACACCCTCTTCGCGCAACTTGCGGATGCCGGAAAGAGAGAATACCTGGAAGCCACCGCTATCGGTCAGCATCGGACGGTCGAATCCGTTGAATTTATGGAGTCCGCCAGCCCCCTCGATGATATCCAGTCCGGGGCGCAGGTAGAGATGGTACGTATTTCCCAGGATAATCTGAGCCTTGATGTCATTCTTCAGTTCGTGAAGATGCACACCTTTCACCGTACCCAGTGTGCCTACCGGCATGAAAATAGGGGTCTCAATCTGCCCGTGGTCTGTCGTAATCAGACCGGCGCGGGCATTCGATTTGGGGTCCGTATATTGTAATTCAAATTTCATTGTGCCGGGTTTTCTTTGTTCTTTTCTTCTTTGATGGTAAAGTCGATGGCATCGGCCACTTTTTCGTCGGTCAGAGCCAGGCGGAGCACCTCCTTGATATCTTTCACGTAGTGGAAGGTCATTCCTGTGAGGTACATCGGCTGGATTTCATTGATATCCTTGCGGTTTTCCTCGCACAGGATGATGTCCTTGATTCCGGCACGTTTGGCCGCCAGGATTTTCTCGCGGATACCGCCTACGGGAAGTACCTTTCCGCGAAGGGTGATTTCGCCCGTCATGGCCAGGTTGGCTTTCACCTTACGCTGGGTAAGCGCAGAAGCCAGTGAAGTGACCATGGTGATACCGGCAGAAGGCCCGTCTTTCGGAATAGCTCCTTCCGGCACGTGGATATGGATGTTCCAGTTGTCGAAGATACCCTCCGGCAAATCCAGCAGGTGGCTGTGCGCTTTCAGATACTCCAGTGCCAGCATGGCCGATTCCTTCATTACCGAACCCAGGTTACCGGTCAGGGTCAGTTGTCCCTTTCCACGGCTCAGGCTGGTTTCTACGAACAGAATCTCACCACCTACGGCCGTCCAGGCCAGTCCCGTCACTACGCCGGCATATTCATTGCCCTGATATTTGTCGCGGGAATATTCCTGTGCACCGAGGAACTTCTCGATGTCTTTCGGTTTCAGTTCGTGGGTTTCGGTAAACTCATCGCTGGCAATTTCCAGTGCGATTTTACGCATTACCTTGCTGATTTTCTTTTCCAGCTCACGCACGCCGCTTTCACGGGTATAGTTTTCGATGATGTATTCAATAGCCGCCTTGCTAAACTTCACGTGTTCCTTCTTCAGACCGTTCTTCTCCATTTCTTTCGGAATGAGGTGACGGCGGGCGATTTCAATCTTTTCTTCGGTGATGTAACCGCTTACTTCAATCAACTCCATACGGTCGAGTAACGGAGAAGGGATGGTACTTAGGTTGTTGGCCGTAGCGATGAACATGATGTTGGACAAGTCGTAATCAATGTCTACGTAATTGTCGTGGAACGTGTTGTTCTGTTCCGGGTCGAGCACTTCCAGCATGGCCGAGCTTGGGTCACCGTGGCTATCGCTGCTCAGCTTGTCAATCTCATCCAGGATGATGACTGGATTAGACGTTTCCGCTTTAATCAGGCTCTTGATGATACGTCCTGGCATGGCACCTATGTACGTCTTGCGGTGACCGCGGATTTCGGCTTCATCGTGCACGCCACCTAGCGACATACGTACGTATTTCCGTTTCAGAGCCGTAGCGATGGAACGTCCCAGAGAAGTTTTTCCTACTCCCGGAGGACCATAAAGGCAGATAATCGGCGACTTCAGGTCACCTTTCAGCTTCAGCACGGCCAGATGCTCCAGAATACGTTCTTTTACCTTCTCCAGTCCGTAGTGTTCCTTGTCAAGTATCTTCTTGGCATTCGGAATGTCGATGACATCCTGCGTGTACACGCCCCATGGAAGTGAGAGCAATGTCTGAAGATAAGTCAGTTGCACGTTATAGTCGGGCGATTGCGGGTTGATGCGTTCCAGTTTGGACAATTCACGCTCGAAAGTCTCTTTCACTTCCGGTTTCCAGTGTTTCTTTTCTCCCTTCTTGCGAAGTTCGTCAATCTCGTCGTCCTGACCGTTGCCCAGCTCATCCTGAATGTTCTTGATTTGTTGCTGGAGGAAGTATTCACGTTGCTGGCGGTCGAGTTCCTCGCGTGTACGCATCTGTATGCTCTGCTTCAAGGTGGCCAGCTGAATATGCTTGTTCAGCAACTGGATAAGGCGGTACAAACGGTCTTTCAGGTTGTTCACCTGTAGCAATTCGTATTTCTCGTTGACAGGGAACGGAAAGTTGCCGGAAATGAAGTTGACCAGCACTTCGTTGTTGTCCAGATTCTTCAAGGCGAAAGACGTGTCGGGCGAAATCTCATCGGACAATTCAATTACCTTGGCACTCAATTCCTTGCAAGTGTCAATCAGTGTCTTGAATTCATCGGATTTCTCGTCCTTCATATCCTCTTCAATCACCGAAACCTTACCCTTCAGGAAAGGGCGAGTAGAGGTGATTTCTTCCAGCTGCACTTTCGGACCGGTGGCCTGAAGGATAGCCGTAATAGTTCCTCCTGGCATTTCGAACACACGGAGCACTTTCCCAATTACGGCAATGGGAAACAAGTCCTTCTGCTTGGGTGAATCTACCTCACTTGCTATCTGTGTGGTGATAACGATAGGCTCTTTGCTCCGAAGTGCCTGGTTGACTAATTTTAATGTGGGTTGCCGCCCTACGTTGACAGGCATGACAATAGAGGGAAATATCATAAGGTTGCGCAGGGGCATGACGGGCAGTTCTCCCGTGAGGTCGTCCGTTGCATTGTCTACCGGAAGCGTTTCAATTTCTGCCATCATCGGAATGTCGTTACCTTCTGCACTTACCAGAATCTCGTTGTTTTTTGTCTTTTTTACCATACTTGTTTTCTCTTCTGAATTAAGAAGCTTTTTTATTACTCAAAAACGGCACAAAGTTAATCATTCCGCATGTAATTTGGAAACTATTTGTGTCAAATACCTCTTTTATTATGTAAAATAATGTCAGGTTGAAGTGCTTTCTGTCGGGATTTCACTAATTTTGGCGTAAAAATTTAGACGGAAGTTATGCCCAATCCATATTTTCAATTCAAGCAATTTGTGGTTTTTCATGATAAATGTGCCATGAAGGTAGGCACAGACGGGGTGCTGGTCGGCGCATGGGCGCAGGTGGACGGGGCACGTAGGGTACTGGACATTGGTACCGGAAGCGGACTGATTGCCCTGATGCTGGCCCAGCGGAATCCGGATGCCTTAGTGACCGCCGTGGATATTGATGAAGCAGCCGTGGAGCAGGCTAGTGAAAATGTGGCCCGTACGCCCTGGTCTGACAGGATGGAGGTGAAGCTGCTTGATATCCGAAAGGCACCGGAGGAATGGAACGGGGGTTTTGACGCCATCGTGTCGAATCCTCCGTACTTTGTGGAGTCCGTGAAATGTCCTCAGGTGCAGAGGAACACGGCCCGGCATACCGATGAACTGGACTTTGACGCCTTGCTATCGAAAGTGTCGGTTTTGTTGTCCGAAAAAGGTAGCTTTTCGGTGGTGCTTCCAGCTACCGTAACGGCCGATTTTGTGGCCTTAGCCATCGGGAAAGGTTTGTATCTTCTACGCCAGACCTGGGTACATCCCCGTCAGGAATTGCCCGCCAAGCGTGTGCTGATGGCATTCGTAAAGTATCCTTGTGTGCAGACGGAAATCACGTATCTTTCCATCGAGACAGAGCGTCATGTCTATACACCGGAGTTTAGGGGACTGGCCAGAGATTTCTATCTGGCCTTATAAGAGAAATGATTATTTCTTCGACAATCTCCTCAAAATGTGATGGTTCAGCATCAGAAGTTGCTTGTGCTTTTGGGCAATGGCCGAAGTGATAGGGCGCCGGCCAATGAAATCGGTGAAATGCTGGAGGATATTCAGAGGGGGAGAGGGCGTCTGCTTGGGGCGTGCCGGCGCGATGACGTGTAACCCTTGATGTATGATTTCTACCTTCAGGTCCTTGCCTCCCATCATCGGGTCTCCGTCAAAATGGAACACTCCCTCCTGCGTGCGATGTATAATGATACTTTTATCCTTCATTGTTTTGATACGGCTGTTCTGGTCGAGTGTCCGGTTGAATAGCTGGAAAGAAAGAGAGGGCACATCCAGCACGGTAAACGGCTCCAGCACCGTGATGTCCATCATGCCGTCGGTCAGCGAGGCTTGCGGAGCGATGTAGGCATTGTTGCCATATTGCGACGCATTGGCGCAGGCAATCAGAAAGGCTTTATATCGGACGGTTCCTGTAGAATTTTCTATTTCGTATGTTTCTGGCTGATATGTCAGACTTTCATGCAGGGTGTTCTCCAGGTAAGTTAGCAGCCCCCTTTTCCCGGAATCTGCAAACTTCAGGCTTACGAAGGCATCGAACCCTACTCCACACGTACAGAAAAAAGGGTGGTTATCGATAATGCCGTAGTCTATCGTTTTAATATGTCCAGCATTTAATACGTTAATGGCGCCTCTGGGTTCCATTGGAATATGAAGATGGCGTGCCAGTCCGTTACCCGATCCGCATGGGATGATTCCCATGGCGGTGTTTGTGTGAATAAGCGCCCGTCCTATCTCATTGATGGTACCGTCTCCACCGATGGCCACTACGATGTCCGTGTGGTCGGCAGCAGCTTGTGCGGCTATTTCGGAAGCATGACCTGCATATTCCGTTTTCCGGATAGAATAATCATATATAGAATGGTTCAATTCTTTTTCAATAAGTCGTAGGATGAATTCCTTTCCGTGAGTGCCGGATATGGGGTTTACCACAAAGGTGATTCGCTTTTTTGTCTCCATAAACCTGTTTCCTTAAAATTTGGGAGTACAAAAATAATATTATCTTTCATTGTTTAGGGTAAATTGCTCATATAATTGACACTCTTGTTATTTTTTTTCAGGGATTCGTGTCGGAATTTTGAGTTTTTTGTATCTTTGCACGTTCTTAATGACAATGATGTAACGAAACGGTTGCAAAAGAAATAAAGTTTAATGTAAGCTGGGATGCTTACCAGAGATTAGAATATGGGATTATTACAAGAAAAATTAAGTAAATTCAGAGTACCTCAGATGTACATGGAAAGGGGTGTTTATCCGTACTTTCGCGAAATAGACAGTGCCCAGGATACAGAGGTAATGATGGACGGAAAGAAAGTATTGATGTTCGGATCAAACTCCTATATGGGTCTGACTCATGATCAGAGAATCATTGACGCAGCTATTGCCGCCACTCGCAAATATGGTACAGGATGCGCAGGTTCTCGTCTGTTGAATGGCACATTGGATATTCATGTAGAACTTGAAAAAGAACTTGCAGAGTTTGTCGGTAAAGATGAAGCACTGTGTTTCTCTACCGGATTTACGGTTAATGAAGGTGTGATTCCTCAGTTGGCCGGACGTGGTGATTACATCATTTGTGATGACCGTGACCATGCTTCTATCGTGGACGGACGACGTCTTTCTTTTGCTACCCAGCTGAAGTATAAACACAATGACATGGATGCCCTGGAAAAAGAGCTCCAGAAGTGTGAACCGGATGCTATCAAACTGATTGTGGTGGATAGCGTGTTCTCTATGGAAGGCGATTTGGCCAACCTGCCGGAAATCGTCCGTCTGAAGAAGAAATACAATGCCAGCGTTTATGTGGACGAAGCACATGGTCTGGGCGTATTCGGACGACAGGGACGGGGCGTGTGCGACCATTTCGGCGTAACGGAAGACATCGACCTGATTATGGGTACATTCAGTAAGTCACTGGCTTCTATAGGTGGTTTCGTGGCAGGCGACAAGGATGTAATCAACTGGTTGCGCCACAATGCCCGCTCTTATATATTCCAGGCAAGTAATACGCCGGCAGCTACGGCTGCGGCTAGAGAAGCCATCCACATTTTCAAGACAGAACCGGAACGTCAGGAACGTTTGTGGGAAATCACCAATTACTCTCTGAAGCGTTTCCGCGAATCAGGTTTTGAAATCGGTGAAACAGAAAGTCCGATTATCCCTCTGTACGTACGCGACACGGACAAGACTTTCGAAGTAACCAAGCTGGCATTCGACGAAGGAGTGTTCATCAATCCGGTAATTCCTCCGGCATGTGCTCCTCAGGATACACTGGTGCGTTTTGCTTTGATGGCTACTCACACCAAAGAACAGGTGGACTTCGCCATTGAAAAATTGATTAAGTGTTTCAAACAACTGGATATACTTAAATAATCACATTTTTACATTGACCTTTTTAAGGAATTGAAAGGAGGTATTTACTATGGGAGCTGCCGGTAATAAAAAACCGAAGGGTATGCATAAAAAACATGCTCCGGCTTATCAAGTAGAAGAGGCCATTCATGAAAATGACCTGAAAAAAGGAAAAAAGAAATAAATCCGTAGCGGATTTATCGAGAAAGGGTTATATTTAGAGCATCTGACGCCTTATGGCAAAAGCTCGGATATAACCCTTTTTTGTGTATGTATGTTTTTAACTTTAATGGAATATGATACTGAATGAAAGAGACAGCCGTCACGAACAGGTGTTGCAGGTGGCGCAACAAATGATGACGGCGGCACGTACGGCTCCCAAAGGGAAGGGGGTAGACATTATTGAAGTGGCCATGGTGACGGAAAGCAACATCCGTATCCTTTCTGATACGATGAAGCAGATGTACGAAGACAATGGTTTTAAGTTTTTCCTGCGTGATGCGGACAACATTCTCGAGGCGGAGTGTGTGGTGCTGATAGGTACTCATTCACTTCCGCAGGGGCTGGATTGCGGGCATTGCGGATATGAGCATTGCGGAGACCGTAAGAAGGGAGTGCCTTGTGCCATCAATAGTGTGGATGTTGGAATAGCTATCGGTTCGGCTTGTTCGGTAGCGGCCGACCATCGGGTAGATACGCGTGTGATGTTTTCGGCTGGTCTGGCAGCCCAGCAACTGGACTGGCTGGATGGATGCACCCAGGTGTACGCCATACCCGTGAGTGCATCATCCAAAAATCCGTTCTTCGACCGGAAGCCTAAGACAGAATGAATTTTTCTGCCGCGTAGGCCACGCCGTCTTCTTCATTGGACAGAGTGATGAAGTCGGCGTTTTCTTTTACCACCTCCTGTGCATTGGCCATGGCAATACCCAGTCCGGCGTATTGAATCATGGACAGGTCGTTGAATCCGTCGCCGATGGCAATCATTTCCTCACGGGTAAGCCCGATTTCCTTCAGGAGAACGGCCAGCGACTGGGCCTTGTCGATGCCCTTGGGAACCAGCTCCAGAAAGTAAGGTTCTGAGCGGAACACTCCCATGCGGTCTTTCAGGTGCTCGTACATCTCTTTCTCCAGCTCGGTCAGGCGGGTCGGCTCGCCCACAATCAGGCACTTGGCAATCGGATGTTTCACGGCATCCAGGAAATTATCCACTTTCTTTATTTTCATGACATTGAGCAAGGCCTCCTTGAGCACATACTCATCGTCCGGTTTCTCGGTCAGCACGTATTCCCCGTCGTAAGTCACAATGGCAAAATCGTTCTTCCTGGCACATTCATAAAGGTAAGGAAGTACATCGTGGTCGAGCAGGTTCTTGTACATCAGCTCCTTGGTTTTCCTGTCGATGATTTCTCCACCGTTGTAAGCCAGAATGTAGCCTTCATACTTATGCAATTCCAATTGCTCGGCCAGCGGGGCAATGCCGTACGTAGGTCTTCCCGAGGCCAGTACAATTTTTACTCCTTGTTCCTGAATCTTGAGTAGCGTTTCCTTGGTGTGAGGGGTAATCTTTTTCTGCTTGTTGGTAAGCGTTCCGTCGAGGTCTAATACTAATAATTTATATTTCATAAAGTTATGCTGTAAAATCGAGCGTAAAATTACGAAAAAAAACGAAACTACGGAAATGTAGAAGCGGAAAGATGAATCTTGGCTGGGGGACACCGCTCTCGGGAAGACGCAGGCGAGGTATGAGGAAAATGTCTTCCGGCTTTCTATGTTTCCCAAGGCAGAAACTTATGTTCTCCCGAGGGAAGATATAGGTTTTCGCTTCGGGAGGTATAAGTTTCCGGTCAGAGGGACATATATTAAACCTGTATGTATTCTTGTTGGTTCGCTTGGGTTTTCTAATGTTTTTTTGTATCTTTCGGAAAGAATCAGCTTTTATCTGAAAGTGTATGAACATTTACGTAGATTTTTCTTTAAGGTTGTTTGTGGCCGGCTTGATGGGAGTGCTTATCGGGCTTGAGCGGGAGTACCGGGCGAAAGAGGCGGGCTATCGTACGCATTTTCTGGTGGCACTGGGCAGTGCATTGCTGATGATTGTGTCGCAATACGGCTTTATGGATGTGCTGGAGAAAGATTTGGTGCGTCTGGATCCGAGCCGTGTGGCCGCCCAGGTGGTCAGCGGTATTGGTTTCATTGGAGCAGGAACCATTATCTTGTTGCAGAAGCAGGTGGTACGCGGACTGACTACGGCAGCTGGTGTGTGGACTACGGCGGGAATCGGACTGGCGGTAGGGTCGGGCATGTACATGATAGGTATTCTGGCCACCTTTCTGGTATTGGCGGGATTAGAGGTTCTCAGCTACTGCTTTAAGAGCATAGGAATGCGTAGCATGATTATTGAACTTACGGCAGAGAATGCCGAGGCGTTGAAAACCCTTTCCGGCAAATTCAGCTCCGAGAATTTTCAGATTACTTCTTACGAGATGAACAAGGTATATGAGAATAACCACGAAGCTTATCACATTACGATGGTAATCAAGGCGAAGAGGGTGAACGAAGAAGGGTTGCTGTTGATGATGCTTCATGAGTTTCCGGATATTACGGTAAACCGGATTGTCTGATATAAAAACAAAATACCATCAGAGTATATTCTCCGATGGTATTTAGTGTTAACCGATATAGACGTTGACATGTAAAAACAAACGGTCGCGTTGCTCGTCAATGTCAAAATCTATTTTGTCTTCTCGTGCCAGCCATCCGATTGCCGCATTCAGGTCTCTGTCTGACAGGCCGGATGCATCTTTAAGTTTCTCGTATTCCCAGTGGGCGTTGTCCGAAAGAAGTCTCCATACAATGCCCGCATTTGTACCGATTTGAGTTTTGTCCATCATAATTCTAGAAATAATGTAGTTATTATTATGGTGTTGTAGCTGTACGAATATATAAAGAATTTGTGGCTCTGACA
>NZ_DBEXBB010000042.1:0-4648 GCF_048170425.1 Phocaeicola sp.
CTTTCTCACTATTGATTCCGATATTAAATATTTTGTTCAAGACCGGAGAGAACAGAAGTGTATATCAGCTGATGGAATGGGGAAGCGCTGATTTCAAAGATGTAGCTACTAATAATTTCTACTATTATACCACACAATTAATTGACAGTTTTGGCCCTGCCACTACCTTACTTTTCCTCGGTTTGTTTCTCGCAGGAATGACTTTACTCAAAACAGCCTGCTATTTTGGTTCATCGGCCATCATGATTCCTCTACGAACCGGAGTAGTAAGGGACATTCGTATTTTAGTATACAAAAAAGTAGTGTCGCTTCCTTTGGGCTTCTTTTCAGAAGAACGGAAAGGGGATATCATTGCCCGTATGAGTGGAGATGTGAACGAAGTAGAAACCTCCATTACCAGTTCTCTGGACATGCTGTTGAAGAATCCGATTCTAATCATTTCTTATTTTGCAACTCTCATTGTCACCAGCTGGCAGTTGACCTTATTTACCATCCTGGTATTGCCTACCATGGGATGGGTCATGGGAAAAGTGGGACGTGCCTTAAAACGCCAATCGTTAGATGCACAAAACCGCTGGAGCGACACCATGTCACAGTTGGAGGAAACCTTGGGAGGATTACGCATCATCAAGGCATTTATTGCAGAAAAGAAAATGACGGCACGATTTGAGAAATGTTGCAATGACTATCGTGACGCAGTAAATAAGGTTGCTATCCGCCAGTCATCAGCACATCCTATGAGTGAATTTTTAGGTACATTGCTTATTGTGGCTGTGCTTTGGTTCGGAGGTTCTTTAATTTTATCGAACCACTCCTCTATCAATGCGTCTACCTTTATATTCTACATGGTAATTCTATATAGTGTTATCAATCCGCTCAAGGAATTCTCCAAGGCAAGCTATAACATTCCACGAGGATTAGCCTCTATGGAACGTATTGACAAGATTCTGAAAGCAGAAAATACTATCCAGGATCCCGTACACCCACAACCTTTGAAAGAAGTAAAAGAAAAGATTGAATTTAAAGATATTTCATTCAGCTATGACCAAAAGAAAGAAGTTCTGAAGCATATCAACCTGACGGTAGAAAAAGGCAAGACTGTGGCTCTGGTAGGCCAGTCCGGTTCCGGAAAATCCACATTAGTAGATTTGCTTCCACGTTATCACGACGTACAGCAGGGAGAAATTACCATCGACGGAACCAACATCAAGGAAGTAGCCATTCACGACCTGCGCAGCTTAATTGGAAATGTCAACCAGGAAGCTATTTTGTTTAATGATACTTTCTTCAACAACATCGCTTTTGGAGTGGAAGGATCAACCATGGAACAGGTAGTTGAAGCAGCCAAGATTGCCAATGCACACGATTTCATCATGGAAAAACCGGAGGGATACGATACTAATATTGGCGACCGTGGAAGTAAACTTTCTGGCGGACAACGCCAGCGTATCAGTATCGCACGCGCCATATTAAAGAATCCTCCGATTTTGATTCTGGACGAAGCGACCTCGGCCCTTGATACGGAGTCTGAACGTCTGGTACAAGAGGCACTGGAAAGACTCATGAAAACCCGTACTACAATTGCTATTGCCCACCGGTTATCAACAATTAAAAATGCAGATGAGATATGCGTACTCTATGAAGGTGAGATTGTAGAACGAGGCACACACGATGAACTGATTCTGAAAAACGGATACTACAAACGACTCCATGATATGCAGTCGCTATAAACAATAAAAAAGTGGAGAGTCACAAAAGACTCTCCACTTTTTCTATAATCTGATTGGGAGTAATTTGCCTTAAGCAAGCATAATCACCTCGCATACATGGTTTATTTCCAAAAATAGAGCAAGGACGACAAGGCAAATTCATCTGTACTGCATTTTTTTCACTTTGCCCCCATCCCATAAATCCTGCATAAGGATGTGTAGCCCCCCATACAGAAACGACCGGAGTACCTACTAACGATGCCAAATGCATATTTCCGGAGTCCATTGCAAGCATCACATCCAAATGACTCATTAACGCTAATTCTTCTGCCATCTTTAATTTGCCAGCTACGGATACCACTCGTGGATAGGCTTGTTGCCATTGTTCTAATTGTGCCACCTCCTTCTCACCTCCACCAAAAAGAAACAACTTTACATTTTCCCTACTGGAAAGAGAGCGGACAACCTGCCCCTGAAGTTCGATAGGATACACCTTTCCCTGATGAGCAGCAAACGGAGCCACTCCAATCCATTTATCATGCACCTCTTTATGCCCTACAACCGAGCGTATATTTTCAATATTTCCCTTCTCATTTCCATAAATAGAATGAAAAGAAAGAGGAAATGAAAATCCTAGTTGTTTAAACACAAGTACATAACGCTCAAAAGAAGTAATTTGTGGAGTCAACACTTTATTTTCAACAGCCGTCAGTTCCTTTCTTTTACCTCTTTCTTTATCTATACATGCCACTTTCACTCCACTGAGTTTAAAGCAGCAAGAAAGAAAACGACTACGTAATACTCCATGCAAATCGGCTACAAAATCAAACTGTTCATGCTTGAGAAGAGAAAACAGGCGAAGCAATCCTTTGATTCCGGCAAATTCTTTTTTCACATCCACGCCCCGAAACGAGACATTGGATGGAACCTGCGTAAACAATGCGGCCATATTAGGGCGACTTAACACCACAACCTGATGCTGAGGAAAAGAGTTCGCAAAAGAATAAAGCACCGGGACTGTCATTGCCACATCTCCCAGTGCCGAAAAACGAATGACCAGAATCTTTGCCATAGTCAAAAAAAGTCTGATTATTTCTTTCCGTATAATACCGGATTTAATGCCGGATCATTGTACATCTTCATCTGTTTGTACACTTTCATATACTTGCGTCCAGCTTCAATGTCTGCAATCAGCTGGTCAATAGCCAATGACAAATCTTTCTGTTGCTCCAACAACACAGCAAGTTTCGCCTCGCATTGTTTATGATGAGCTTCATTTGTATCTGTACGTTCCACTTCCTTACGCATGTGATAAATCTTCAAAGCCAATATAGACAGGCGGTCAATAGCCCATGCCGGACTTTCCGTATTAATTGTAGCTTCATAAGAAGGAGTTATATCTTTATATTTATCCAGGAAGTAGCTATCAATCAATTCCACCAAGTCAGTACGATCCTGATTAGACTTGTCAATTCTGCGCTTCAACACCAATGCTTCTGCCGGATCGATATGAGGATCACGAATAATATCCTCAAAATGCCATTGCACAGTGTCAATCCAGTTTTTCAGATACAAATAATATTCAATACTCTTCAATGGATATGGATTACTAATAGGAGCATCCACGTTATCCGTCTTATGATAATCATTTATAACCTGCTCGAAAATAGGACGACATAATTCTGTAAAAGTCATAACAACAAATTTTAAACAGTGAATAATGATAAACAAAAATAATGATTGTTTCACAAATAAACAACTGATAGTCTTTCAAAATTCACATACACTCAGTCAGGGAAAATACTAACTTTGCAACCCAATAATTCGGACAAAGATGAAAGTAATCGTAGACAACAAAATACCTTACATCCGCGAAGCCATCGAACAACTGGCGGATGAAGTGGTCTATCTGCCCGGAAAGGCCTTCACACCAGAGGCCGTAAAAGACGCAGATGCCCTGATTATCCGCACACGGACAATCTGTAACCGGAAACTGCTGGAAGGGAGCAACGTACGGTTCATTGGAACGGCTACCATCGGATTCGATCATATTGATACAGCATATTGCCTGCAAGCTGGCATTGCCTGGAGCAATTGTCCCGGATGCAATGCGGGGGCTGTAGAACAATATCTTCACGCCGTGCTTCTGCTTCTTCAAAAAGAGAAGGGAATCAACCTGCAAGAATCCTGTTTAGGTATCATTGGTGTAGGGCATGTAGGAGAACGTATCCGGCAGATGGCACAACGTATCGGATTGAAGGTGCTGCTGAATGACCCTCCCCGGGCAGATCAAGGAGAAGAAGGCTTCTGTTCATTAGACACACTGGCCGAACAATGTAACATTCTGACCTTTCATACACCGCTCATCCGGGAAGGAAAATATAAAACCTACCACTTGGCCGACAGTGCTTTTTTTCAAAAGCTACAACAAGCCCCTTACCTCATCAATACCTCACGTGGAGAAGTTGTAGATACAGAGGCACTGCTCGCAGCAATGAATAAAGGTCTCGTAACGGGTGCTGTCATTGACGTATGGGAAAATGAACCCCACATCAGCCAGGAACTGCTCGATAAGGTATTTATCGGCACACCTCACATTGCCGGTTATTCTGCCGATGGAAAAGCCAATGCTACCCGCATGGTATTGGAAGCTTTTTGCCGTTTCTACCATAAACAGGCTAATTTTCACATTGCCCTCCCCGACAATCCGAATCAAACCTTATCGCAGGACGAGAATGTGAGGGTACTTCAATTGTATAACCCGCACAAGGACTGCGAAGAATTGCGTGCACATCCGGAGCTGTTTGAACAACTGCGCGGTGACTATCATTTACGAAGGGAATAAGGCATAAAAAAACAAGTTTACGTGCACAGAATGTATAAAAATGTGCAAAGGAAAAGCATTTATTTGCCTGAATATTTGCTTAGAATCAGAAATA
>NZ_DBEXBB010000043.1:0-13555 GCF_048170425.1 Phocaeicola sp.
CTTTTGCCTTTGTAGATTTGTGTTGTTGTGCATTGTGGGCGAATGCACAGAAATTGACCTCACCGGATGGGAATCTGGTAATGGACTTTAGCTTGAACCAAAAGGGTGCTCCTGTTTATGAATTAACTTTTAAGAACAAGCCTGTGATAAAACCCAGTACATTGGGACTGGAATTAAAACGGGAAGACCCGGAAAAAAGGATTGGCTTTGAATGGACAGAACGTAAGGACAAGGAACGGGTAGATGAGAAAATGAATCTGATGACCGGTTTTAAAGTCAGAGAAACACATACTTCTACTTTTGATGAAACCTGGCGTCCGGTATGGGGTGAAGAAAGTGAAATACGCAATCATTACAATGAATTGGAAGTGACACTTGATCAGCCGGAAAATGACCGTTACATAGTGATTCGTTTCCGTTTGTTTAATGATGGCTTGGGATTCCGCTATGAGTTCCCTCAGCAACCTAATTTGAATTATTTCGTCATTAAGGAAGAACATACTCAGTTTGCCATGACGGGTGACCATACGGCATTCTGGATTCCGGGAGACTATGATACACAGGAATATGACTACACAACTTCACGACTCTCTGAGATTCGTGAGAAAATGAAAACGGCGGTGACGGAAAATTCTTCACAGTTCGTGTTTTCACCTACGGGAGTGCAGACGGCCTTGATGATGAAGACGGATGATGGGCTTTATATCAATTTGCATGAAGCGGCTTTGGTGGATTATGCTTGTATGAGCCTGAATCTGGATGATAAGAATATGGTATTTGAATCATGGCTGACTCCGGATGCCAAAGGAGACAAAGGCTATATGCAAACTCCTTGTAGTTCACCTTGGCGTACGATTATTGTCAGTGATGATGCACGTAATATTCTGGCTTCTCGTATTACGCTGAACCTGAATGAGCCGTGTAAGATTGAGGATACTTCCTGGATTCATCCGGTAAAATATGTGGGTGTATGGTGGGATATGATTACCAATAAAGGAACTTGGGCTTATACTGATGAGTTACCAAGTGTGAAGCTTGGGGTGACTGATTATTCACAGACAAAGCCGAATGGTAAGCACTCAGCCAATACAGCCAATGTGAAACGTTACATCGATTTTGCAGCAAAACATGGTTTTAATGCGGTACTCGTAGAAGGATGGAACCAAGGTTGGGAAGACTGGTTTGGCAAGAGCAAAGACTATGTGTTTGACTTTGTAACTCCTTATCCGGACTTTGATGTACAGGAAATTCATCGTTATGCAGCAAGTAAAGGTATTGAAATGATGATGCATCATGAAACTTCGGCTTCTGTCCGTAATTACGAACGTCATTTGGATAAAGCTTATCAGTTTATGGTGGATAATGGGTATAATTCAGTGAAGAGTGGTTATGTGGGTGACATCATTCCTCGTGGTGAACATCACTATGGACAGTGGATGGTAAACCACTATCTGTATGCTGTGAAGAAAGCTGCTGATTATAAGATTATGGTAAATGCGCATGAAGCTGTTCGCCCGACCGGATTGTGTCGTACTTATCCGAACTTGATTGGTAATGAGTCTGCACGTGGTACGGAATACGAGTCATTTGGCGGAAATAATGTGAACCATACGACTATTCTTCCGTTTACACGTTTGATTGGTGGTCCGATGGATTATACGCCGGGTATTTTTGAGACCGACTGCAGCAAGATGAACCCGAATAACAAATCGCGTGTACGTACTACGATTGCACGTCAGCTGGCACTTTATGTGACCATGTACAGCCCGTTGCAGATGGCTGCCGATGTGCCGGAAAATTATGAACGCTTTATGGACGCTTTCCAGTTCATTAAGGATGTGGCTGTCGACTGGGATGAAACGAAGTATCTGGAAGCAGAACCGGGGGAGTATGTGACCATTGCCCGTCGTGCAAAAGGTACCACTGACTGGTATGTAGGATGTACAGCAGGATATAACGGTCATGAATCGAAGCTGGCTTTCGATTTCCTGGAACCGGGAAAGAAGTATGAAGCCGTGATTTATGCAGATGCCAAAGATGCAAGCTGGGATAAGAATCCACAGGCTTATACTATCACTAAGAAGAAAGTAACGAACAAGACTAAGTTGAACCTGAAAGCGGCTGTAGGAGGTGGATATGCCATCTCAATTAAGGAAATCAAATAAAAAGGATAAGGAAAATGATAAGGTAACGATTGTTATAGTTTTCAATAGGTATTTTTTAGGCTATTATTAACACTTTAATAATTTATCAAATGGAAAAAATCTTAAATCGAAATGTCAGGATTCTACTATTGTGTTTAGTAGGTATGCTGATGACTGTGAAAGGTTTAGCGCAAGCTATAACGGTCAAGGGTGTTGTGAAAGATAAGACAGGGGAAGCTATTATTGGCGCCAATGTTTTAGTGAAAGGTACTACCAATGGTACCATTACGGATTTTAATGGTAATTTTGCGTTGGATGCAAACAAAGGCGATATTTTGGTTATTTCATATATCGGTTTCCGTAACCAGGAATTGCCTGCTGCATCTGATATGAAAATTACTTTGGTTGAGGATGCTGAAGTCCTGGACGATGTAATCGTTATTGGTTATGCTACTGGTAGCCAGCGTACGGTTTCCGGAGCTATTCAACGGGTGGGACGTGAAGACATGAACGTAGGTGTGGTAACTAATCCGTTACAGGCTATCAAAGGTAAGATTGCTGGTGTAAATATCCAGAAGACAGGTGGTGACCCAACGGCTTCAGCTTCAATCCGTGTGCGTGGTACAACTTCTTTGTCTGGTGGTAACGACCCGTTGGTTATTATTGACGGCGTATTTGGTGACCTGAGTATGCTGAATGCCATTTCACCGGCTGATATTGAAAGTTTTACAATATTAAAGGATGCGTCTGAAACCGCGCAGTATGGTTCACGCGGTGCAAGCGGTGTAATTGTAGTGACTACGATTAAAGGTAAGAACGGTACAAAATCGTTGAGTTATGATGGAAGTTTTGGTGTGGAAACTGTTTATAAGAATCTGAAAATGCTGGATGCCGCTGCATATCGTCAGGTGGTAGCCGACCGCGGCTATGCCAATGCCATGGATATGGGATATAATACAAATTTCATTGAGGCCATGCAGCAGACAGGGTACACCCAAAACCATCGCATCTCTTTCGGTGGTGGAACGGAATCTTCAAACTATCGTGCTTCTATCGGGGTGATTGACCAGAAGGGTATTATTAAGGATAACTATATGCGTAATTACACTGCCAAGCTGGATGCATCTCAAACCATGTTCAATAACAAATTGAAAATTGATTTTGGTATGTTCGCTTCAAAAGTGGACAAACGTTATCTGAATGATTACCAAAAAACCTTCTATTCGGCAGCATCATTCAATCCTACTTTCCCTGATTTCCCTTATGAGGATGGTACATGGCCTGAAGATCCAAGTGCTAATGAGACACAGAATCCGTTGGGTAGGTTGACCATCAAGGATGTGGAATCAAACAGCTACATTAATGCGAATGCCCGTTTGACATGGACGGTGATTGATGGTCTGAAGCTGAGCGCATTTGGTTCTTATACGTACAATGTAAAAGAAAATTCGGTATATACTCCGACCAACATTAAGGCAGGTATCGGTACGAACGGGCTGGGGAGCAAGAACGATAACAAGAGTGGTATCTTGTTAGGTAATTTTACCGCAAACTATAAGAAGGCATTTGGAAGCCATTTCATTGATGTGTTAGGACTTGCCGAACTTCAAGACTATAAGTATACCGGTTTCGGTGCACAGGCCAAACAGTTTGGAACGAACTTCTTTGGGTATAATAATCTGGGTGCAGGAGCGGAAGTGAAATATGGAGATGTAAGTTCTTATTCTAACGATTATTCTATCGCTTCATTCATGGGACGCTTCAATTACAGTTATGCAGACAAGTATATTGCCACTGTCAATATGCGTGCAGACGGTTCTTCTAAACTGGGTGCAAACAATAAATGGGGATTCTTTCCTTCTGCCTCTCTTGCATGGGTGCTGAAAGAAGAAGCTTTCTTGAAGAACGTGGATTTCCTGACCAATTTGAAACTGCGTGCAGGATATGGTTTGACTGGTAATCAGGACGCTATTAGTGCCTATAATTCGTTGAAACTGATGAGCCCGACTGGTGTGACGACTATTAACGGAAAACCTGTAGTGACATACGGTATTAACCGTAATGAAAATCCGGATCTTAAATGGGAGGTAAAACGAATGTTCGATGTCGGACTTGACTGGGGATTCTTTGATGACCGTTTAAGTGGTACAGTGGATTATTACTACTCAAAGACCAGTGATTTGCTTTACAATTATGCTGTTCCTGTGCCTCCATTTGCATTCAGTACGTTATTGGCTAACTTGGGTGAAATGGAAAACAGTGGTGTGGAAGTAGCCATAACTGGAGTACCTTTGAGAACAAAAGATATGGAACTGACCATTTCTGCTAATTTCTCCTGGCAGAAGAACAAACTGCTTTCACTGGATGGAACTTACATGGGACAATCATTGAGTGCTAAAGAATATATGAATCTGGGTGGAATGAATGGTGCAGGATTTATCGGTGGTAACAATCAGATTATCTACCAGATGGTTGGACAACCGGTAGGAGTGTTCTATCTTCCTAAATGTGACGGTTTGATAGATATGAAAGGAAACGGTGAGTACACATATCATATTCTTGATATTGATGGAGAAGAAGGTGTAGATCTCTCTGACGGAAAAGACCGTTACATCGCTGGTCAGGCTATACCGAAGTTCTATCTGGGAGGTAACATTAATTTCCGCTATAAACAGTTTGACATTCAGACACAGTTCAGCGGTGCTTTTGGACATAAAATTTACAATGGTACTTCATTGTCATACATGAATATGAGTCTGTTCCCGACTTACAATGTTATGGAAGGAGCTCCGGAAAAGAATATTCATGACCAGACTGTAACTGATTACTGGCTGGAGAGAGGTGATTATGTGCACATTGATTATATCACTTTGGGATGGAACTTGAATACCAAAAACCTGAAGAACATCAATGCATTACGAATTACTTTCTCTGTAAATAACGTGGCAACCATTACCAATTACTCAGGTTTGTCGCCGATGATCAATAGTGCTACTGTGGGTAGTGATCTGGGTATAGATGACAAACGGTTCTATCCGCTTACACGTACTTATTCATTGGGTCTTAGTCTTAACTTTTAACTCGAAAATATTATGAAACGTAACATATTATATACTTTTATTATTGCTACGGCAATGAGTATGAGCGGATGCTCGTCATTTTTGGAAGAGAATCCTGTAGATCAAATGCCGGAAGAAGAGGCATACAAGAATCCGCAAATGATTTATTTGAATACAGTAGCTAATCTTTATACCAAGATTGGAGCAGATGCTGGAGGTGCTGGATTGGCTGGAACTGACCGCGGATTGTATGATTTGAATACTTTTACAGCTGATGAGGCTATCTTGCCGACTCGTGGCGGTGACTGGGATGATGGCGGATTGTGGAGAAACCTTTTTACGCATAACTGGGGTACGAATAATGACCTGATTATCGGAACGTGGGATTATCTGTACGGTGTAATCGTGCAATGTAACCAGTCTATTGATAAGCTGGTCAGCCTGAAGGAGCAAGACCCGGAGAACGAATATTACGAAATTTACCGTTCAGAAGTGCGTGCCATTCGTGCCATGTATTATTATTACTTGCTGGATATGTTTGCACGTGTACCTATAGTGGAATCTTCACTTACTCAGATGGCAGATGTAAAACAGTCAGAAAGAACTGATGTGTTCAACTTTGTAAAAAAGGAACTGGAAGAATCTATTCCACTGCTGGAAGATGCCAAGAGTGCGGAAAATGGAGAGTTTTATGGACGTATGACGAAAGCTGCTGCTTATTTCCTTATGGCTAAGTTGGCTTTGAATGCGGAGGTTTACACCGACAATGACTGGACAGACAATGTTCGTCCGGATGGAAAGAATATTAAGTTTACGGTGGATGGTCAAGAAATGAATTGTTGGGAGGCTACTGTAGCTTATTGCGATAAAGTGAAAGCTTGTGGCTATGCGTTGAATTTAGGAACGAATGGATTCCTGTCAAACTTTGTGGTCAACAATGAAGGGTCAAAAGAAAATATTTTTGTAATTCCAATGGACCCCTCATTGTATAAGGCCCGCAATATGTATCTGGTACGTTCACGGCATTATGATGTAGGCAAGGCGTTGGGATTTGGTAATGGAGGATGGAATGGAGCGTCTGCTACCATTGAAGCCATGAGGGCTTTTGGTTATGATACTGCCAACCCCGATCCGCGTTTGGATCTGACTTATTATACCGGCAGGGTAGTCGTTAACGGTGAGGAAATCATCAACAGTGATACGGGGCAGCCTCTGGAATATAAGCCTATGGCCATCAAGCTCCAGTTTGACAAAGGAGATACAAACATGAAGACAGCAGGAGCACGTATGTATAAGTATGCTGATGATGCGACGGCTACGGAAGACGGGCAATGTCCGCATAATGACTGGGTGCTGTTCCGTTACTCCGATGTCTTGTTGATGCGTGCGGAAGCCTTGGTACGCAACGGGCAGAGCGGACAGGCTGACCTGGATGAAGTGCGTAATCGTGTCGGTGCGTCTCATGTAGAGGCCACTCTTGACAACCTGTTGAAGGAGCGTCTGCTGGAACTGGCTTGGGAAGGATGGAGACGTCAGGATCTGGTCCGTTTCGGTCACTTCAATGATGCCATTACCTATCGCCCGAAAACTGAAAAGTACCTGCAGGTATTCCCGATTCATGCCAACACACTGGCTGTGAACAAGAATCTGACTCAGAATCCGGGCTATGCTAAATAAAAATATTGTCTAACTTTTAGTTTTAAGAATCATGAAGAAGAATTTTAATTATATATTGACGGCACTTCTTTTTTGCTTGTTGACCGTAAGTTGTCAGGACAATGAAAACTGGCGCATTATTCCTTATGAACCAGAGCCAGAGGCACCCTTGGAAGGACCTGCAGAACTTAGAATTGCCGGTGACCAGCAGGGATGGAATCCCGAGGCTGAGGTGATTGGGAAACTGTATCCTGTTAAGAATGATGAGGGAGAAATGGCGGGTGACTATGCCGGATATGTGTATCTGAACAGTCAATTCAAGATTTGTCCTAATGCCAGTTGGGACGGAGCTTATGGAGTGGGAGATGACACTCCGGCTGGTTCAATGACTGTAGGTGACGGACTGGAGAACCTGACTGTAAGCGAGCCGGGCTATTATTATGTGAAGTGTAATATCAAGGACCTGACATGGAGTGCGGACATCATGAATTTTGGTGTGATAGGCAATGCGACTCCCGGACAGTGGGATACCGACACCGATTTGACGTACGATGAGGCCGACCTGAAATTGAAAGCCACTGTCACGTTGACGGATGGTGCGATTAAGTTTCGTGCCAATGATGAATGGAATGTGCCCAATGGTGATTTCGGCGCGGGTGAAGGAGAAGGCAAGCTGGCGGCCAAGGGTGGCGATATATCTGTCTCTGCCGGAACCTATCAGATTGTAGTGGATCTTTCAACTCCCGATTACAGTTATGAAATGATTGCTCAATAAACAGAATTAGTGAACTTTAAGGGGTGTGCCAGGAGAATTTTTCAGGTATACCCCTTTTTGTTCCCTATTGTTAATACTGGTATATGAAAATTCAAGTTATATATTTATTGCTTTTGTCGTGTGTTTTTTGGGGGCTGTCTTGTTCGGATAAAGACAATATAGTACAAACAGCTCCGGCTGATGTGCCCGGAGGATTAAGTTTTTCTTCTGAACAGCCTGATGCGGATCAGCCTCTAACTATTACCTTTAAGGCTGCAAAGTCGTCTGACCTTTACGGATATAAAGGGGATGTATACTTGCATATCGGAGTTGTGAATGAGGAGGCATGGCTGTTTGTGCCTGCCGAATGGAATGAAAATATTGATAAATGCAAAATGACAGCGAAAGGTGATAATTGCTGGTCAATTTCGTTATCCCCTTCCATACGTGAATGGTTTGCTTCGGGTGAGACACCTGTCAATGAGCTTGGAATTGTGATACGCAGTGAAGACGGAACCAAGAAGGGAATGGATACGGACTCTTATATAAAGGTAACGGACAACAAGTATCAGATGTTTCAGCCTGCGCCCATAAAGGAGAAGGCTATGCCGGCAGGAACCAGAGAGGGAATCAATGTCAATGCAGATTACAGCGTTACTTTTGCGTTTTATGACAAAGACAAGAACGGTAAGCATAAGGATTTTTCACACATTGTGGGAGATTTCAATGATTGGACACCGGCCAATGATGAAACTTCCCAAATGTATAGGGATAATGCGAAAGGGTGCTGGTGGATTACACTGACAGGTCTTGATCCTGATAAGGAATATCGCTTTCAGTATTATACGGGCATGCAGGACGGAGAGATTATCCGTATAGCAGACGCTTATTCAGAGAAAATTCTCGACCCCGATAATGACAAGTATATTCCGGAATCGGTATATCCGTCTTCTGAAAGAGTCTATCCGGAGGGGGGAAGAGGTATTGTTTCTGCCTTCAAGATTAATCAAGAACCTTATTCGTGGAGGAATGAATTTAGTCTGAAAGATAAGGATAATCTGATTATCTATGAGTTGCATTTAAGGGACTTTACGGAGACATCTGATGTTAGTGGCGCTTTAGGTAAACTTGATTATCTCAAGTCGTTAGGGGTGAATGCCATTGAACTTATGCCTGTACAGGAATTTGATGGGAATGACAGTTGGGGATACAATCCTTGTTTCTATTTTGCTCTGGATAAAGCGTATGGAACCAAAAATATGTATAAGAGGTTTATTGATGAATGTCATGCCAGAGGATTGGCTGTGATCTTTGATGTTGTATATAATCATGCCACGGGAAGCATGCCATTTGCTAAACTCTACTGGAACCGGACAGATAATAAGACAGCGGAAAACAACCCATGGTTTAATGTGGATGCTCCTCATCCTTATAGCGTGTTCCATGATTTTAATCATGAATCGGAGCTGGTAAGGTCGTTTGTCAAGCGGAATCTGGAGTTTCTTCTGGATGAATACCATATTGACGGTTTTCGTTTTGACCTTACTAAAGGATTGACACAAAGGGAATGTACTGAGGCTACGGTGGCTGATTATGATGCCGGACGTATCAGAATCCTGAAAGAGTATTATGATGTTGTGACTTCCGTTAAACCAGAGGCTGTAGTGATTCTGGAACATTTTTGTTGTGATGAAGAAGAAAAGGAACTGGCCGGATATGGAATGAAGTTGTGGCGGGATGCCAATAATGCTTATTGTCAGTCGGGAATGGGATGGAAGGAATACAGTGATTTCAGCTGTCTTTACACCGGAACTAATTCAATGAAGTACGGGGGTTATGTGGGTTTCATGGAAAGTCATGATGTAGAACGGGTGGCCTATAAGGCGTTAACCTATGGAAATGGAGCAATTGCGAAGAACTTGTCTGTCCGGATGAGTCAGTTGGCTGTCAATGCAGCTTTTTGCTTTACTATGCCGGGGCCGAAAATGATCTGGCAGTTTGGAGAACTGGGCTATGATGTGACGCTGGGAACAGAAGACAATAAAATGGAAAAGAAACCTTTGCATTGGGAATATTATACGGAACCGGAAAGAAAAGGTTTATATGATGTGTATGCAAAGTTACTGAATTTACGGGTAACGCATAAGGACTTGTTTCAGAATGATGCGATATTTTCATGGAATGTAACGGAGAACTACTGGAGTACTACTCCTCGTAGCCTGACATTGAAGAATGGGGCTGAGGAAATGTATGTGGTTGGTAACTTTGGAGATAAGGAAACCGGACCACTTCTTTTGCCAGACGGTGTAAAATATGATTATATGACTGGCAGAGAGTTGAAAGGAACGGTGTCTGTTCCGGCTCATGGATTTTTATTGGCTACAAGCTTTCAGCCTTGACAAGAATTCCCGGTAGTACGAAAAGAATTTCTCACTGCCGGGAATTTTTATTTACAATGCCATCACTTCCTGTTCGAACAGGTCTTTCGTTCGGTATCTCTGCCGAAGCAATGAATGGTTTGATACGTACGGAAGGTTTCCATGCTCCCATGACAGATTACATGCGCTTTATCTACACATATAAACTGGAAACTACAAACGAGGTAGTTAATAAATATAAGGATTGGAAATGGGAGGTGGAACTGGCTGATGATTACAAGGGAAAACTCCGTTTTTGGTCAGGAAGCACTTCAAATACAGGGGGGGAAGTCTTGATAATCTTCCGAATGGAACTATTGGCGGTCCAAGTGATACAGACAAATATTTTACTTTTACCAACGAGTTGCTGGATATAGTAAAAAATGAGCAGATTGTAGAGAATGCTTATCGTGTGGGGAAAGACGCATTTCGCATCAAACTTACCAGTCGAGATGGCAGTCAGACTGTAACTTATGCTTATGATTTGTATCATACAGGTGTTTTTCAAGATATGGGTTCAAGTAATGTCGTTAGTCATGTAGTAGGGAATACTTTGGATTCTGGCTGGTATTACTATGAAGTTGTCCTTATGGGAAACAATTATTGGCTGGACCGCAACTTGGGTGCCAAAAGTTCGGGCTACTATATTGAGGAAGAGGATGGAAGTTCTTTCCTGTCAGGAGGAGGTTGGCCGTTTCGAGATGAATCAAAAGGGGCACTTTTCAGTGTGGCCATGGAGTCGAGTGACGTTGATGGGACGTATGTGCCGTCTGTATCGGACGAAATGTGTCCGAAAGGATTTCGAGTGCCCTATGTCAGTGAATTTGCAGCCTTGCAGGCTGATAAGGATTTTCATACAGAACTGGTGAATCAAGTGGGAAAAGACTACTGGGATGCCTATTTTGACAACGGACAATATGGAATGGTACGTTTCCCTCGTGCCCGTATGTACTCCGACGGAGTAAAGAAAGGAGATGCCCGTGCCGGCTATTACTGGACACGAACCCCTGCTCTTGGCGCCAGTGGTACAGAAGAAGGTTACTGGTTGCAGTTCATGAAGTTTGCAGGAGCCAATCTTTCAGCTGGCCGTTATCGTATCAAGAATAGCAGTAATGCTCCTGCAGGAATGTCTTTGCGGTGTGTGTATAAGTCGCGTGCACGGGAGCAAACGTACAAAGTGGAGTTTTATGTCCAGGGATATACTCATGTCTTTTTGTATTATCTGCCCCAAGGAGGGTCTACAGTGGATGATCTTGTACCGCTTAATCCATGGCCAGGCACTATGCTTACTATTGAAGATGATGCTTCGAGCGATACCCCGACCTGGAAGCCTTTTATTTTAGAATATACCGGGCAGCAGGAATATAAGTTGTCGCAATTGCGTGCTGTTTTTGCTATAGTCAGTGATGACGGTTCGATAAAAGAGGTATTTCCCTCTGATTATTCAACAAAAGGAGGAGTGTATTTGGATGAAAACAAGAAATATTTTTCCCGATTGAAAACGGGAAGTGGATGGACATCCACTAAATAGTAGTCATGGTTCGATGTTTGTAATAAGGAAACAGGCAGCAAGTACAACAAATGTGGTGCTTTGCTGCCTGTTATGTTATGTGAAATCTTTACTCTTTGATTTCTTTCAACTGGAAATCCTTTCTTCGAAGTACGAAACTGTTACTCAAGTATTTTTCACGAACAATCTTGTTTTCGGCCAGTTCTTCCGGAGTTCCCTGGAAGAGGATTTTTCCTTCAAACAGCAGGTAAGCACGGTCGGTAATGCTAAGTGTTTCCTGCACGTTATGGTCTGTAATCAGAATACCGATGTTCTTGTCTTTCAGTTTCCAGACGATGTGCTGGATATCTTCCACGGCAATTGGGTCTACTCCGGCAAACGGTTCGTCAAGCATGATAAATTTCGGGTCGATGGCCAGACAACGGGCAATTTCCGTACGGCGGCGTTCACCTCCGGAAAGTTGGTCTCCTAAGTTCTTGCGTACTTTTTGCAGACGGAACTCGGCAATCAGGCTTTCCAGTTTCTCTTTCTGGTATTCCGGTGACTTATTGGTCAATTCCAATACAGAAGCGATATTATCTTCCACACTCATTTTGCGGAACACAGAAGCTTCTTGTGCCAGGTAGCCGATACCATTTTGGGCTCGTTTGTAAACAGGATAGGAAGTTATGTCTTTATCATTTAGATAGATATGTCCTTCATTGGGGACAATCAATCCGGTGGTCATATAGAACGAAGTGGTCTTACCCGCACCGTTAGGGCCGAGCAGTCCTACGATTTCTCCTTGTTTCACATTGATGGAAACATGGCTTACCACTGTTCGTTTCCCATATTTTTTGACCAGGTTCTCGGTTCGTAGCACCATTCTGCCGTCTGAAGGTAATTCAAACTTTTCGGTTGTAGATTCTTGATTTTCTTGTGCTGCCATTGTCCTTTTGTTTGCTGTTCAGTCGTGCAAAAGTAGTAAAAATCTTGGCTTCTGTGGTTCTTAATTCGAAAATCCTCCTGTCTTTTATTATAATATAGCTAAAAAGCACTACTTTTGCGGGAAACATGATTGTAATAATATGATAAAGCCTGTTACAAACCTCGGAAAATACCTCATGTTGATGGGGCGTGTATTTTCCCGTCCGGAACGTTTCCGAATGTATTTTAAGCAATACCTGAATGAAATGGTACAATTGGGTATCAATTCGATTGGTATTGTGCTGCTGATATCTTTCTTTATCGGTGCCGTAATTTGTATTCAGATTAAATTGAATATTGAAAGTCCTTGGATGCCGCGTTTCGTGGTGGGATATACCACTCGTGAAATCTTGCTGCTGGAGTTCTCGTCTTCTATCATGTGTTTGATTTTAGCGGGAAAAGTTGGGTCGAACATTGCTTCGGAGATTGGTACGATGCGGGTGACACAGCAGATTGATGCACTGGAAATTATGGGAGTAAACTCAGCCTCTTATCTGATTCTTCCAAAGATTCTGGGATTGATGACCATGATTCCTTTTCTGGTGATTTTCAGTATCTTTGCAGGAGTGATAGGGGCTTTCTGTACAGCCTGGTTTGCCGGTATCATGAATGCGACGGATTTGGAATATGGTTTACAGTATTGCTTTGTGGAATGGTATATCTGGTGTAGCTTTATTAAATCCTTATTTTTTGCCTTTATCATAGCCAGTGTGTCTGCTTATTTTGGATATACGGTAGAAGGAGGTTCTATTGCGGTCGGTAAGGCCAGTACGGACTCTGTGGTTTCAAGCAGTGTCTTGATTTTGTTTTCAGATTTGATACTTACACAATTGTTGATGGGATGATACAGCTAAATTCTATATGCAAATCATTTGAAGGACGTACAGTTCTTGAGGATATTAATTTTTCGTTTGACAACGGGAAAACCAATTTGATTATCGGGCAGAGTGGCTCTGGAAAGACGGTACTGATGAAATGTATTGTAGGGCTGCTTACTCCGGAGTGCGGGGAGATTCTGTATGACGGACGTAATCTGTTGGACATGGGAA
>NZ_DBEXBB010000044.1:0-34899 GCF_048170425.1 Phocaeicola sp.
TTTATTATGTGTTTTCATATAATCTTTAAATTTAAAGTATTTCCGTCCCCAAATGGGGACGGAAATAAATAATTAATACATAGGATTCTGAGTCAACTGCCCATCACTTTGATCTATTTCATATTGAGGAATAGGTAATCGACGATGTTTACCAATCACAAAATTGTTGAAGTCTGCATCACGAGATTTCAATTCATTGATACCTTCTTGTGTATCCAACATTCCCCAACGTTTCAAATCAGCCCAACGCCATCCCTCGAAACATAACTCCAAAGTTCTCTCCATTTGTAAACGCTTTAGGAAAGCATCCTTAGAGTTAAGACAAGCAGCCCATCGGCTATCTTTCAACTTAGCCAAACCAACTCTATCACGTACCTGATCTACATACTTAGCAGCCTCAGCAACCGTACCATTTGTCTCAACAATACATTCTGCATAATTTAACAAAATATCTGCATAACGTATGATACGATAATTATTACGTGCAAAATAATCTTCTCTTTCACGATAATAAGAAGTATTATATTTACGTATATAGCAGTCTTCCGGATCTTTTCCCCAATTATTCCACTGTTCATCAGCATCCGCATCTGCTATATTATAATATTTCTTTGACTCATTAGGAAAGTCTAAAGAAAATCCATGATACAAAATACTGTTATACAGACGAATATCATTTTCCCCATCAATCCTCTTCTCTTTTAGATATTCATCAACCAACCAACGTCTGGCTTTTCCATCTCCCCAACCGATTCCACTAGGAGCATAAAACTGTGTTCTCTGAAAACCGGTAGCCATACTAGCATTATTTCCAGTATCACCTTTGTTCTTATCATCAAATTGAATTTCAAAAACACTCTCTTTGTTATTTTCATTTAAGTCCGTGAAATTATCTACCCAATTATCAATTAAACCATACAAACCGGTCTTTTCCTTTTCTATTAACCAGCTCAACTGTTCTTTTGCTTTATCATACAAATGCTGTTGCATGTATGCTTTCCCAAGTAATGCTTTAGCTGCTCCACGAGTGGCACGTCCCAAATTCTCTGCATCCCAACTATCTGGCAAATTTTCAGCAGCGTAAAGTAAATCTTTTTCCACTTGAGCCCAAATTTCAGCCTCCGTAGCATCTTTCGGACGATAACCGGCATCAACAGGTTCCAATATCAATGTACCTTTGTCCCAAAGTAAGTTTATCTGAAAATACCACAATGCACGCATGAACGACGCCTGTGCCAAAACTTGCTTCTTTTCAGTATCGTCCATATCAATTGCAGGTACATATTTCAACACTTGGTTACAACGGAAAATACCCATATAGAAATATTCCCAATGCTGATTATTACCTTCATTAAAATTATAGTTAGAATATAGGAATCGCGTCCAATCTCCTAACTCAATCCAAGGTGAAGAACTCCATCCCTCATCCGACGACAAATCATAACGGAAAGAAAGCCAACGCATCCATGTAGGCTCTTTATATAAGGCACTATAACAAGCATTTACACCCGCTTCTGCATCAGCAGCCTTATTCCAGAATGTAGATATAGTTACTTCATTGGGATTGTCTATATCTAATAAATCAGCACTACACCCTGTACAAAAGACCAATGCACTACCTAACAAAAAGTTGTATATTTTTTTCATATCAAAATCAATTAAAAAGTCAAATCCAAACCAAACATTACTGAACGAGTATTAGGGAAAGCAAATCCATTAGTACCTCTATTCCACACATCTGTATTTACAAAATCCGGATCCAGGCCACTATACCCTGTAATAGTAAGCAAGTTACTTCCAGTCACATACAATCTTAGTTTATCAATTCCATAACTATTTAACCAAGACTTTTTAAATGTATAACCTACAGAAATATTTTTCAATCTAAAATATGAACCGTTTTCCAGGAAGCGATCGCTATCCATTGAATTTCGCTGGTCACCATAGATAATACGAGGGGTGCTTGAAGATGGATTCTCCTGATAAGGTTCTTCTCCTTTTTCAAAACGAATATAATTTGAATTATCAGAGAACAAACGTCCCTGCCATTTGTCTACATTATAAATCTTGTTTCCAAATTGGCCATACCACATCATACTCAAATCAAAATTCTTCCACTCCGCATTAAATATTAAAGAAGTTTGTAGCTTAGCCCAAGGACTTCCACAGATTTGTCGATCATTATCTGTAATATTTGTGTCATCATCAACATTTACATATCTTACATCACCCAATTGTGGACGTTGTCCATTTATTAAAATAGGTTCTCCTTTAGAATTTACATAATTATCAATATCTTCCTGTGTTCTAAAGAGTCCATCTGTTTTCCGTAGATAAAACATAGCTAATGGCTCGCCCGGCTTACTGATAGATTGGCCAGAAATCAAATAAGGCTTATCATAACCTAAATCTGTCACCTCATTCTTTAATGTAGTAAGATTCAGACTAACATTATATTTAAAATCAGACACTTGATCTCTCCAACCTATTGTCATTTCAAAACCTGAGTTCTTCAAACTTGCAGCGTTGGCTTTTGGAGCCCCACCCTGATTACCTGTAGATAAGGCAATCGGCATATCTGTCAAAACATCAGATGTCTTAGATATATAATATTCAGCACTAACATTTAAACGCTGGTTTAAAAATGCTGCATCCAAACCAAAGTTCATCGTCTCCTTTGTTTCCCAAACCAAATTACTATTTACCAGTTTTACTTGTGCAGCTCCGGCTACCGGTACTCCTCCTATAATCGTCACCAAACTCTGATTAATTGTACCTAAGTAATCCCAGTCACCAATGGATGAATTACCCAGACGCCCCCAGTTTCCTCTAATTTTCAAATCGTCTATCCAAGATGATTTAAAGAATTTTTCCTTAGAGATTCTCCATGCAGCAGATATAGAAGGGAAATTACCCCAACGATTTTCTTTAGACAAACGAGAAGTACCATCACGACGGAAAGTAGCTGTAAAATAATATTTATCATCATAAATATAATTTGCACGACCCAGATAAGAAATCATTGCATTCTTACTAATACTATTTGTATTTTGCTGATTGCTTTTTCCTGCATCAAGTACATGCAACCATTCTTCATCACTTATTAACGGAAAATTCAAACGTGAAGCCCACAATCCTTCCCACTCATGACTCTGATAAGTGGTACCAACAACGGCATCTACATGATGCTTTCCAAAATCCTTATTGAAATTCAAGGTATGCTCAATCAGCATATTATATGTATTGTCACGTTGTTTCTGACTTTCCGGATCACGATGTTCCTGATTCTGTGTCCAGTTACCTTCTCCTCTAAACCATGACTTTTCATAGAAATATAAATCTATACCTCCATTAAACTTATAAGACAAGAAATCAAAAGGTTTAAATTCCAGCCATACGGAACCATTTATACGATTCTGACGTTCCTCCATTTCTTCCAGATTCTCACGTGCTATCGGATTAGTTCCAAAGGTATTATATTTAGCAGCATCTCCATAACCATAGCCTCCTGGATTATTTTCATCATACACAGGTATAGTAGGCATCATACGCATGACATCATTATAAGGATTGGTCTGCAAAGGATCTTTATTTGTCAATGAATAAGCTAAATTTTCCCCAAAAGAGAACCATCCCCTCTTGCCTGTGGTATTTACACGAAAGCTATAACGATTAAAACTATTACCATAAGAAACTCCATCATTATTATAATATCCAGCTGATACATAATAATTTCCAGATTCTCCACCACCAGACAAAGACACATTATAATCTTGAACTAAAGCAGTTTTAAATACTTCATCCTGCCAATTAGTATCAAAATCTGAGTGTTGCTGTAAAGAAGTAATGCTACCTACTCCATTTTTTATAGCCTCATTATAAGCCATATCATTATACTTCTTATATTCAGCAGCATTCATAAGATCATATTTCGGACTCCATTCTAATGTTTCTTTTACACTAACACCAACTTTCATCGGGCCTTTGCTACCCTTCTTAGTCGTTACAATAATGACTCCATTAGCAGCACGAGAACCATAAATAGCTGCAGCAGAAGCATCTTTCAAAATTTGCATAGATTCGATATCCGCTGGATTAAAATCTACTCCAGGATTGGTAATCATTCCATCTACAATCCACAAAGGAGAATTATCACTCAACGAACCGACTCCACGAATTTCTATAGAAGCATCTTCACCAGCTCTACCGGTACTACGAACATTAATACCTGTCGCCAAACCTTGCAACTGACTAGTAATTGTTCCAGCTGCACTTTTTTTCATTTCCTTAGCATCTACAACTGCTACAGCACCTGTAAGATCTGATTTTTTCACAGACTGATAACCAATCACAACGACTTCATCAAGAGCTTCCGAATCATCCTTCATAACAATTTTTAAAGGCTGTCCTTTAAACGTTATCTCTTGAGACACCATACCAATATAGGAAAAAACAAGTACATCTCCCTTTTTCCCTTCTAAAGAGAAGTTACCATCCAAATCTGTAGTTGTTCCCACTGTACTTCCTTTTATAATCACATTAACTCCAATCAAAGGAAGATTTTCTACATCAACTACTGTACCGGTCATTGTTACATTCTGAGCATAAATATTTAATGTAAAGAATGTAAAAAACAGAAATAATAGTTTTTTTGCCATTGTTTAAAACAGATAGATTAGATTTAAAAAACAAAGTGAATAATTCACTCTACAAAATACATTTAAAGTTAACTGCAATACATAAAATTTTAAGGACTTCTTTTTATTCTCATAGTTTATTAGTTTATTGATTCAGTGCAAATGTAGGCCTTCCATAACATAACAAGGAGAAAAATACGCTCATTTCATATTACAATACTGTCAAAAGGAAATAATAGAGCACACAACACTTGTCATGAAATGTTTCTTATATTTCATGACAAATTCGTTGCATAAAAAACATTTTTGATAAAGAATCGATTATTTATCTCCTGCAAAATCTTTAGGTAACATTCCAAATTGTTTCTGAAAACATTTGGTAAAATAAGATGGCGTATTAAAACCAACCATGTAACACACTTCATTAATCTTGCAATTTCCTTCTTTTAAAAGCTGGGCTGCTTTTTTCAATCGTTCGATGCGAATATAGTCATTCGGTGTGACATCCAGTATTCCTTTTATCTTACGGTTCAAACTTGAACGACTCATACACAGCTGGTCTGCCATATCCAACAAGCTAAAATCAGGATTCTGAATATTGGCCTGTACAATTTCATTCAATTTCTTCAGGAATTCTTCATCAGCCTTAGTAATTGCCATACTATTTGTCTGCACAAAAGGTGCATGGACAAAGGTAGCTTGTAACTGTTCACGATTTTTCAACAGATTCGAAATACAAACTTTCAGGTATTCCATAGAGAATGGCTTTTCCACATACGCATCGGCTCCGGCTTTCATTCCTTCAATCTTTGACTGTAAAGTGGTTTTAGCGGTCAATAAAATAACAGGAATATGACTGTAATTCAAATCAGACTTTATTACATTACACAATTCCAAACCATCCATTTCAGGCATCATTATATCCGAAAGAACCAAGTTCACAATAGAAGTCTGCAAAATTTTCAAAGCTTCAACTCCATTGGATGCAACAAACACTTTATAAGATTCAGCCAACTGTTTCTGTAAAAATTTACGCATCTCAGCATTATCCTCTACTATCAACAACGTATAGCGGAAGGAATCTGACTGCGAAAGCGGTTCCACCACATTTGAACCTACAGCGGGAACAGGCTCTTCCTCTTCTGTATGTGACAAATTTAATATCTGTTCATGACACAATGGAAGCTGAAGAATAAAACGGTTACAATCCAATGCTTCATCCATCGATAATTTTCCCCCATGCAATTCTGCTAAAGAACGAGCCAATGCAAGTCCGATACCGGTACCTTGCACATGAGTATTTTCTTCATGATATTGCTTAAAAGGTTTAAAGATCTCTTCACGTTCAGCTTTCGGAACAATTACTCCATCGTTTTCTACAGACAGAATCAATAAATTGGAAGCGTTGTCCAAACGTAATTTCACATGAATATAAGTATCAGAATATTTAATTGCATTGGTAAACAAATTACTTATAATCTTCGTAAATCCCTCCTTATCGACCGAAGCATGTAAATCATCTATACTTTCTATTGTAAACTCCAAACCTTTTTCCCGAGCAAGAGGAGTGAAACGTTTATAAATAGCCTGTAAAATACCCGATAAATTATAATCCATAAAATTTAACCTGAAACCTTTTGTTTCCGTCTTACGGAAGTCAAGCAACTGATTTACCAAATCCAGTAAACGATTGGTATTCAAATCCATAATTTCAAGGTCATCTTTTATATCTTCATCCAAATGAGCTGAAGCCAACACATTCTCCAAAGGACTTTTTATCAAAGTCAAAGGAGTACGTATTTCATGTGCCACATTAGTGAAAAAATCTATTTTCGCCGTATATAATTCACGCTCTTTTTCATATTTCAAAATTTCCATCGCCCGCAAATGCTTCCGCTGACTCTTTTTCCGGAAATAATACACCCCCATCAAGATAAATAAGACTGACAGAACACCGTAAATAGTATAAGCTACCCAAGAAAGATAAAAAGGAGGATTCACTTTGATTTTCAATATCCGTTCCTGAAGACTCCAGATACCATCACTATTGGCCCCTTTAACTCTTAATGTATATGAACCATAAGGTAAATTAGAATAACTAATCTTCGAATTTCCACCTTCTAACGTATACCACTCCTTATCATATCCTTCCAACTTATAGACTATTACATTTGACAGAGGAGCCTGGTAACTCAATACGGCAGCCCTCAAAGAAAATGAATTTTGTTCTGCACTCAACTCAATTTCATCTGAATAAGTAATACTTTTAGAAAGAGGAGAACCCTTTACGCCAATCGGAGAACGTTTATTAAATAAGAAGAAATCGGTCAATGCCAATGAAGGAACTTGTTTATTCTCAACAAATTCATAAGGATTAAAAGCTATAAATCCATCAATACTTCCTAAGTAAATCGTCCCCTTATCATCTTTGAATCCTGATTGATAATTAAACTGATTACTAAGCAATCCATTAGCTGTAGTATATATATGTTTGGCACCCGTTTCCGGATAAAATGACACCAAACCCTTATTTGTGGTCAACCACAATTTCCCTTCATTATCTTCTACTATTTTATATACAATATTACTAGGAAATCCATCAGTCATATCATAGCAAACAAAATTGTCAGTTTCCGGACAGAAACGACAGAAACCAGCGCCTTGCGTAGTAAACCATATCCTTTTATGACTATCTTCAAATATACTAATTACCTTATTATAAGGCAAAGATGTGCTATCCTCGGGAATCCACTTATAATGTTTCCAACGATTTTGAGGCAAATCATAACAAAAGACTCCATCCGAATAAGTTGCCAGCCACAATTTCCCGTAACTATCTTCAAGAATATCATAAACAAAAACATTATCCAACTCTTTTATACGTAGAAAATCATCCGACAAGCGATTATACCTCAATAAACCTGAAGTTGTACCAATCCAAATATCGTTGGTACTAGTCTTACATACAGAAAAAATATTATCGGAATTCAATGTATTAAGTGCATTTCCTTTGCTATAATGCTTCAAGGTATTTGTGCGTAAATCAATATGGCTCAGCCCATCAGAAAAAGTACCAACCCACAAAGTGTTTCCATCCAAACATAAACCATGAATATTATGTCCCAGCTCCAAATGATGGAACGGTTTTATCTTTCCATTCTTAGGATCAAAATTAAACAACCCTTTATCTTCCGTACCAAACCATAATGTACCATCATTTCCGGCACAAAATTCCCGAACGCGCCTTCCCATTTGCTGGAGAGTCTCACGAGGATAATATTTTTCAAAATAGGTATATTGACAAGGGTAATAACTTAGTCCTCCAAAATAAGAACCGACCCACATTCCCCCTTCACGGTCTTTATATACGTTATATATTGCATTGTCAGACAGAGCATAACGTTCATCTATATCCGGCGTAGTCAAATGCTCATACTCATTTGTTTCTATATTATAAATATACAATCCCTGCTCTGTTCCAATCCACAAATCCGTATCGGAACGGAAACAAATGTCACGCACATATTCATCCAATAACTTCCTTACCTTACGAGAGGTCAAATTAATCTCCATCAAACCTTTGGAAGTCCCCACATACAAACAATTATGCAACCCTTCTACATAAGAATTAATTACAAGGCCTTTAAAAATGCCCTCTCCATCTATATCGTTAAAAGCATTAAAAGAAGAGTTGTCTTGCGAAACATATAAATTATCCTCATAACGAGCAATCCACAACTGACCTGCATAAAACCAGAAATGAGTTACATTAGCAATTCCCGACTCTCCACAAGAAACAACTTTTGTCAAATTCTTTTTTCCACTGTTATAACAAAACAAACCCTGATTATCAACTTGAAATCCAGATATTATTTTGTGAATCAGATGTAATCCAAGTTACAGCACGTGTAATTTTTTCACCTGAAGATACAATTTCTGTATCTAAAAACTGAAATGCCTCTTGAACGGGATTATAAATATATACTCCCGCATCAGTTCCAACCCAAATATATCCCTCACAATCTTCATATAAAGCTGTAATGAAATTATTGCCTAATGAAGAATTCTCTTTCTGAAAAACTCTACACTCTTGTCCATCATACTGATTCAAGCCATCTTTCGTTCCTATCCACATAAATCCTTTCTGATCTTGCAGTATTGCATTTACAGTGCTCTGCGAAAGGCCATCATTGATACCCAATGTCCGAAAATAATAAGACATTGAAGAAGATATTATTACTTCCGGAAAGCTAAAGAAAAGTAACAATATAATTATGCTATATAATACAGTATGTTTTTTCATCATAGTTACAAAGGTATATATTTTTCAAAAAGAACAGAGGGGCAAAGAGTATTCTACCCCAGAATTCTCTTCCCCTCTGTATCATATTATCTTTTTACCTTATTTGTTTAAAGATTCACATAGTTTACGGTTAATCTCACGAACTCGCTTTTCATCCAGTTTAATTACTTTACGGTCGTATGTTATCAAACCATTTACTTCCACTTCTACGTCTGTGGTCTGCGTATATACTGCTGCAGAAAAGCCGCGAGGTATTAAATCATAAAGTTTTTCCGCATATTTCACATATTCATCTGTCACTTCCTTAGAAGAATTGAACTGAATATATCCCCAGTTACGGTCCGGTTCCCAGATATGTCCCTGTACTACCCAGCCAATGCCTCCATATTCACCCAATACTGTCGCTCTCTGTGCATCATACAGATACAATTCCGGAGCAGGATAGTTGTGCAAATCCAGCATATCCCCACAAGTGTAATGGTTACCTCCACTGGCAGGATTTACCAGACGAGTCGGGTCATATTGTTTGGTCCATTCCACTATTTCCGGAGTTTTGAACTGTCCCCAAGCTTCATTAAATGGAATCCATGTGCCAATGCAAGGATAAGAATACAATACATCCATTATTTCCTTCCATTCCTTCCGGTAACAAGCTTCCGACTCTGCACTTCGCTTCATTTCAGTGCCCTCAAAATATTTCCGGTTCTGCCATTCCGGATTACGGTCACCGCTGGGCATATCCTGCCATACAATAATACCCAACCTATCACAATAGGTATACCAGCGTGCAGGCTCTACTTTAATATGCTTGCGAATCATATTAAATCCAAAATCTTTTGTCTTCTGTATATCGTACAATAAGGCCTCGTCCGTAGGAGCCGTATATAATCCATCCGGCCACCAGCCCTGATCCAGAGGACCAAACTGGAACAACGGCTTATTATTCAACTCCAGACGTACAATACCGTTTGCATCACGTTTAGAAGAATATTTTCGCATAGCTGCATAACTGGACACTTCATCCACCAGTTTTCCACCCTGCTTTAAAGAAACCTTCAACGTATAAAGGAAAGGAGATTCGGGCGACCATAATTTAGTATTCCCTGGCATTGCTACCTGTACACATTCTCCATTAATACTTTTTCCTTGCGCTACCAACTGCTGACCATCAAAGACTTTTACCTCTACCAAATCTTTCGAAGTAGCATCTTTTACCAAGGCCTTTAAAGAAAGCAAGGAATTATCAATATCGGGAGTAATACGTAAATCCTGGATATACGATTCACTGACAGGTTCCATCCAGACAGTCTGCCATATTCCGGTCACCGGAGTATACCATATACCTTCAGGACGCGATACCTGCTTTCCTCTTGGCTGGTAACCCTTATCTGTCGGGTCCCATACCTTTACCATCAAAGTATTGTTTTTTCCCTGCAAAGCTTCTGTAATATCAAAAGAGAAAGGAGTAAATCCTCCGGTATGACTACCTACCTTTACATCATTTACCCATACATCAGTTTTCCAATCTACTGCTCCGAAATGCAAAAGGACTCTTTTCCCTTTCCAAGAAGAAGGAACGTCAAACGAACGACGATAGACCAACTCTTTCTCTGCACCTACTGTTTTAGCTACTCCCGACAAAGAAGATTCTACAGCAAAAGGTACCAGAATTTTCCCATCAAAAACAGAAGGGCTATGTTTTCCTTTTTCTATAATTGCATAATCCCAAAGGCCATTCAGATTTTCCCATTCTGTTCTTTCCATAATAGGCCGTGGATATTCTGGTAATACATTATCAGGATTTACCTGTTCAGACCATTGCGTTCTAATCCGTCCTTCAACCGGCTTCCATTGTGCATGCAGCTGTGCTGCTAAAGCTCCCCATAAGGCAAGCACCATCCATAGTTTTTTCATTGATATTAATTTTTAAGATACCTTACAAAGGTAGGATAAAACAGCTGCTCTGCATAAAACAATTCTGTCAAAAAATAGAATCATTTATTCATCTCATTTATAATACAAATCATTACTATAAGACTATTTTATTTTTTATATTGAGAATAATCTTTTTACATTTGTGCAAAGATTACTATTTAACCCTGATATGAAAAAAACTTTTTTGCTATTCCAAATATATATTTTATTCTCTATCTATTGTTGGGGAATACCGTCAACTACTGAAGATATTAATTTCACTCCACTGAAAAACCTTATACAACTCCCAACCAATGAAATTCGTAATCTTTTTCAAGATAAAGAAGGATATATATGGATTGCCACTTATAATGGATTAGTACGCTACGATGGATATTCCACCAAAATCTATCATGCCGAATCCGAAAATACGGAAAAATCAATTGATGGATTCATTAATATAGTAGCAGAAGATAATCAATCCAATTTATGGATTGGCACACACAATGGTTTATACAAGCTAAATAAAAAACGTGAAACCATAGAAAAAATACACTTGCCTAATCCTCAAGTCAGCAATGTGGAAGCCGTTGCATGCACACGAGAGGGGACAATATGGGCTGGTACTAATAAGGGGCTCTTTATAAAGAAAAAAGATAAAAAAAACTTTACGTTATACCAAACCATTCAAAATTTTGATGTCAAGTCTTTATTAGAAGATAAACGAGGGCATGTCTGGATTGGAACCTGGAGTCAAGGACTCTTTCGATACGATCCCACACAAAAGCGTTTATATACATACCACAATGTATGCTCAAGCAAGTCAGCGCATATCATATTTCAAGATAAAGACGAAAATATATGGATTGGCACATGGCGATGTGGGCTTTTGAAAATGCAAAATCCTTATGACATGCAACACTACGAGTTTATCCGATACACTCACGACAAAAATAATCCGTCAAGTATTGCAGACGACATCATTTACGCCATTACTCAAGATAAAAACACAGGTAAAATATGGATAGGCTCCCGAAGTGCACTCAGCATTATTGAATCAGAAGATGGAACGTTTACCAATTATTATCCAAGCAATAAAAGTGGGCATCTACCTTTTAATGAAGTAGATGCATTACTATCCAGCAAAGATGGATTAATGTGGGTAGGCATGCTTGGAGGAGGAATCCGAATTGCCAATACCAATACACGTAAATTTAACCTAAACTCCCTAAAAACCGTAAGAGAAATATTTCCTAGTGCATCAGTAAGAGCTATTTGCCCTATCGATAATCATTGGATATGGATAGGAATCATGGGATTTGGTTTCGCCAAATATAACATGCAAACTCAGGAAGTCATTCCATACAACCAAATTGATGCCTTTCAAAAATTACCTCTTATATCTACAGTCAATGAAATCATTCAACTGAGAGATAATGGAGAGTATTGTTTTGCCACATGGGATGATGGACTATGGATTTTTGATGGGGAAAAAGTACAAGAAATCAATATTGAATCACACCCACAATTAACGGATGTTTGTATATACTCCGTATACGAAGATTCTAAAAGAAATATATGGCTAGGAACAAGAAGTGGCATTTTTTTACTTGACAAACAAAGAAAAATGTATGCCATTAATAACTTAATTGAGAATAAAACATTTATTCCTCAAAAAGAGTCTATATTCCGTATACAAGAAGATAAGGATGGAAATATCTGGGCTGCAACGCCCAATTCTGGAATATGGAAGTTAACTCCCCACAATAATAATTTTATCGCCAAACAATACACCATCCAAGCCCAAAATGCAAAATCAATCGGAGCCATGACATTATATATAGACAGTGATAATACAATATGGGCAGGAACAAACGGGAAAGGACTTAGTATTTACAATCTTGAAAAAGATTGCTTCCAGTATGCATTACCGACCAATATGAAAAAAGGAGAAGTTATATCATGTATATTGGAAGACAATCAAAAAGGATTGTGGGTTACTACTACTTCAGAAATGATTCACATTCATAAGGGGCAAACAAAGAAAAGCGTACAGGTATTTACTACAGAAGATGGACTACAAGATCATATTTTCAACCGAAATGCTTGTGCAAGAGGAAAAGATGGGAAGTTATATTTTGGTGGGGTACATGGTATAAACAGCTTTTTTCCTGAAGAAATCAAATATGATACAGTTTCATATCCAGTTGTATTAACTGAGCTAAAAATCTATGATACCCCCATTTCACGCATGCCAGTCAGTGAACAGCGAAAAATAATTGATTCAACCCTGGGGTATGCCCAGCATATCACACTTTCCCACACACAGAACAATTTCAGTATTGGATTTTCCGTATTGAACTACATAAATCCTCTTTTAAATAAGTATGAATACAAATTGGAAGGATATGATAACCAATGGATTTCTACCGAAGGATATCATCCAGCAGCATTTTATAATAACCTACCTGCTGGGACTTATATTTTTTCCGTAAGAGGCAGCAATCCCAATGGCTTGTGGTCAAATAACATCCGTTCCATCAAAATTACCATACTGCCTCCCCCTTGGTTTACCTGGTGGGCATATTGCATCTATATTATTATCATTATTCTATGCATATGGTATACTTACAAAATCATAAAAAGAAGAATCAAACTACAACAAATGGTGGAACTCGCCAATATCCAACGCGAGAAAAATGAAGAAATCAACCATAGCAAATTACAATTCTTTACGAATATAACCCATGAATTACTGACTCCATTATCCATAATTTCAGCTTCTATAGATGAAATCAAATTACATTTTCCTGAGGTTCATAAATCTCTTCCGGAAATAGAAGATAATTTATTAAGACTTAAACGATTAATTCTTCAAATACTAGAATTTAGGAAAGTAGAAAACGGCAGACAGAAATTAAAAGTTTCCTATGGTAACTTAACAACTTTCCTACAACATTCTGCACAAGCCTTCTCACCTCTTGTTCGTAAGAAAAATCTACATTTTGTATTTTCGAATATCGACATAGAGTATCAAGGCTATTTTGACCGTGACAAACTTGACAAAATAGTTTATAATCTATTGTCTAATGCAGCCAAATATACTCCTGAAAACAAGACTATTACAATATCACAAACTTATGACAATGAACAGAAACTTTTTCTAATCAGTATAAATAATCCGGGAGAACCAATTCCTGATAATAAGCTAAAACATTTATTCGAGAGATTTTATGAAGGTGACTATCGCAGATTTCATACCATTGGTACAGGTATAGGACTATCCTTGACTAAAGATCTAACCATATTACATCATGGAGAAATTAAAGTTAACAGTAATAAAGAAACAGGAAATACTTTTACTGTCATCATCCCTATAAACAAGGAAGCTTATAGTAAAGAAGAAATTGAAGAAGATGATACAAATTGGGAAATTTCTGAGACTGCGCCTCCAATTCGTCCCATCTCTAATACACCAATAGCACAAAGTCAACACGAGCCAAGCAATGAAATTGTTCCCAGGCAGAAACCGGCATTATTACTCGTAGAAGACAATGATGACCTGCGTAGTGTGATGAAACGTATTCTGACAGATCACTTTGACCTTACTGAAGCCTCATCTGGAGAAACCGCCTTACTCCAACTGGAAGATAAAAAAATAGATATTATTGTATCTGATGTGATGATGCCTGGAATGAATGGCTTTGAATTATGCAAAAAGATTAAAGAAAAATTTGAAACGAAGCATATACCTGTAATCCTATTGACCGCTAAAACAAGCGATATGGACAGGATAGCTGGATATGAAGTAGGAGCTGACGGATATATATGTAAACCTTTAAATATATCTGTTTTACTCGCCAAAATTGAAAATCTCCTTAAGAAGAAAGAATCCTCCAATGGAGATTCTAGAAAACAATTAATATTTGAAGCCAAACAATTAGATTATACGAGTCAAGACGAAGAATTTTTAAGAAAGGCTGTTGAGTGTGTAAATGCTCACTTAAGCGACATGGAATTTGATACAACCATTTTTGTGCAAGAAATGCAAATGTCTAGAAGTGCGTTGAGTGAAAAATTGAAACAACTGACAGATATGACGCCTCTAACCTTCATTTCCAGCATACGCTTACAAGCAGCCTTTCGACTATTAGAGGAAAAGAAAAAAATACGTGTTTCAGAACTGGCCTATTCCGTCGGTTTCAACGATCCAAAATATTTCAGCCAATGCTTCAAAAAGAAATTTGGTTTCCTACCTAAAGAATACGCAGCCAACAAAGAAAATGATGACAAATAAGTTTTCCGTCCTATCCTCAAAAGGATGAAAAGATAGCAGAAAAGGATGATTTTTTAGTATTTATCCTTTTCTGCTATTTTTTCATCATCATATCATTCATGCAAAATTATTTTTGTGACATCCAATTGCAAAGGAGTGAACTTAAACATTAATATTATGAAACGTAAAAAATTAAACGTAAGCAAATTGTTAACATTAGGGCTGCTATTATCCTATTCAGCAAATATAGCAGCTAACACAACAAGCGAAGCAACAAGTATTCAACAAAACAGTTCGTACAAAGTTACAGGAGTTGTAAGTGATGCAAACGGAGAACCAATTATTGGAGCCAGCGTAATAGAAAAAGGAACTTCCAACGGAACAATTACGGATTTAGACGGGAAATTCACAATCGAAGTGAATGCAGGAGCAACCTTGAATATCTCCTATATCGGCTATAAAAATCAAGAAATAAAAGTTGACCGCAACGGATTATCTTTAAAATTAACCTTAAAAGAAGATGCAGAAACATTGGATGAAGTTGTAGTAGTAGGATACGGAACCGTACGTAAAGCTGACTTGGCTGGTTCTGTTGCTGTAATGGACAACAAATCATTCAAAGACCAACCAGTTACCCGAATTTCAGAAGCTCTTCAAGGACGAGTTTCTGGTGTGCAAGTAGAAAACAGCGGTGTCCCCGGAGGAGACATTCGCATTCGTGTACGTGGTGCAAATTCCGTGAATCTAAGCAACGAACCTCTGTATGTAGTGGACGGAATTGTCCGTGAAGGTGGGTTAAGCGGACTAAATACAGACGATATCAAATCTATTCAAGTTTTAAAAGATGCATCGTCAACTGCAATCTACGGCTCTCGAGGTGCCAATGGCGTCGTATTAGTCACGACAAAAACAGGAGTTGCCGGACAGACACAAATCACATTTGATGCCACAGTAGGTGTATCAAATGTTTACAAACATTATGACATGCTCAGCCCATATGAATATGCGGAAGCATATAATTTCTGGTATCCAGGAAATGGGTATTCTACAGACGAAATGGATGCTCTCAGAAATGGCAAAAAAGGAATTAATTGGCAAGATGAAATGTTCCGTTCTGGATTGGTACAAAATTATAAACTTGCAATTTCAGGCGGTAGCGAAAAAACACAATATTATGTTTCTGCCAACTATGTAAACGAAGAAGGTGTTTTACGTTACTCTGATAATGAACGATATTCCGCACGTGTCAATTTGAATTCTGCTGTAACAAATTGGCTTACTATCACTACAGATGTACAGTTCAATCATGGAGTAAGAAATGGTAATACTTATATTGCAAGTAAGACAAACCCAATATTCAATGCGTTAAACTATGATCCAACGATGAATATGTTTACCGAAGATGGTAAATACAATGTAGGGAAAAACACTACAGGAAGTAACCCGTTAGGGGCTATCGCAGCCTCAAACAGCGAACTTCGAACTTACGCTGCTACTGGAAATTTGTCTTTACAGTTTAAAATCATAGATGGTCTGACATTTACTACAACAAACGCATTCGATTACCAAGATAATAAATCCTACTCATTCTCTTCTGCCAAAGCCAGCCCTACTGCTATCAGCAGCATGGGAAACAGCGATGCCTTCCGAATGATGTTACAATCGACAAATAATTTCACATACATGAAGAAATTCGGGAAACATAATCTGACTGCTACAGCCGTTTGGGAAGCAACTTCTACTGAATATCGCAACATGAATATTGGTGGGAACAACCTCTCTACCGAAGCTGTAGGATGGTGGAATGTGAATATGGCAAATACTAAAACTCTCGGTAACAGTTACTCAAGAGAAACTCTTCTATCCGGTGTTGGACGTGTCATCTATAACTACAATGACCGTTATACACTAACGGCTACCTTCCGTGCTGATGGTTCTTCTAAGTTCAGCAAAGAAAAATGGGGATACTTCCCATCTGTTGCTATAGCATGGGATCTTAGCAATGAACCTTTCATGAAAGATTTTAAGGCTATGCAAAACATGAAACTGCGTGCCAGCTATGGTGTAATTGGTAATCAAGGAATCGGAGCATATTCTACTCTTGGATTATTGGGACAAGCTTATACGAACTATGGAACACCTTCACAGTTGTATTATGGTTACTGGCCAACTTCACTTCCAACCCCAGATGTCACTTGGGAAAAAACCAAACAATTTGACTTGGGAGTAGAATTTGCAATATGGAAGCAACGTCTCTCATTCTCATTCGACTATTTCTACAAACGTACGGTTGACTGCTTAATGCAAGAGCCAATTCCTGGATATAATGGAGGTGGAAACTATTTAGCAAACGTAGGACGTATCGACAATAAAGGTCTTGATTTCTCCATCAATGCTCGTCTAATTCAAACCAAAGATTGGCAATGGAATTCTACATTGACAGGAACATACCTGAAGAATGAAGTTAAAAACTTAGGTAGCAATGAATACATCTACGGAAAGACTCCTGCAGATAAAATGGCTGACGAAGCCACAATTGTTATGCCGGGATACAGCATTGGTTCTTTCTACGGATATATATGGGAAGGCATCAGCAAAGATGGTAAAAACGTATATGCTGACTTAAATGAAAATGGAAGCATCGATGCAGGAGACCGTACCGTAATCGGTAATGCGAACCCAAACTTCACATTTGGATGGAATAACACAGTAAATTATAAAAACTGGGATTTGAGTATGTTCCTAACTGGTGCCTTTGGAATGGACCGTCTGAACTTAGTACGTTATGCAATGTCTACTTCAATATCAGATGCCTCATTCATCAATACCAAAGAAGCATATGAATACAACTGGGACGTCAATCCAGAAAATGCTAAATTCGCTTCTTTACTGAACGGAGGTACCAATTATGCAAACTCCACACAATGGGTAGAAAATGCCAGCTATGTACGTTTAGCCAATTTAAGTCTAGGATATACATTCCCAAAATCAAAGACAAAATTTGCAGATATACGCTTGTCCGTTAGCTGTCAGAATCTATTTACCATTACTAAATACAAAGGAATGGATCCTACAGCTTCTGCCTTTACAGATGATTCTTCAAAAAGTGTAGATGTTAGTAGCGGTGTGGATATAGGTGGTTATCCAACTCCTAGAACCTTTACCTTTGGTATAAAGATGAATTTTTAATATTAACAACACATTGAACTTCTAATAGATTGATAATATGAAAACAAAAATATTTATAAGTGCATTAATGACATGTACAATAGCCATGACTTCCTGTAGCGATTTCTTGACTGAAGATCCCAAAGGACAGATGGTTCCTGAGAATTACTTTACGTCACAAAATGACTTAGATGGTGCTATCAACGTTCTATACGCACAAGTGCAATACTCCATCAATGGCAGTCATAGTCTGTCTCCAAACTGGATGGGTGACGACATCACAGCTCTTACCAGTGGCAACAAAGACGTATATAGAGAATTCGACAGTTACAAAGTCAATAATAATAATGCAGACGCAAAAACTGCATGGAATACCAATTATGCGATTATCAAAGCTGCTAACTTCATTCTCAACAACATAGAAAAAGTTCCTACCAGTGAAGAAGAAATCAATATAGGAAAAGGACAAGCTCTATTTTGGAGAGCGGTAGCTTACTTTAAATTAGTTCGCTGGTATGGAGAAGTGCCTATCATATTAACCACAGACTTAGACTTTACTGTCGGCAAGTCAACTATAGAACAAATCTATACACAAATATGCACAGACTTGGAAGAAGCCGAAAAAATTCTTCCTGAGGTATATACTACAGCACCGCGAATTGCAGATGGTTTAAATAATTACATCAATAAAGGTGCAGCCCAAGCTGTATTAGCAGCTGTATATATGGCCCGTGCAGGCTATCCACTCAACCAGACTTCTTATTATGAAAAGGCTGCAAAAATAGCCAAATCCGTCATTGAAGGGGTAAACAATAATACATATTACTATAAATTAGAAACGAACTATAAGGATCGCTTCATGTATGTATCTAATCCTTACTCACAAGAAGGAGTTGTTGCCGTAAAATTTAATAAAGATAACCCATGGGGATGGTCTGGACTAGACTCTTGGAACTCAGTATGTCAAGCTTACGAATCTGTTACCAATGGTGGATGGGGAGATGTAGTAGGCGAAATCAAGTTTTGGAAAGAAATGCCAGAAGGGCCACGTAAAGACGCCATTTATGGAAGCAATGGAGGCCAAATTTTAGTTGAAAAAAATACCTATAAGGATCGGTTTATCGACTGGTACCAAAAAGACAACAATGAAACTTTTATCCTGAGTGAATGTCATCCGATGTTCCGCACCTTACTTTATGGAGGAGGTAACGACGGCAGTGCAATGAATGATTATAATGACAGAGAATACACCATGAATAATGGCATCTGTAGCCAAACGCTTTATATGGTTTCATATAGTGAAGTTCTTTTGTGGTATGCAGAAGCACAAGCTCGTAGTGGTTCTGTAAACGAAGAAGCCAAACAATGCTTACAAAAAGTCTTAGACCGTGCATACGGAGCAGGAGTAGATAATGCCAACAACTATGCAAGCGATCCAACCACATTTGCAAACAAATGCTGGAAAGAACATGGATACGAAGTAGCTGGATATTACCCGGCATTAGTAGTTCGAGCTAATGATCAGCTCCGTATGGATGATTTAAAAAACACTTTTGCTGCACGTCAAGCCAATACACCAGTAGAAGTGGCAGAAGGAATATCTCTGAAAGAAGGGGTAGAAATGAGCGGAACTTGGGATGAATCACGTAACTATGCAGCAATCCCATCATTTGATACTGACTTGAATGAGAATCTAAAATAAATCATCATACAAAAGTCACAGGAGTGTCTACACCGACCTGTGACTTTTTAATTTCACCTATTGCTATTATTATGCATACAATTCAAAAAGCCATTCTTATAACATCCCTATTTTTTATAGCAGGCTGTAGCACTCCTCCACAAACCTATTATCTGGATGCAACTAATGGAAATGATATGAACTCTGGCCTTTCAGCCGACAATGCATGGAAAACATTGGAACGAGTAAAAAAGACATCCTTTAAAGAAGGAGATAAGCTACTATTAAAACGAGGAGAAACCTTTAAAGGAATTTTAGATATTACAGGAAAAGGTCTCTCACAATCTCCCATCCTCATTGACGCATACGGTAAAAGCAATCAAAAACCATGTATTATAGGAAATGACACATCCATGTATACCGTACGTATTTTCAACTCTGACTACTTAACAATTCAAAATATCGAAATCAGCAATTTCGGGAAAGAGCGAAAAGCCGGACGTACTGGATTAAAAATAGAATGCATGAATTACGGCATTTCTCATAATATCAGAATAAATAATCTTACCATACGCGATGTCAACGGCTCTCTTGTCAAAGAAGAAGGAGGAGGAAGCGGTATTCTGATTGTAAACGGAGGAGACAGCATCCGCTCACGCTTTGATAGTCTGACCATTGAGAACTGTCATATCTTACGATGTGAACGTAACGCAATGATATGGAACGGTTATTACAACCGTAAAAACTGGTATCCCAACAAGCATACAATTATAAGGAACAATCTAATTGAAGAAGTACCCGGCGACGGTATTGTTCCCATAGGTTGTGACAGTACATTGATTGAGTATAATCTCATGTGCGATTCGCCCGACTTACTTCCAATGACAGAAGCAGCAGCAGGCATATGGCCATGGAGTTGTGACAATACCACCATACAATATAACGAAGTATATGGACATAAAGCTCCCTGGGACGCACAAGGATTTGATTCCGACTATAATTGCCGGAACACAGTCATACAATATAATTATAGTCACGATAATTACGGAGGAATGGTACTTGTATGCAACAGTGGAAATGCCAAAGACTATAATTGTGGCAACATCGGAAGCATCGTTCGATACAATATCAGTATAGGAGATGGAATACGCCCAAAAGAAACACGCCAAGGGATGTTCTCCCCTAGTATCCACATAGCTGGTCCCGTAAAGCAGACATTAATCGAACGCAATATCATCCATGTAAACCAAAAGCTTTCTGACATAATAGACCGAACAATGATAACTTCCGACTCTTGGGATGGATATGCTGACAGTACTTGTTTCCGTCAAAATATCTTTTACGCAGCAGATCCTAGCCATTTTGATTTTACATCTTCTACCCGGAATATTTTTGAAGAAAATGTCTATATTGGTCAATTTAAAAATCAACCGGAAAGTCAGAAAAACCCAAAAGTAGAAAACATCTATACAGAAAAAGTGTTGAAAGAATCGGCGGACGGCTATAAAGGGCTACATTGTCTTATGGACTCCGTAAAATTAAAAGAGCATACACTTCATTACATAAAGCCAGAAGCCATCAAGACATTTTTCCAAAGTATATTCTAACAAAAGAAATTCTTATACACAAAATCCCCTCACTCTTGTCTGCAATCAGAGAGAGTGAGGGGATTTCGATTATGTATTATCAAACTTATTAACGATTAACGTCCAAAACGTTCTTTCAATTTTGCAAGCATATCCTTGGTCATAGCATCCAAATCATATTCAGGTTTCCAGCCCCATTCTTCACGGGCACATGTATCATCCAGTGAGTTCGGCCAAGATTCTGCAATAGCCTGACGCAATGGGTCTACCTGATACTGCATTTCAAACTCCGGAAGATATTTACGGATATTCTGATAAATCGTATTCGGTTCAAAACTCATAGAAGCAATGTTGAATGAATTACGATGAACCAGCTTAGTCGGATCTGCTTCCATAATTTCTACGGCTGCACGTAAGGCATCCGGCATATACATCATATCCATATAAGTACCCTCAGCAATCGGGCAGACAAATTTCTCACCTTTAGCTGCATAATAATAAATATCTACGGCATAGTCTGTAGTACCGCCACCCGGAGGAGTCACATACGAAATCAATCCCGGGAAACGTACGGAACGGGTATCCACTCCAAAACGAGTGAAATAATAGTCACTCAATAATTCACCTGAAACTTTTGTCACACCATACATGGTCTTAGGACGCTGTACCGTGTCCTGAGGAGTTTTGTCTTTAGGAGTACCAGGACCAAATGAGCCGATAGAGCTCGGAGTAAATACTGCACACTGCTTTTCACGAGCAACTTCAAGCGTATTGAACAGTCCTCCGAGTCCGATTTTCCAGGCAAGCTGAGGCTTATTTTCTGCTACTGCAGAAAGCAATGCAGCCAAATTGTAGATTGTATCTACTTGATACTTACTCACCGCATCGGCAATTTGTTGCGGATTCGTAATATCCACAATAGCCGAAGGACCTGATTCTTTCAATTCCCCTTTAGGCTCAGCACCAGGAATATAACCAGCCACTACGTTACCTGAATAATTCTTTCTCAAAAGCATCGTGAGTTCTGAACCTATCTGTCCAGTTGCTCCAATTATTAAAATGTTTTTCATTTACAAGCTAGATTTTTAAATTGCGAAGCAAATATACAAAAGTTCTTATAAATGAAATAAAAATATGCGAGCTCTTTTTTTCTAAATAAAAAAATTGCATCTTTGCATAAGCAAAACCTTAATATCAATATATGTATACAAACTTTAGAGATTTCCTTAAAAAGGAACTTGCCGACATAGAAGCAGCCGGCTTATATAAGAAAGAACGTGTAATAACCACTCCACAGCGTGCAGACATCAAAGTCAACGCAGGAGAGGAAGTGCTTAATTTCTGTGCCAACAATTATTTAGGCTTGTCGGACAACACACGCCTGATTGAGGCAGCAAAAAAAGCCATGGACACTCATGGTTATGGTATGTCGTCCGTACGCTTCATTTGTGGAACACAAGACCTTCACAAACAACTGGAAGCTGCCATCTCTGATTATTTCCATACAGAAGACACCATCTTATATGCCGCATGCTTTGATGCAAACGGTGGTTTGTTTGAACCTCTCTTCACAGAAGAAGATGCCATTATTTCAGATGCCTTGAACCATGCATCCATTATTGATGGTGTACGTTTGTGTAAAGCTAAACGTTATCGCTATGCCAATGCCGATATGGCAGATTTGGAGCGTTGTCTTCAGGAAGCGCAAGCCCAGCGTCATCGTATCATTGCCACTGACGGCGTATTCTCTATGGATGGTAATGTGGCTCCAATGGACAAAATCTGCGAATTGGCAGAAAAATACAATGCCCTCGTAATGGTAGACGAATCACACTCTGCTGGAGTGGTAGGTCCTACAGGACACGGAGTGGCAGAGCAATTTGGTGTATACGATAAGATTGACATCTTTACAGGTACATTAGGAAAAGCTTTTGGTGGCGCTATGGGTGGATTCACCACTGGTAAGAAAGAAATTATCGATATGCTGCGTCAGCGCTCTCGTCCTTACTTGTTCTCTAACTCCGTAGCACCAGCTATCGTAGGAGCAAGTTTGGAAATGTTCCGCATGCTCAAAGAAAGCAATGCTTTGCATGACAAGCTGATGAGTAACGTCAACTATTTCCGCGACAAGATGATTGCTGCCGGATTTGACATCAAACCTACACAGAGTGCTATCTGCGCTGTTATGCTGTATGATGCCAAACTGTCACAGGATTTTGCAGCCCGCATGCAGGAAGAAGGCATTTATGTAACAGGATTCTACTATCCAGTAGTGCCGAAAGACCAGGCGCGTATCCGCGTACAGCTTTCTGCCGGTCATGAACAATCTCATCTGGACAAAGCAATTCAAGCTTTTATTAAAGTAGGAAAAGAACTAAACGTCATTAAATAATCTACTATTATAAAAAAAATCACACAACGAAAGGCTGTCTTTCCACTTTAAGAAGGACAGCCTTTCCTTTATATATGCCCAATAAAATATCATCATTCTGTATATCCAACCCTATAATTATTTTTCCGTCTGCTCTTCCGGCCAGTTCACCAGATACAATAATTCCGTTGCACGGGTAAAAGCTGTATATAACCAGCGGAAATAATCCGGCGAAAGCATTTCTTCCGCCATATAGCCTTGATCAAGAAAGACTCTTTTCCACTGCCCACCTTGTGCTTTATGACACGTAACAGCATACGCGTATTTCACCTGTAGCGCATTGTAATAAGGATCTTCCTTTATTTTTTTCATTCGTTCCCGCTTGGTCGGCAAGTCGGCATAATCTTCTAATACGGCATAAAACAAACGGTCATTTTCTTCTTTCGACAATGAAGGCTGTTCCGAATGAAGGGTATCCAATAAAATCTTCACTTCCAGTTCAAGCCCATTATAATCAGGAAAAGCAAGCACTACATCTGCAAAACGGAAACCATACATTTCCCGAACACGCCGTACCCTACGTATAACAGCCACATCTCCATTTGCAATAAAATCAAGCTCCTTACAGTCTGCTCCCCAGAAATAATTATTCTTGGCAACCATCAACATATCTCCCGTATTCAGTTCATCTTCTCTATACAATACCAAATTTCTTATACCTTTATTATATAGAGAAGCCCGCTTGTTGGAGCGACAGATAACAATAGTTTCATCTAATCCCACATGACCATAACATTCGTCAATGGCTTCAATCAGTTCATTTCCAGAAAGGATACGTATATCAGGAAAGTTCTTACAACTGATTTTAGGATATTCAAAGAAATCCTCATTTACAATCCTTTCACGCAAGGCCGTCGCATTCGACAAGATGCCGGAACCTTCGGTTTGTCGTACCACTTTTGTAAGCACACACTCTGTCACCTCCAGTCCATAGCCCTGCAATACCGATACAGACAGCGCCGGACTCTCTTCCTCCCCTATCGGCGGAAGCTGTGCTGTATCTCCAATCAACATCAACTGGCAACCCAATCCATTATATACATATTGCACGAGATCATCCAATAAACGTCCGCTACCAAAATGGCCGCCTGAAAGTCCTTCATTCGCAATCATGGAAGCTTCATCCACAATGAACAGCGTATTTCGGTGCAAATTCTGATTAGCCACAAAATTATCCGTCTCATTCGAAAAGACTCTCTGGCGATATATCTTTTTGTGAATTGTATAAGCCGGATGTTCCGCATATCCGGAAAAGACTTTGGCTGCCCTTCCTGTGGGAGCCAACAAAATCACTTTCCGTTGCAATGAATCAAGCGTACGAACCAATGCAGATGTCAATGTAGTCTTACCCGTGCCGGCATAACCTTTCATCAGAAACACACTGTCAGCAAAAGGCGAAAACAGGAATTCGACAAAACTTTTCACCGCATTTTCCTGCTCTTCTGTTGGTTTATAAGGAAAATTTCGCTTAATTTGTTGCGATAAATCATTATTTAACATAATGCCAGTATAAAAAGTTTACGTAAGATTGACGTGGTTCAACTAATTTACTTATTTTTGCGCTACGAATATAAACTAAAAAAACAATATTATCATGAAAACAGTTCTTAATCTTGTGTTAGCCGCCTGCGTTATCTGCTTGGTATATATATGCTATGGCAGTATTATGGGCCCTATCAACTTTGACAATGCGAAAAAAGCCAGAGAAAAAGCAATTATTGCCCGCCTGATTGACATCCGTAAGGCTCAGCAGGAATATCGTACCGTTCATAACGGTGCTTATACAGCAAACTTCGACAGCCTGATTACTTTCGTAAAGACTGCTAAACTTCCTTTCATCATGAAAGTGGGTTCATTGACAGATGATCAGTTGAACAACGGTATGACAGAAAAGAAGGCTATGGACTTGATTAACAAGGCTAAGAAAACTGGAAACTGGAGCGAAGTTGAAAAAGAAGGCTTACAGAACTTCCGTCGTGATACAATGTGGGTAGCTGTAATGGATACTATCTTTGCAAAAGGATTTAATCCTGACTCTTTGGCATACGTTCCTTACGGAAACGGAGCTAAATTTGAAATGGCTATCCGTCAGGATACTACAAAATCTGGTGCTCCTCTGAACTTGTTCCAGGCACAGGTTGCATACGATGTATACTTGGGTGACTTGAACAGCCAGGAATTGATTAACCTGAAAGACATGCAGTCAAAATTGGGTAAATATTGCGGTTTGAGAGTTGGTGACATCGAACAGCCGAACAACAATGCAGGAAACTGGGAATAATCCTATGGCCCAACTTATTGATTTTAATAAATCAGAACAGTATATATTATCCATCCGTCTGAGTACGGATGGATTTTCTTTTTCTATCTATCATCCTCAGCAATCGGAGGAAGTATATTTCAGCTCCTCGCCAGTCAATACACAGCGCTCAATGGCAGCCAATGTAAAAGCTTATTTGACAGAGACAGAAGAGCTGAAGCATCGTTTCAAGCAGGTTAATATTCTTATTCATACTTCGCGTTACACTACACTTCCGTTGGAATTGTATGAAGACGAACAGACCGACCTTCTGTTCTATCAGAACCTGCCCCCACAAAATAACGAAGTCGTACTTTGTAATATTTTAGGAAAGAGCAACCTCGTCATTCTTTTTGGATTGGACAAGCTCACCCATCTGTTCCTGACAGAACATTTCCCCAATGCTCGTTTGTTTGCCTCCATAAGTCCACTTACCGAATACCTCGCACATAAGGTAAAACCGAGTGAATGCCGCGAATTATTTGCCATCTTCCATCCCGAAAGTGTAGAAGTGATAGCCTTCGAAAAAGAAAAACTACTACTGCTGAACACTTACCCTATTTCCGGTCTGAATGATTCATGCTATTATCTGTTGAACATCTGGCAACAAGCTGGCTACAATCAAGAAGATGACCAATTATACATTTGTGGAAACAATCGAGTTCCACAATGGGAAGAATTACCATTGCGACTAAAAAAATACATACGAAAACTATTCATCATTAATCCTCAGATGGAATTCAACGACTCAGCAATGAGCCGCATCAAAGAAGTTCCATTTGACATGCTATCTTTAATCTCATGCGAGTAATAAGCGGAATATACAAACGGAGACGTTTCGACGTCCCCCACACATTCAAGGCACGTCCTACGACTGACTTTGCCAAAGAAAATCTGTTCAATGTGCTCAACAACTACATTGACTTTGAAGATGGAATTACAGCACTCGATTTGTTTGCTGGAACGGGCAGCATCAGTATAGAACTTGTGTCACGAGGATGCGATCAGATTATTTCTGTAGAGAAAGACCCGCAGCACCATGCCTTCATCAGCAAAGTCATGCGCGAGGTCAAAACGGACAAGTGCATCCCTTTAAGAGCCGATGCATTCAAATACATCGAGAAATGCGGCCTACAGTTTGATTTTATCTTTGCTGACCCTCCGTATGCCCTGAAAGAATTGGCAAGCATACCCGACCTGATATTTCAGCACAACCTGCTCAAGCCGGAAGGTATTTTCGTTCTGGAGCATGGAAAAGACCTCAGCTTTGAGAATCATCCCTGCTTTTTTGAGCACCGCCATTACGGAAGTGTCAACTTTTCCTTCTTCAGAGTAAAGGAGCAAGAAGACGCACAACCGATTCAGTAATCTTATTTTTCCAAGAACGTTTTTCCCAAATCCTGGCTGACAACAGAAAACAATCCTTCTGATCGGCCAGGAATATTTCTTTTAAAATCATAGTCGTTTCTTTGTCATAAAAAAAGGCATTAGCCTCGAAGTTATGCCCAAAACTACGAAAGTCCATATTCGTAGACCCCACTGTAGACAATTCGTCATCACATACCATCAACTTAGAATGCAGGAATCCCTTTTTATAGAGGTAAATTTTCACCCCTGCCTTCATCATCTCCGAGAGATAAGATAGCGAACCTTTATGAATGAGCCAGGTATCCCCTCTTTTAGGAAGCATAAGCCGCACATCAACCCCTGCCAATGCAGCTGTCTGCAAAGCGGTCATCACTTCCTCGTTCGGTAAGAAATAAGGAGTCTGCACATAAAAATATCTCCGGGCAGAACAGATAGCCATCATCAGTCCTTGCATAATATCCTTCCATTCACCTACCGGATCAGAAGTCACAATTTGCCCCAGCACACCTCCCTTCACTACAATTGGAGGAAAATATTCTGCTGAAGTGAGCAAAGTACGGTCAATAGCATACCAGTCAGTAAGGAATGCAGTCTGCAATCCGTACACCACCTTTCCTTCCAGTCTGACGTGTGTATCTCTCCAATTTCCTTTTCCCAATCCCTTCACATAACGTTCTGCCAGATTCATCCCACCAATAAACCCCACACAACCATCTATTACCACAATCTTCCGATGATTGCGATAGTTCACCTTACTAGTAAATCTTGGGAAACGGACTTTCAGGAACGAAAGGACTTCGATGCCTTCACAAAGCATTTGTTCATAAAAATCATGAGGTACTTTCCAGCATCCCACATCGTCATACAATACCCGTATCTTCACTCCGTCACGAGCCCGGTCAATCAAGGCGTCTCTAACCAACCGACCTACCGCATCATCCTCAAAAATATAAAACTCCAGATGGATATGATGACGAGCTCTGTAAATATCTTTCAACAATTCCGATAACATGGAAACGGCATCCGTATAAACTGCAACTCTATTTCCAGAGAAAGGCAGCGCATTATTTACACGCGAAAAGAAATCCAACAAACGCTGTTTGCCATGTTCTGCCATTACGGACGGTTGTTCCTGATAAGCCGCCATAGAGCGCTTGCTCAAACGAGCATAGCCTTTCCGGCTGATAAGGCGCTCCTTACGTGTACTACGCCCAAAAAACAAGTACAGAATCCATCCAGCTACAGGAAGAAAAAAGAGAACCAGAATCCATGCCATAGTCTTTACCGGACTACGATTGTCAAGAATCACGACAAAGATAGTTGTCAGTATTACCGCAAAATAAAGGAAATAAATTACGGCCAAAAAGATACTATTCCAGACTGCTATGTCCATCTTTCGACTTGGTTTTCAACAAAAATACGAGTAATTTGGAAAAAGGCAAAAAAAATACCGCAAAAGTGAAATTGACTTTTGCGGTATATATATGCAACCTTAGAATCTGCGAGGTCCATGTCCCGGGCCAGGACCGAAGCCCGGACCACCATGACCACCCATTCTAGCTCCAGCACCTTTTCCACCAAACAAATTCAGACGATAAATAAAGTGTACCATGCAATAGCTATAAATCGCATTATACTCCGTATCACTTCGCATAGCCGCACTGATTACACGGCTGATATTGCTCTGATTACGCAGAATATCATAGAACTGAATACTAACCGTAGCTGCATTTCCTTTCAGGAAATCTTGCGAAAGCTGTGCATTCCAAATCAATTCGTCACGGTTCATACTTGCATCCGCATATCCACGACGTGAATTCTGAGAAATATCAGTAGCAATTGACATGTTCCAGGGTAAACGTACATTGGTGCTTGCTCCATACGAGAACTGATATGTATCCATATTATTCTCCTCCTGAAAACTATTGCGCGAATGCGTATAAGCCAATGAGCCGTTCAGAGAGAATTCCCACCAGTCATTACGGTAAGTACCTCTCAAGCGTTCACTCAAAGACAACTGACGTGTTTTGTTCTTATCTGACACATTCTCTGCCTGTGCATCGCTCATATAACTTACAATGTTATTATAACGGGCCATCGTAAAGGTATTGATGGTATACTTCTTATTACGCAAAGCCGTATTAGAGCCTAAGATACCAAACAAGTTCCAGTTACCATTGATATTCTCCGGCATTGTCACAGTTCCACCGGTTTGCGGGTCGTATGTACTACGATTACTAATGCTGTTCAATACATTTTCAAAACGGAAGTGCGTCATGATACCTCGCTGTTTCTCTGTATCAAATGTATTATAAAAAGCCATGAACGAGTTGGTAAATGCCGGCTTCAATCCCGGATTTCCCCGACGAATGTTCAACGGGTCGGTCGTATCCTCAATAGGTAGCAAATCCGTCATACTCGGCTGTGAGCTTCTTCCACGATAATTAATTCGCAACTGGCTTGTTTTAGAGAATTTATAACGGAAATCAAATGTCGGAGTAAAGTTGAATACATTTCGTACGGCCACCGTATCCAACTGGTCTTTCTTATAAGACAACTTCGATTTCTGCGGCTGGAAAAAAACACCTGCATTCAAACTCATTTTTTCACGAATCCAACGCAAAGAAACATCTGCCTGATGATTGTAATATGTATACTGTGCACTCTTGCTGTTCTTTTCATCCAGCACTCCCACATTATCTCCTCCATAACCTTGCGCTATTTCCCAATCATTAGGCATTGTATAAGTGGAATTGTCACTCTTTGAACGCTTGTACTGGAAATAATAACTGAACTGCAAAAAACCACCCTTAAATATCGGTTCGCTATAAGTAAAGCGTGCACCATAATTATAGTTCAAAGTAGGCGTAGAGATATAACGGTTCAAAATTTCCAGCCGTTCCTCCTCTGTTTTCTGGTAATAGTCAGTTTCAGACACTGAGAACTGTTCACTCGAACTGTTCGTATAATTATAGGAGCCACGGAAAGTAATATTACGTCCAGGCTTTCCCAAACGACGGTTAATCATAGCCGAACCTCCTACATTAAAATTATCACCTTTCTGCAGGCTGTTACGAGCAATTGTATTAACAATATTTTCTTCCGGAATCAATGACGAAAGATTGTCGGCTGCATTCAATATCACATCGGTTGTATACCCCGGATCCTGACTGAATGTAAAAGAATTTGTCGCACTCCAATTATCATTCTTTCCGTATGTCAGACGCGGGCGGAAAATCACCGTTGTCATAGTATCCGGTTTCCATTCAATACGAAAATCGGCCGTAAGCGAGGTAGTCTTATTACGGTTGGCATTCCAGGCATTCTTGAAAGAACTGGTTTCCGAAGAAACAAATGTTTCTGAAGCCTGCTTGCTGATAATGTCTGCATCCTTGTAGTTATAATTCACACTACCACCAGTTTCCAGTTTCTCACTCTGTGTGCTAAAATTGAAACCACCCATTTTGATGCTGGTCAGACCATTCTGACCTCCTCCACGGAAGCCACCGCCTCCTCCCGGGTAGCCATTATCATTCACATTGTTCATTGACCCAATCACCGTAAACTGATTTTCTCCGACAAAACGGTTCAGCATTAATTTTCCACTATAACGATCTTCCGTACCGGCCGCTACATCCGCATTACCAAACCATCCCTTATTCATCCCCGGCTTCACACTTAAGTCGAGCACGGTTTCTTCTTCACCGTCATCAATACCTGTCACACGAGCCAAGTCCGATTGTTTATCATACGCACGCACCTTATCGATAATATTTACCGGAAGATTTTTCATGGCAATATTCGGATCATCGGCAAAGAACTCCTTTCCATCAATCATGATTTTCTTGATTTCCTTTCCGTTAATCGTGATTTTTCCATCTTCATCCACTTCAGCCCCCGGAAGTTTCTTTACCAATTCTTCCAAAGCCGAACCTTCAGGCACACGATAAGCAGAACTGTTGTACACCAGCGTATCGGCCACCGCCGTCACCTCCGGAGCCTCAGCCACCACCACAGCTTCTGCCAGCATAATGGCATCCGAAGCCAATTCAACTTTACCTATATTCAAACGCGGATTGTTACGAGTCAGTGCCACCTGCTTGAAAAATGGAGTATACCCAATATAGGAAATCTTCAACAAATACTTTCCCGGGCGCACCGACAAAGAAAAATGCCCGTCCATATTTGTCACATTTCCCACTACCATTGAACTATCCTTCACGGAAAGGAGCTGTACCGTAGCCTGAATGACAGGCGATTTATCCCCCTCATCAAGAACCGTTCCTGTAACGGTTCCACGGCTGCCGCTGCTTTGTGCAAAAACAGAAATGGTTACCCCCACCATCAGCAGCAATCCCAATAAAAGTCTTCTCATTGCCTTCTTTCTTCCATTTGATTAATTGTATCTTTGACAATCATCAACGAAAAAGGTTTAATCCCTACCCTCTATTTTTTAACTTATTTTTGCCTGAAGTTCTCTTCAATCTTTGCCTTCTGCATCAAGAACTCTTTACAGAACACATTGATGACCATATACACGATACCTACTGAATTGTCAGCTTCCTGCAAGTTCCCTTCATAAGCAGCATTCAGCAACACGCCCACATAATAAATTCCCCACAAATAAAGTGAAATCACCATCGCTTTCCGCCGAATAGAAAAAGCTTCCTCATTTTCGTCTTTCATTCTGGCCAGAAAAACCATAAACAATGAAATCCAGATGACTAATTTCATACCCAGTTTCACATACAGTAGATTAGCGTCATTCACCTGTCCGGACATATACATCAGCAACGGAACAAACACAGACAATAACAGTAATACATACCCCAACAAACGGCACGAAGCCGGAAAAATTCCTTTCATAACTTGATTATTTTTTATTCGCACAAAAATACTTAATTGTAAGCCAACATCCGACTTCTTCTAACTTTTTTTCTAAATTTGCGACCAAAACAAATACACTTATGAGTAAACAAGAAGTCATTATTTGCCAAAATTTCAATACGGAACTCAGCCAGAAGTTATCTGCACATTCATATGACAAGATTTTTATCCTGACCGACGAACATACATTTCGTCTTTGCCTCCCCCTGCTTCAAGACATTGCCTTGCTGAAGGATGCAGAACAAATTGTTATTGGTCCGGAAGATGTGCATAAAAACTTAGAGACACTAGCCTATGTATGGAACCAGCTTAGCAGCCGAGGAGCCACTCGCCACTCACTACTCATCAACCTGGGAGGAGGTATGGTGACCGACCTGGGAGGATTTGCTGCGGCTACCTTCAAACGAGGTATTGCTTGCATCAACATCCCCACCACCCTGCTTTCCATGATTGATGCCGCCGTGGGTGGAAAAACTGGTATCAATTTCAACGGACTCAAAAATGAAATCGGCTCCTTCTATCCTGCCGACCAGGTGATGATTGACAGCCAGTTTTTGAAAACCCTCGATATGCCTAACCTGCTATCCGGTTACGGAGAAATGCTGAAGCACGGTCTTATCAGCCAGCCGTCACACTGGAGCGAACTACTGACATTTGACTTTGGCCACATAGACTACGCATTGCTACAAAAGCTTATCGGCCAGTCCGTACAAGTCAAGGAAGACATCGTAGAAAAAGATCCCTATGAGCAAAATATCCGAAAAGCATTGAATTTCGGACATACCATCGGACATGCTTTTGAAAGTTTTGCCCTAAAGACTAACCATCCGGTACTTCATGGATATGCTGTAGCTTGGGGGATGGTCTGTGAACTTTATCTGTCACACATTCGTTGCGGTTTCCCTAAAGAAGCCCTGCGTACCACTATCCAGTTCATTAAGGAAAACTATGGCAGTCTTTATTTCACCTGCGATGACTACGAATGCCTATACGATTTCATGAAGCATGACAAAAAGAATACCTCATGTGGTGTCATCAATTTCACTCTTCTAGGAGGAATCGGTGACATTCGTATCAACCAGACCGCTTCACAAGAAGAAATCTACGAACTACTTGATTTCTACCGCGAAACCATGGGATAAGTTTTATAGTGTTCAAACAGCGTTTAAACGTAATCTAAAAATACTAAGAAATTATTGCGGAAAATATTTGGTTATTCCGAATAAAGCAGTACCTTTGCATCCGCAATTCGGGGTGTAGCTCAGCCCGGTTAGAGTACGCGTCTGGGGGGCGTGTGGTCGCTGGTTCGAATCCAGTCACCCCGACTGGTTATAAGGTAACTGCTTAACAAACAAGTAGTTACCTTATTTGCTTTTAAAACACCGGGACAAAATCGGGACAGAAGCACAATGTATTTACATCTATTATTCACTGTTTAGCGGGAATTATCAACTTAATTCTCGTTAAAAAAAAATGTCTACACTCGAAAAAATCAAGAGCTACACGCCACCAACACTCCATTGTGGCCGCGAAACCTATATTAGTTTTAATGCGTACGATCCGGCTGAAGGTCGGATGAAGCGCAAGAGAATAAAACTTAATGCAATCGAGCCGAAACAGCGGAAAAAGTACGCCAACGACTTAATCAAGAGACTCACAGAAAAACTCATCATGGGATGGAACCCATGGATAGAAAAAGAAAACGGCACAGCGTATATGCTGTTCCGTGACTGTTGCGAGAAATACCGGCAATACATTGATAAGCTGCTAAAGGATGGGACATACAGATATGAGACACATAAATCGCTCGCATCTTACCTGAAGAACATGATGGACTGGAATGATAAGAGACTTATCCCCATTACTTACATCTATCAGTTCGATAAGGATTTTTGCGTTCAATTCCTGGATGAAATCTATATCAACCGTGATAATACCGCATTTACTCATGATAATTACCTCGGGTTCCTCAGACAGTTTGGTCATTGGTGTTGCCAAAAGAACTTTCTAAAGACTGTGCCTACGGAAGGATTATCCGTATTAGGACGTGGGGCAAAGAAGAAAAAAAGGAAGACTATCGAGCCACACCATCTGAACATGATACATGATTATCTCGAGCAGAAGAACAAACACTTCTTACTTGCCAGCTACATTCTATATTACTGTTTCATCCGACCGGCCGAAATGGCCCGCCTTAAAATCGGAAATATCAATCTGGCCAAACAGACAATTTATATAGAGGATACCATTTCAAAGAATAAGAAAGACGGAACAATCACCTTACCAGTTAAGGTTATACACCTCATGCTTGACCTTGATATTTTTTCGTCACCATCCAACTACTATTTA
>NZ_DBEXBB010000045.1:0-5556 GCF_048170425.1 Phocaeicola sp.
TACTTTATTAATTCTTGAAAGGATTGTATTCCTTTCCTCCTCCTTCATAACCGGAGTTCTTGAAAAATTCCACGAAAGTCAGACGCATCGGATGTACCATGGCTCCCAACACGTTCATAAAGATATTGATGGCATGGCCGATGACAAAAATCAATACCATCACAATCGGACCGGCAATCACATTATCCGGGCTCATACCTACCGCCAAGCTGTTAAACACACTGGCCAGGATACCACCCGAAAGTCCTAAGGCAAACAGGCGGACATACGACAGGATATCACCCAACAAACCGGTAGCCATATTGTAGCTATCCCACAATCCCAAACCGATATTCACAAAAATATTCTTGTCAGGACTGTTATACAGATAAGCCATCAAGCCTCCTATAGCCAATAATATCAGATGTACCGTTCCTCCCATTGCCATCAGTCCGGGAGCAGCAAAAGCCACTGCCGTGCTGACCAGAATCAGAATCCAGCCAATAGTCGCAATCGCATACTTCACACCAAACTGAATAGTCTGGTTTACAGCCTTCAGTATCATACCAAAAATAATCTGCACACCTCCTAAAATCAGAGAAAGGTTGAACATTTGCTGGTTGTCCAGCGAAATGGTTTCCTTTAAAGTCTGGAAGAAAGGAACCTGAATGTCATACAGATTAAATCCAAAGCATGTACCCGTGAGTAAACCGCAAACCATTGTCGAAGCTCCTAAAATCTGCACCAATGTCAAAATGGGCTTCATTGAGGCGCTCAGTTTCTTGGCAAACAGACGATACAGGGTCACCGCCAACAACATGAACAAGCCATAGCCGGAGTCACCCAGACAGAGACCGAAAAACAACATAAAGAACGGAGCAAAGAACGGTGTCAGGTCCAGTTCATTATATTTCGGCAGCATATACAGACGCATAATGGGTTCAAACAGTCTGAAGAAGCCTTTGTTTTCCAGCAGAATAGGCACATCATCCTCCGGTGTCGGAGCAGCCATTTCATAATACACCTCCTGTGTATGAAGGTATTCAGTCATTTCCGGCAAACGTTCCGAAGGAATCCATCCTTCCAGCAACATCAATTTATTGTCGGCCAAAGCATCCGTACTGAGTACCACTTTCGAGAATTCAATCTGAGAATGTACCTGATGCTGGGCAGCTTTCAAATCAGGAATCACCGTGGCAGCCAAGTCTTTCAATTTTTCTTGAAGAGCTGCCTGTTGTGCTTTCAAATCAGACACCTTTGCTTGTAAAGCTGAAAGTGAACTATCCGGCAACTTAGCCGTTTCTACTTCCAGTTCCGGCAACACCACGCCTTTTGTCACAGTGACAAAATACATCTTCGAGCCACTCCGGTTAATGACTGTTGCGTGATACAAGTCTACCCATTCCGGCTTAAACTGCTTTTCGGAGCAAATATAAAAGCCCACCTGATAGCCTGCTTTACGCAAGCGGGATATATTTTGTGGCTCAAAATTCCCCCATGGTTCCAACGCAGCCAACTCTTTCTCGGCAGCCTGCACACGATGCGTAAGCTGCTGCGACTGTTGCAGCAACTCATCAGTTTGCTTCAAGGCCTGCTCTCCTCTGACCGCATCTCCTTCACGCACTTCAGCAGAAGCAGTTTCCATACCCTGCAGCAGTTTGATGGCCGAAGCATAACGTGCAGACAAACGGATGCTTTCCTGCAAAGCCGTATTCTCAGCACCTCCCTGTGCTTTTGTAGCTACATGCACCACTCCCAGGTCACGGATATTCTTCAAAAAGCAATCATACTCTTTATGGTATACCAAAAAAGTAACTTTTGTCATTTTTGCAATCATTCTTCCGCCTCCTTTCTTTTCTCCTGGATAGACTTCAAAATCTTTTGAGAGGATTTTGACAAGTTCTCCTCATCTTCCATAAAACGTTTGATTTTCCGCAAAGCGTCCTGATAACCCGGAATCTGCACTTTTTCAAAAAGGTTTACTTTCTGAGTCGTTTTCTTACGTGCATGTTCCAGCAAATCCAACTTGGCAAGAGCAAACTCTCTTTCAATGGCAGTCTGGGCAAGTTTTTTCAATAAATGAATACCGTCGGCATACCACTTCGGGCTACAGAACAAACTAAATGGCCGGATATCAAACTCCACCTCATCCAGCAACGGAACCCGGACACCCGCAATCTTCCGCACACCCAGATGCACATCTTTCACCCTTACCAATGAAGCGTCAAACTCATTCCAAAGGGCATGCATGTGCTCGTATGACGAGATTTGCGTTTCCAGTCGTTCCTCCAGTCCGGCAGCTTCTTCCTTGCAGCGTTTCACTTCCATGCGCAAGGCACTCTCCTTATTCTTAATGATAGGGAGCGTACGCACACGGACCTTCAGCTGCTTTTCAAGCTGTTGCAAAGAGGTCTTGTTATACTGAAATTTTATTGCCATTTTAAAGTCTTATAATTTTATTTCTTCCAATACTGATCTACGAACTCTTTCTTGATGTTCACTTCTTCCGGCTTGAAGTATTTGCTGAACAAGCCCCAGGTTACATCCAACATTTCTGTCGTATTCAAGTTCACATCAATAGCCAGCAGCTGATTGGCATAATCCTTGGCAAAGGCCAGCGCACGTTCGTCGTAGTTGGTCAGGTCGAAACCGTTTTCCATCTTCGTCTTGGCATTCGCCGCATCGGCATACAGACGTACAGCCGCATTCATCACCTGCGGATGATCCTTACGTGTCTTCTTACCACTTACCAGCTGTTTCAAACGTGACAACGAACGGAACGGGTCAACAATTACCTTACCGATATCACTGTCACGACGCAAGAAGAGCTGACCTTCTGTGATGTAACCGGTATTATCCGGAACTGCATGAGTGATATCACCACCGGAAAGAGTAGTCACCGCAATGATGGTAATAGAACCACCGCTCGGGAACTGTACAGCTTTCTCGTAAATCTTGGCCAAATCAGAATACAAAGAACCCGGCATAGAATCCTTCGACGGAATCTGGTCCATACGGTTAGACACGATAGCCAACGCATCGGCATACGAAGTCATATCGGTCAGCAATACCAATACCTTCTGGTTATGCTCTACGGCAAAATATTCGGCAGCTGTCAATGCCATATCCGGAATCAACAGACGTTCTACCGGCGGATTTTCTGTCGTATTCACAAAACTGATGATACGGTCCAGCGCACCGGCATTCGAGAATACGTTTTTAAAGTAAAGGTAGTCATCGTTTGTCATACCCATACCTCCCAGAATAATCTTATCTGTCTCTGCACGCAGAGCTACGTTCGCCATTACCTGGTTAAAAGGCTGGTCAGGGTCTGCAAAGAACGGAATCTTCTGTCCGGATACCAGCGTATTGTTCAAGTCGATACCGGCAATACCCGTAGCAATCAGTTCAGACGGCTGTTTACGACGTACCGGATTCACTGACGGACCACCAATTTCGACTTCAGTACCTTCTACTTCCGGTCCCCCATCAATCGGTTCACCGAAAGCATTGAAAAAACGTCCGGCCAGCTGGTCACTCACATTCAGCGTAGGAGACTTGCCCAAGAATACCACCTCTGCATTGGTCGGAATACCTTCCGTACCTTCAAACACCTGCAGAGTCACTTCATCTCCGGCAATCTTCACCACCTGCGCCAGCTTGCCGTTCACCATAGCCAGTTCGTCATAACCAACTCCTGTTGCTTTCAGCGAACAGGTAGCCTTGGTTATCTGGCTAATCTTTGTATATATTTTTTGAAAAGCTTTTGTCGCCATTTTCTACCCATTTATTGATTTCACTTATTTTACTTTTCTTTCGGCAACCAGCTCCTGCAACTGTTTCTGGAATTCCACATATTGCGGAGAACGGAACTGTGCATAGTTCATCTGCTTGCAGATATTGATCATCTTCTTGAAGAAGTCCATTACTTCCACGAAATTATCAAAACTGAAATCAGTATGGCAAATATCAATCACCATATTTACGATTTCTTCCTGACGTTCCATCGGAGTCACTGCATCCACTTCATCAAAGGCATCCTGCTGCAAAATGACAAAGTCAATCAATTCTGACTTCCAGAAAATCACGTGATATTCTACAGGCACACCGTCATCACCCAAGATGTTAATCTGTTCGGCAATTTCTTTACCACGCAACAGACGAGTCTTCAGTTCAGTCACCTTACCCGTCCATTCCGCATTGATATGCTCTGTGATATACGCTTCAAATTCAGGATACTCCAGATACTTAGAATAAGAATCAATCGGGTTTACAGCCGGGTAACGTTTACGGTCGGCACGTTCCTGTTCCAAGGCATAGAAACAGCGGGCTACTTTCTTCGTATTTTCGGTTACCGGTTCCTTCAAGTTACCTCCGGCAGGTGATACGGTACCGATAAAGGTAATAGATCCCGTCGATCCATTGTTCAGGTGTACATATCCTGCACGGCCATAGAAGTTAGAAATAATCGCTGAAATATCCATCGGGAAAGCATCCGGTCCAGGAAGTTCCTCCATACGGTTAGACATTTCACGCAAAGCCTGTGCCCAACGTGAAGTAGAGTCGGCCATCAGCAGAACTTTCAGCCCCATGGCACGATAGAATTCTGCCATTGTCATGGCAGTATACACAGATGCCTCACGAGCTGCAACCGGCATGTTAGAAGTATTTGCCACAATGATGGTACGTTCCATCAACTTACGTCCAGTATGCGGGTCCACCAGTTCCGGGAACTCCGTAAAGATTTCTACCACCTCATTGGCACGTTCACCACAAGCCGCGATAATTACGATATCAGCTTCCGCCTGTTTGGAGATGGCATGCTGAAGCACCGTCTTACCCGTACCAAACGGTCCCGGAATAAATCCTGTACCACCTTCTACAATCGGGTTCATTGTATCAATCACACGTACACCCGTTTCCAGCAGTTTGTAGGGACGCGGTTTTTCCTTATAATTGGTCATGGCTTTCTTCACCGGCCATTTCTGAATCATATTCACCGGGATGTCATTACCCTCTGCATCTGTAAGTACAGCTACGGTATCTTCAATTGTATATTCCCCTTCCTTTACTATAGACTTTACTTTATAAGTTCCCTGTAACTGGAAAGGTACCATGATTTTCAACGGCTGATGGTTTTCTTCCACTTCTCCCAGCCAGGCAGACGGCCCCACTTCATCACCCGCTTTTACAACAGGCTTGAACAGCCATTTTCTTTCCTTATCCAACGGATAAGTATACTGACCACGTTTCAGAAATACTCCCTCCATTTTATCGAGGTCATTCTGCAACCCGTCATAATTCTTCGAAAGCATGCCAGGTCCTAATGTTACTTCCAGCATGTGACCTGTAAACTCAGCTTCCGCACCCACTTTCAGTCCACGTGTACTTTCAAAAACCTGCACATACACATTCTTTCCCACCACCTTGATTACTTCGGCCATCAGGCGGTCACCTCCGGTCGAGATGTAGCAGATTTCATTCTGTGCCACCGGACCGTCGACTGTCAATGTAACCATATTGGCGATTACGCCTAAAACAGTGCCTTGTGTTGCCATTCTCTTTTATTGTTACTCT
>NZ_DBEXBB010000046.1:0-12583 GCF_048170425.1 Phocaeicola sp.
TAATGGGAGCAAGAAAAAAAATATCGGCTGAAAAGAGAAAAGAAGCCCTTAAAACCATGTATTTTGCAAAATTGCCAAATGTGCCTACTTCTCCGCGTAAAATGCGTCTCGTGGCTGACATGATTCGTGGCATGGAGGTAAATAGAGCACTTGGTGTCTTGAAGTTTTCTTCTAAAGAAGCTTCTGCAAGAGTGGAAAAATTATTACGCTCTGCTATTGCTAACTGGGAACAGAAAAACGAACGTAAGGCTGAAGACGGCGAATTGTTTGTAACTAAGATTTATGTTGACGGGGGAGCAACCTTGAAAAGAATGAGACCGGCTCCGCAGGGTAGAGGTTACAGAATTCGTAAACGCTCAAACCATGTGACTTTGTTCGTTGATTCTAAGAATACTAATGATAAAAATTAAGAGTAGATGGGACAGAAAGTTAATCCGATAAGCAACCGTTTAGGAATTATCAGAGGATGGGATTCTAATTGGTACGGTGGCAAGAATTATGGTGACGCTTTGCTGGAAGACAGCAAAATTCGTAAATATCTGAATGCCAGACTTGCAAAAGCCAGCGTTTCAAGAATCGTTATTGAACGTACTCTGAAATTGGTGACAATTACTGTATGTACTGCTCGTCCGGGTATTATCATTGGTAAAGGTGGTCAGGAAGTTGACAAACTGAAAGAGGAGTTGAAGAAGATTACCGATAAAGATATCCAGATTAATATCTTTGAAGTTAAGAGACCGGAACTTGATGCTGTGATTGTGGCTAACAATATCGCTCGTCAGGTAGAAGGTAAAATTGCTTACCGTCGCGCTATCAAGATGGCTATTGCCAATACTATGCGTATGGGAGCTGAAGGTATCAAAGTGCTGATCTCTGGTCGTTTGAATGGTGCTGAAATGGCTCGTTCAGAAATGTATAAGGAAGGACGTACTCCATTACATACTTTCCGTGCAGATATTGACTACTGTCATGCTGAAGCTTTGACAAAAGTGGGTTTGCTGGGTATCAAGGTTTGGATTTGCCGTGGAGAAGTGTATGGAAAACGTGAGTTGGCTCCAAACTTCACTCAGAGCAAGGAAAGCAGCCGTGGAGGAAACGGTAACAATGGTGGAAAGAATTTCCGCAGAAAGAAAAATAACAATCGCTAACGATTTGAATTTTAGGAATTATGTTACAACCGAAAAAAACAAAATTCAGAAGACAGCAGAAAGGTAGTGCTAAAGGTAACGCCCAAAGAGGACATCAGTTGGCTTTTGGTTCTTTTGGCATCAAGTCTCTTCAGACAAAATGGATTACAGGTCGTCAGATAGAGGCAGCTCGTATTGCTGTAACAAGATATATGCAGCGTCAGGGTCAGATTTGGATTCGTATTTTCCCGGACAAACCTATTACTCGTAAGCCTGCTGATGTACGTATGGGTAAAGGTAAAGGTTCTCCAGAAGGTTTCGTTGCACCTGTAACTCCAGGTCGTATTTTGATTGAAGTAGAAGGTGTCTCTTTCGATGTAGCAAAAGAAGCTTTGCGTCTTGCTGCACAGAAACTTCCTGTTACAACTAAGTTTATTGTTAGACGTGATTACGACGCAAGTCAAAATGCTTAATTGATATGAAGATTGCAGAAATTAGAGAAATAGCTACCAACGAATTGGCAGAAAGAATTCAGACAGAAGTTGCCAATTACAATCAAATGGTTTTAAATCATTCGATCTCTCCGCTGGAAAATCCTGCACAGATTAAGAAGTTACGCAGAACTATTGCGCGTATGAAAGCAGAATTGCGTCAGAGAGAACTTAACAAATAATAATGGTCCTCATGGAAGCTAGAAATTTAAGAAAAGAAAGAACAGGTGTTGTAGTTAGCAATAAAATGGATAAGACCATTACTATTGCTGCTAAGTTTAAGGAAAAACACCCTATTTATGGTAAGTTCGTTTCTAAAACGAAAAAATACCACGCTCATGACGAAAAGAATGAATGCCAGATTGGCGATACTGTTCGCATCATGGAAACTCGTCCTTTGAGTAAAACTAAGAGATGGAGATTGATTGAAATTATTGAAAGAGCTAAGTAATTATGATACAAGCAGAATCCAGACTTACAGTATGTGACAACAGTGGTGCGAAGGAAGCTCTTTGTATCCGCGTATTAGGCGGTACAAAGAGACGTTATGCCTCTGTTGGGGATGTTATTGTAGTTTCAATAAAGAGTGTTATCCCCTCAAGTGATATTAAAAAAGGTGCAGTATCTAAGGCCTTGATTGTACGTACCAAGAAAGAAATCCGTCGTGCTGACGGTTCTTATATCCGTTTTGATGACAATGCTTGCGTGCTGCTGAATAACGCAGGTGAAATTAGAGGAAGTCGTATTTTTGGCCCGGTTGCGAGAGAATTGCGTAATGCGAACATGAAAGTGGTTTCACTTGCACCTGAAGTACTTTAATTTTGTAAAAGATTTAAGTAATGAGTAAATTACATATTAAAAAAGGCGATACAGTTTACGTTAACTCTGGTGAAGATAAGGGTAAAACTGGCCGCGTATTGAAGGTTCTTGTTAAAGAAGGACGTGCACTGGTAGAAGGTATCAATATGGTATCTAAAAGTACCAAACCTAATGCAAAGAATCCTCAGGGGGGTATTGTGAAGCAGGAAGCTCCTATTCACATCTCTAACCTGAATCCTGTAGATCCGAAAACAGGAAAACCGACTCGTGTGGGTAGAAGAGAAAGTTCTGATGGAAGAACATTTGTTCGTTATGCTAAAAAATCAGGAGAGGAGATTAAATAATGAGTAATACTGCTAGCCTTAAGAAAGAATATGCAGAGCGCATTGCTCCTGCTTTGAAGAATCAATTCCAGTATTCTTCATCAATGCAAATCCCTGTACTCAAGAAGATTGTTATCAATCAAGGCTTGGGTATGGCGGTAGCTGACAAGAAGATTATTGATGTGGCAATCAATGAGTTGACTGCTATTACAGGACAGAAAGCTGTGGCTACTGTTTCTCGTAAAGATATCGCTAATTTTAAGTTGCGTAAGAAAATGCCTATCGGCGTGATGGTAACTTTGCGCCGTGAAAGAATGTATGAATTCCTTGAAAAACTGATTCGTGTTGCATTGCCACGTATCCGTGACTTTAAAGGTATTGAAAGCAAATTCGATGGAAGAGGAAACTATACATTGGGTATTCAGGAACAGATTATCTTCCCTGAAATCAACATTGATAGCATCACCAAGATTTTAGGTATGAACATTACTTTTGTAACTTCTGCTCAGACTGACGAAGAAGGTTATGCTTTGTTGAAAGAATTCGGATTACCGTTTAAAAACGCTAAAAAAGATTGATAAGATATGGCAAAAGAATCAATGAAGGCTCGTGAAGTAAGAAGAGCTAAACTTGTTGCTAAATATGCTGAGAAGCGTGCTGCGTTGAAGAAGATTGTAAATTCTGGTGATCCTGTAGAAGCTTTTGAAGCTGCTCAGAAGTTGCAGGCTATCCCTAAGAACGCTAATCCTATTCGTTTACACAATCGTTGTAAACTGACTGGCCGTCCTAAAGGTTATATCCGTCAGTTTGGTATTTCACGTATTCAATTCCGTGAAATGGCTTCAAACGGTTTGATTCCTGGCGTTAAGAAAGCAAGCTGGTAATTTATTTTTTTATTAAATATTGTCAGGGTAGTCCTGATTAATTTAACAATTAATTTTTATGACAGATCCAATCGCAGATTATCTCACAAGATTGAGAAATGCAATTAGTGCTAAGCACAGAGTGGTGGAAGTACCTGCTTCAAATTTGAAAAAGGAAATTACAAAGATCCTTTTTGATAAAGGTTACATCCTGAACTACAAGTTTGTTGAAGACGGTCCTCAGGGTACAATTAAGGTAGCTCTGAAGTATGATGCAGTTAACAAGGTTAACGCAATCAAGAAACTTGAAAGAGTATCTACTCCAGGTATGCGTAAGTATACTGGATACAAAGACATGCCGAGAGTTATTAATGGATTAGGTATTGCTATTATATCTACTTCCAAAGGTGTTATGACAGACAAAGAAGCTGCTGAACTGAAGATTGGTGGTGAAGTTCTTTGCTATGTATATTAATGTTAGGAGGATAAGCAATGTCAAGAATTGGTAAATTACCCATTAGTATCCCTGCTGGAGTAACAGTTACTCTGAAGGAAAATGTTGTGAACGTAAAAGGACCTAAAGGTGAGTTGAGTCAGTTTGTAAATCCTGCTATCATTGTAGAGGTTGCAGATGGACACGTGGTGTTGAAGGAAAACGAAGAAGCTATGCTTGATAACCTGAAACAGCGTCATGCATTCCATGGTTTGTATCGTGCTTTGATTAATAACATGGTTGTAGGTGTTTCTGAAGGTTACAAGAAAGAACTGGAATTAGTCGGTGTAGGTTACCGTGCTTCTAATAACGGTAATATCATTGATTTCGCTTTGGGTTATACTCATAATATCTTTATGCAGTTGCCTCCTGAAATCAAGGTTGAAACTAAATCTGAAAGAAATAAGAACCCTCTTATCATATTGGAATCTTGTGACAAACAGCTGCTTGGTCAGGTTTGTTCAAAAATACGTTCTTTCCGTAAGCCTGAACCTTACAAAGGAAAAGGTATTAAGTTTGTTGGTGAAGAAATTCGTAGAAAGTCTGGTAAGTCAGCTGGCGCTAAATAATTCACATAAAACCGTACAATTATGACAACAAAAATAGAAAGACGTATTAAGATTAAATATAGAGTACGCAATAAGATTTCAGGTACTGCTGAACGTCCGCGTATGAGTGTGTTTAGAAGTAACAAGCAGATTTATGTTCAGGTTATCGACGATTTAAGTGGTAAGACACTGGTTGCTGCTTCATCTTTGGGCATGGAAGTTATGCCTAAGAAAGAACAGGCTGCTAAAGTTGGTGAGCTGATTGCAAAGAAAGCTCAGGAAGCTGGTATTACGACTGTCGTATTCGACCGTAATGGTTACTTGTATCATGGGAGAGTAAAAGAAGTAGCTGACGCTGCTCGTAACGGTGGACTTAAATTTTAATGAATTATGGCAGTTAATAATAGAGTTAAGATCACTAACGATATAGAGTTAAAAGATAGATTGGTTGCAATCAACCGTGTTACTAAGGTTACAAAAGGTGGTAGAACTTTTAGCTTCTCTGCAATTGTAGTAGTAGGTAACGAAGATGGTATCATTGGCTGGGGTCTTGGTAAAGCTGGTGAAGTGACAGCTGCAATCGCTAAAGGTGTGGAAGCTGCAAAGAAGAACCTGACTCGTGTTCCGGTATTGAAAGGTACTGTTCCTCACGAACAGTCTGCTAAATTTGGTGGAGCTGAAGTATTTATTAAGCCGGCTTCAACAGGTACTGGGGTAGTAGCAGGTGGTGCTATGCGTGCCGTGCTGGAAAGTGTAGGTGTAACAGATGTTTTGGCTAAGTCTAAAGGATCTTCAAATCCTCACAACCTGGTTAAGGCTACTATCTTGGCTTTGAGCGAAATGAGAGATGCTCGCATGGTTGCTCAGAACAGAGGTGTAAGTTTGGATAAAGTATTTAGAGGATAAGGAGGAACGTATGTCAACTATTAAGATTAAACAAGTAAAGAGTAGAATTGGTGCTCCGGCTGATCAGAAAAGAACTTTGGATGCACTTGGTCTCCGTAAATTGAATCGTGTGGTTGAACACGAAGAGACTCCTTCAATTCTGGGTATGATTGAAAAGGTGAAACACCTGGTCGCAATCGTTAAGTAATATATTGTTAACAATAAAGGATCTTACAATATGAATTTAAATAATTTACGTCCCGCAGAAGGTTCTGTCAAAACTAGAAAAAGAGTTGGTCGTGGTGCTGGTTCAGGTTTAGGCGGTACTTCTACAAGAGGACATAAAGGAGCAAAATCAAGATCTGGCTATTCAAAGAAGATTGGTTTTGAAGGTGGTCAGATGCCGCTTCAACGTCGTGTTCCGAAATTTGGTTTTAAGAATATTAACCGTGTTGAATACAAAGCTGTTAATCTTGACACTATTCAGAAATTGGCTGAAGCTAAGAATCTGTCTAAGGTAGGTATTAACGATTTGATTGAAGCTGGTTTCATCTCTTCTAACCAATTAGTGAAAGTTCTTGGTAACGGTAGTTTAACTACTAAGCTTGATGTAGAAGCAAATGCTTTTTCTAAGAGCGCAGTAGCTGCAATCGAAGCCGTTGGTGGTAATGCAGTAAAACTCTGATTCAATGATAAAATCTATTGAAACATTAAAGAATATATGGAATATTGAGGATCTGAGAAAACGGATCCTCATTACTATATTGTTTGTTGCAATTTATCGATTTGGTTCCTATGTCGTATTGCCAGGTATCAATCCGGATATGCTGTCTAAATTGCATGAACAGACGAGTGAAGGTCTTCTTGCCTTGTTGAATATGTTTTCTGGGGGTGCTTTCTCAAATGCTTCTATTTTTGCACTTGGAATTATGCCTTATATCTCTGCATCCATCGTGATTCAGTTGCTGGCTATTGCAGTACCATATTTCCAGAAATTACAACGTGAGGGTGAAAGCGGGCGTCGAAAGATTAATCAGTATACTCGTATCCTGACAATCATTATTTTGATTTTCCAAGCTCCATCTTATCTGATCAACTTGAAAATGCAAGCAGGGCCTGCCCTTAATGCTTCATTAGATTGGACTTTCTTTATTATAACTTCGACTATCATTCTGGCAGCAGGTAGTATGTTCGTTCTGTGGCTTGGTGAAAGAATCACTGATAAGGGTATCGGTAATGGTATTTCATTAATTATCATGGTGGGTATTATTGCTCGTCTTCCGCAGTCTTTCTCTGGTGAGTTTGTTTCTAGACTTGCTTCTCCAGGTGCAGGAGGTATCATTATGTTCTTGATAGAACTTGTTTGTTTGCTGGCTGTGATAGCTGCTGCTATCTTGTTGGTTCAGGGGGTTCGTAAGGTGCCTGTACAATATGCAAAACGTATTGTTGGAAATAAGCAATACGGTGGCGCAAGACAGTATATTCCTTTGAAGGTGAATGCTGCAAACGTAATGCCTATCATCTTTGCTCAGGCGATTATGTTTATTCCTATCACAATTGTAGGTTTCTCTAATATGGAGAATGCAAGCGGCATAACTCGTGCCTTGATTGATCATACAAGTTTCTGGTACAATTTTGTTTTTGCGGCATTGATTATACTTTTTACTTATTTCTATACTGCAATCACAATCAACACTAACCAGATGGCAGAAGATATGAAGAGAAATAACGGTTTTATTCCGGGAATAAAGCCGGGTAAGAACACTGCAGAATATTTGGATGTAATTATGTCTCGTATTACACTGCCGGGTTCTATATTCTTGGCTATTATTGCTATTCTGCCTGCTTTTGCCGGTCTTTTCGGAGTTCAAGCTGAATTTGCTCAATTTTTTGGTGGTACATCTTTGCTGATTCTTGTAGGAGTTGTTTTGGATACTCTCCAGCAGGTTGAAAGTCATTTGCTGATGCGCCATTATGATGGATTGTTGAGTTCGGGAAGAATTAAAGGACGTTCCGGTAATGTAGCTGCTTATTAAAAACTACTCGTCTCGAATGATATTTTTAAAGACAGATGATGAAATAGAGTTGCTTCGTCAGAGTAATCTCCTTGTCGGGAGAACTCTGGCTGAAGTGGCTAAAATGATAAAGCCGGGAGTTACTACCAAACAATTGGATAAGATTGCGGAGGAGTTTATTCGTGATCATGGGGCTATACCAACTTTTAAAGGCTTCCCTAATCCATATGGTTCTCCTTTTCCTGGGACATTATGTACATCGGTAAATGATCAGGTTGTTCATGGGATTCCCAACGATATTCCTTTGAAAGACGGTGATATTGTTTCGGTGGATTGCGGTACTTTCATGAATGGTTTTTGTGGTGATTCGGCTTATACTTTCTGTGTAGGTGAAGTTGACCCTGAAATCGTGAAATTGCTGAAGGTTACTAAAGATTCCCTTTATAAGGGCATTGAAAATGCGGTTCATGGAAAGCGCCTTGGTGATATAGGTTACTCGATTCAAGAATATTGTGAATCTTATTCTTTTGGTGTTGTTCGTGAGTTTGTTGGCCATGGTATTGGAAAGGAGATGCATGAAGATCCTCCAGTTCCTAATTATGGTCGGCGTGGCACGGGAACTTTGTTAAAAAAGGGAATGTGTATTGCGATTGAACCAATGATAACGATGGGTAACCGACAGATTGTAATGGAAGAGGACAGATGGACGATTCGAACAAGAGACCGTAAATGTGCCGCACATTTTGAACATACGGTAGCTGTAGGCGTGGGAAAGGCTGATATATTATCATCATTTGAATTTATAGAACAAGTTTTAGGAGATAAAGCAATTTAATATGGCAAAGCAATCCGCAATAGAACAAGATGGAGTTATCGTTGAAGCATTGTCGAACGCAATGTTTCGTGTAGAGCTAGAAAACGGACATGAGATTACAGCTCATATTTCTGGCAAAATGAGAATGCATTACATTAAGATATTACCCGGAGATAAAGTAAGGGTTGAGATGTCACCTTATGATTTGTCTAAAGGAAGAATCGTTTTTAGATACAAATAAAAGAAAATATAAGATATGAAAGTAAGAGCATCATTAAAGAAACGTACGCCGGAATGCAAAATTGTTAGACGTAATGGCCGTTTGTATGTTATTAACAAGAAAAATCCTAAGTATAAACAACGTCAAGGATAATTTATTATTTTTGCAAAAAAAATAATTTAGTATATGGCTATAAGAATAGTTGGTGTAGATTTGCCTCAGAATAAAAGAGGTGAGATTGCGTTGACATACGTATATGGTATCGGACGCAGTAGTTCAGCAAAAATTTTGGATAAAGCAGGCGTAGATCGTGACCTGAAAGTAAAGGATTGGACTGATGATCAGGCTGCTAAGATTCGTGAAATCATAGGTGCTGAATATAAGGTTGAAGGTGATCTTCGTTCTGAAATCCAGTTGAACATTAAGCGATTAATGGATATTGGTTGCTACCGTGGTGTTCGTCACCGTTTGGGGCTGCCCGTTAGAGGTCAGAGCACAAAGAACAATGCTCGTACACGTAAGGGAAGAAAGAAAACAGTTGCAAATAAGAAAAAAGCTACTAAATAATTGTTAATATGGCAAAAAAAACAGTCGCAGCTAAAAAAAGAAATGTCAAGGTTGATGCTAATGGACAGTTGCATGTTCATTCTTCATTCAATAACATTATCGTTTCTTTGGCAAATAGCGAAGGCCAAATTATTGCATGGTCTTCTGCAGGTAAGATGGGATTTAGAGGTTCTAAGAAGAACACTCCTTATGCAGCTCAGATGGCTGCCCAGGATTGTGCAAAAGTGGCATACGATCTTGGCCTGAGAAAGGTAAAGGCTTATGTAAAGGGTCCTGGAAACGGACGTGAGTCTGCAATTAGAACTGTACATGGAGCTGGAATTGAAGTTACAGAGATTATTGATGTAACTCCATTGCCTCACAACGGTTGTCGTCCTCCTAAAAGAAGAAGAGTATAATAAAGATAACCTATTTAGATGTAACTTGATTTTGTTAAATAATGGATTGCAATTCCTTTCTGTAATCGCGGCTGCAACAAATTGAGTTCATGAATAACAATTAAATTAAGAAAGAAAATGGCTAGATATACTGGACCAAAAACTAAAATTGCACGTAAATTCGGTGAAGCAATCTTTGGAGCAGATAAAGTTTTGTCTAAGAAAAACTATCCTCCTGGACAACATGGTAACAACCGTCGCAGAAAAACTTCTGAATACGGTGTCATGTTGGCTGAAAAGCAGAAAGCTAAATATACTTACGGTGTGTTGGAGAAACAATTCCGTAACATGTTTGAGAAAGCAGCAAGTATGAACGGTATTACTGGTGAAATCTTGTTGCAGAGTCTTGAATGTCGTTTGGACAACGTAGTGTTCCGTTTGGGTATTGCACCGACTCGTGCTGCTGCTCGACAGCTTGTTGGTCACAAGCATATTACTGTAGATGGTAAGGTTGTAAACATTCCTTCTTTCTCTGTAAAACCGGGTCAGTTGGTAGGTGTTCGTGAAAAATCTAAGTCTTTGGAAGTTGTTGCTAACTCTCTGGCTGGATTTAACCACAGCAAATATCCTTGGTTGGAATGGGATGAAAACTCTAAGACAGGTAAATTGTTGCATGTGCCAGAAAGAGCTGACATTCCTGAAAACATTAAAGAACACTTGATCGTTGAATTGTACTCTAAATAATAATTAATTTCATGGCGATATTAGCATTTCAAAAACCTGATAAAGTATTAATGTTGGAAGCGGATTCCAAATTCGGGAAATTCGAATTCCGTCCGCTTGAACCCGGTTTCGGTATTACCGTAGGTAATGCTTTACGCCGTATTCTTCTTTCTTCGTTGGAGGGATATGCAATTAACACTATCCGTATTGAAGGTGTGGAACATGAATTTGCTACAATTCCGGGGGTGAAGGAAGATGTCACTAACATTATCTTGAATCTGAAGCAAGTTCGATTCAAGCGAGTAGTTGAGGAATTCGAAAATGAGAAGGTAAGCATTACCGTTGAGAATTCTACTGAATTTAAGGCAGGTGATATTGGTAAGTATTTGACCGGATTTGAAGTGTTAAATCCTGAATTGGTTATTTGCCATTTAGATTCAAAAGCAACTATGCAGATAGACATTACAATCAACAAAGGTCGTGGTTATGTTCCGGCTGATGAAAACCGTGAATTTTGTACTGATGTGAATGTAATTCCTATCGATTCTATTTACACTCCGATTCGTAATGTGAAGTATGCGGTAGAAAACTATCGTGTAGAACAGAAGACTGACTATGAAAAGTTGGTGCTGGAGATTACGACGGATGGTTCCATTCACCCGAAGGAAGCGCTGAAAGAAGCTGCAAAAATTTTGATTCACCACTTCATGCTGTTCTCTGATGAAAAGATTACTCTTGAGACATCAGATGCAGAAGGAAATGAAGAATTTGATGAAGAAGTATTGCACATGCGTCAGTTGCTGAAGACCAAATTGGTTGATATGGATTTGTCAGTTCGTGCCTTGAACTGTTTGAAAGCTGCCGATGTAGAAACATTGGGTGACTTGGTTCAGTTTAATAAGACCGATCTGCTGAAGTTCCGTAACTTCGGTAAGAAATCGCTCACTGAGCTTGATGATTTGCTCGAGAGTCTGAATCTTTCGTTTGGAACAGATATTTCTAAGTATAAATTAGACAAAGAATAAACAATGAGACATAATAAAAAATTCAACCATTTAGGTCGTACTGCTTCTCACAGAAATGCAATGCTGTCAAACATGGCATGTTCTTTGATTAAGCACAAAAGAATCACTACGACTGTTGCGAAGGCTAAAGCTTTGAAGAAGTTCGTTGAGCCGCTGATTACTAGATCTAAAGATGATACAACTAACTCACGCCGTGTTGTATTTAGCAATCTTCAGGACAAATACGCTGTAACTGAACTGTTCAAAGAAATCTCTGTAAAAGTTGCTGATCGTCCGGGTGGTTACACTCGTATTATCAAGACTGGTCACCGTTTAGGTGATAACGCTGAAATGTGTTTCATCGAATTGGTAGACTACAACGAGAACATGGCTAAGACAGCTGCCAAGAAAGCTACTCGTACCCGTCGTTCTAAGAAATCAGCTGCAACTGTAGAAGCACCGGCTGCTGAAGCTACTGCAACTGAAGCTACTACAGAGGAAGCCCCTAAAGCTGAATAATTCTGTAACATGCTATATATTTGAGAAGGCTATGCATTTGCATAGCCTTTTTTATGCCCTGTTTTGAGAAAGTATGCATTCACTATAGTACAATATTTTAACGTGAGTTCGATATAAAATCGGGTAATTATCGAATATCACTAAAAAGGCTCGTGAAATCAGATTTAAACCTGTTTCACGAGCCTTTTTAGTGATTACTTGTATAATCAGATTATGCCTCTTGCATTTTGGCTTTAAATGCTAAGGCATACATGCGCATTTGTTTTACCATGGCAAGCAGACCGTTACTACGGGTTGGTGAAAGATGTTCCTTCAGACCAATCTTCTCGATGAAGTAAAGCTCTGATTCCAGGATTTCGTCTGGTGTGTGTCCAGATACTACCTGGATAAGCAGAGATATGATACCTTTTACGATTAATGCGTCGCTTTCTGCCTGAAATACCACTTTCCCGTCTACCAGATCAGCTTGCAGCCAAACCCGGCTTTGACAGCCTTCAATCAGGTTCTGCTCAGTTTTGTATTTCTGCTCAAGTGGTTGCTGGTCATTACCTAGGTCAATCAGCAGTTGATATTTGTCCATCCAATCGTCGAAGTCGCTGAATTCTTCAATCACTTCGTCCTGGAGTTCATTGATAGTTTTCATTGTGATAGTATTTAACGTGAGTTCGAAATAAGAATAAATATATTTCACTGATAATTAGAAACATAGCGATAAAAGTATTAAATTTATAGTGCTGAATTATAACATTTAAACGATTACCACTATGTTTCCAGAGTCTAAAGTTACAGAGATTT
>NZ_DBEXBB010000047.1:0-20226 GCF_048170425.1 Phocaeicola sp.
TGAAGAGGCACGCCTGGAAAGCGTGTATACGCCAAAAGCGTATCACGGGTTCGAATCCCGTTCTCTCCGCGAAAAAAGAGAAAAACAATTAACAAACTATTAATTAATTAATCTTAAAAATTAGACACACAATGAAAAAGTTATTTGCAATTCTTGCAGTGATGGGAGTCCTCTCATTTGGAATGACTCAGACAGCTATGGCTCAGGATTCTACAGCTACAGCAGCTCCGGCTCAGACAGAACAAGTAGCAGCTGCTGATGAAGCAGCAGCACCTGCAGTTGTTGAAGAAGGTGGTTTGCACAAAGAATTAAAGACTAAGTTTATCGAAGGTGACGCAGGCTTCATGTCTTTGGTTGCTATCGCATTGGTACTTGGTTTGGCTTTCTGTATTGAACGTATTATTTACTTGAGCTTGGCTGAAGTTGACGTAAAGAAATTGATGGCTAAAATTGAAGCTGCTTTGGAAAAAGGTGATGTGGAAGGTGCTAAGACAATCTGCCGTAACACTCGTGGTCCTGTTGCTTCTATCTGCTATCAGGGTTTGATGAGAATCGACGAAGGTTTGGACGTAGTTGAACGTTCAGTTGTTTCTTACGGTGGTGTTCAGGCTGGTTACCTTGAAAAAGGATGCTCTTGGATCACATTGTTCATCGCTATGGCTCCGTCTTTGGGATTCTTGGGTACTGTAATCGGTATGGTTATGGCGTTCGACCAAATCCAGCAGGCTGGTGATATTTCTCCGACAGTTGTAGCAGGTGGTATGAAAGTGGCCTTGATTACTACTATCTTCGGTTTGATCGTTGCTTTGATTCTTCAGGTATTCTATAACTATATCTTGTCTAAGATTGAAGCTATTACAAGCCAGATGGAAGATTCTTCTATCACATTGCTTGATATGATCATGAAGTACAACTTGAAATACAAAAAATAATAAGAACAATGGCTAAATTATCATACAAAGTATCATACTACGTATTCTATGTATGCATCGCACTGATTCTGGTAGTGCTGGGCATGTTCTACGGAGTAGGATACAGCGAAACAAATGCAGCTGGTTTGGTTGAACCGGCTTATACACAGGCCCTGATGTACCTGATGTACGGTATGTTTGCGGTAACTGTGGTTGCTACACTCGTAGGAGCTATCGCACAGTTTGGTGGAGCTTTGAAAGACAATCCGAAAGGTGCTATCAAGTCTTTGATTGGACTGATTCTTTTAATCGTATTACTGATCGTTACTTATAATATCGGTTCTTCTGAAACTGTAATTATGGGTGGTGGTACAGAATATACCAATGTAACCATGTTGAAGGTAACAGACATGTTGCTGTACTCTACTTATGTATTGTTCGGCTTGGCTGCTATCGGTACATTGATTAACTTGTCTGGAATTTTGAAGAAATAATATCATCATTGAAGTTTAATTAAAATATAAGGAGTAAGTCAAATGGCAAAAAAGAAAAGATCAGTGCCCGGAATTAACTCAAGTTCTACGGCCGATATTGCCTTCATGTTGCTTATTTTCTTCCTTATTACAACATCAATGGATACTGACCGTGGTTTGGCGAGACGTTTGCCGCCTCCGCCTGAAAACAAGGATCAGAAAGATGATATTATTGTAAAGGAAAGAAACGTTCTCCAGGTTCGTTTGAACAAAGACGACCAGTTGATGGTTGGTGGAGAATGGTCTGATATCAGACAGTTGAGACAAAAGGCAAAAGAATTCATTGCCAATCCGAATAACGATGAGAACTTGCCTGAAAAGCATGCAAAACATCTTCCGTTCTTCGGTGACGTAATGATTACAGAAAAGCATGTAATCTCTGTACAGAATGACGTGGGTACTAGTTACAATGCGTATATTCAGGTTCAGAACGAATTGGTAGCAGCTTACAATGAATTGCGTAACGAATTGGCTCAATCTCAATTCGGCAAGACATTCGCTGAATGTTCTGAAGACGAACAGAAAGCTATTACAGACTATTATCCGCAGAAGATTTCTGAAGCAGAACCTAAAAAATATGGAGGAAAATAATCATGGGAAAATTTAATAAGACTGGTAAGCGTGGTATGCCGGAGTTGAATACCTCTTCTTTGCCTGACCTTATCTTTACCATGTTGTTCTTCTTCATGATTGTAACAACTATGCGTGAAGTTACATTGAAGGTTCAGTTCAAGGTTCCTCAGGCTACAGAGTTGGAAAAATTGGAAAAGAAATCTTTGGTGTCTTTCATCTACATCGGTAAACCGATGCCGGAGTTCCAGAAGAAGATGGGTACCACTGACCGTATTCAGTTGAATGATAAATTCGCTGAATCTTCAGAAGTACAGGATTATATCTATCAGGAACGTGAAAACATGAAAGAAGAGGACAAACCGTTTATGACTGTTTCCCTGAAGGTAGATGCAAATACAAAGATGGGTATCGTAACAGAAGTAAAACAGGCTCTTCGTCAGGCATACGCACTGAAGATTAACTATTCAGCTACTCAGCGTCAGTAATAGTTCTATATATGATATAAAAAAGGCTGTCTCTTATGAGGCGGCCTTTTTTTGTGTATCGTTTGAGTTGAATGCTACTTGGCTGGAGAGTAGTGAGTAGAGATAGTAGGAGTATCGGGACCTGCTATTGGGGGGGTAGCTTCCAATCGTTGATACGTAAGGGATATATTATTTTCGATATAAAGTGTTATATCTTTATTTGGTAGGGAAGGGAAGCATGGTGTTTTTCTTTTTCCAGTAATATATCCAGCCATATATATCGGCTAATGCCCATCCGATAGGGATTGACCACCAGATGCCATGTACGCCGATGAAAGGGATGGCAGCCAGTGTGTAGGCTAACATTACCCGGGTTCCTAAAGAAAGAACCGTTAAAACGATAGACATTTCTGGTTTGCAGACAGCCCTGTAGAATCCGTACCATAAGAATAAATAGCCTATGCCGAGGTAAAAGCTGCCTTCTATCCGCAAATATTCACTACCGATATGAATAATCTCAGTTTCCTCAGCTGAGAGGAAGATTTGCATCAGTTGGGGAGCAAACAAGAAAATTGCTAGTGAGAGAAACAAACAAAAGAGGGTGGTTATTCCAAATGCACTTCTTATTCCTTTTAGAATGCGGGCATTTTTGCCTGCTCCGTAATTTTGTGCAATGAAAGTGGAGAAGGCATTCCCGAAATCTTGTACTGGCATATAGGCGAATGAATCGATTTTTACGGCAGCTGTAAAAGCGGCCATGACGGCTGTGCCGAAACTGTTAACCAGGCCTTGAACCATCAGGATACCAAAGTTCATGACAGATTGCTGGATGCAAGTCAGCGAGGCGTATGAAGAGACTTGTTTCAGGAGCTGTCTGCTGAGCTTGAAATCCTTTTTAGAGAGTCTGGTTTCTGGAACTTTTTTCCAGCAATAGAAGCATAAGCCGATGGCTGAAACCGCTTGGGAAATGATGGTTGCTGCCGCTGCTCCTTCTATTCCGTAGTTGAGCCGCATAATAAGCCATATATCCAGCACGATGTTTAATACCACGGAGACGGCTAAATAAATTAAAGGAGTCAATGAATTGCCCAATGCGCGCAAGAGATACGCATAGTAGTTATAGAGATAAACAAACCAGATTCCCATGAAAATGATTTTCAGGTAGTCATAGGTCATATCCCGCAACTCGTGGGGAGTTTGCATGAGGGTAATAATATCTTGTATATAGCAACAGGAGAAGGCGAATATAATCAGTGTAGAAGTTCCTGTAATAAGCAGAGAAGCAGCCTGCGTACGTCTCAAGCTTTCGAAATCTTTGGCTCCGTAACGCATGGAGAATAATGCGCTGCATCCCATGCACAATCCGATGAAGATGGAGGTAATAAAGACCATGAGTGTATATGAAGAACCCACAGCGGCTAAGGCTTTTGCACCCAATGTCCTTCCGATGATGAATGTATCGGCTATGTTATATCCTTGCTGGAGCAAGTTTCCTAAAATAAGCGGATAGGCAAGGTTGAGTATGCTTTGTATGATGCTGCCTGAAGTAAGGTCCTGCGTGCGACTGGTCTGCATAGTAGTAATTGGAACGTAAAATAAAAATGGATTTAATAAAGCCCAATATAAAAGGTTTATTAAATCCATCTTCGTGTGCGCCTGATAGGACTCGAACCTACACGTCTCACGACACCAGATCCTAAGTCTGGCGCGGCTACCAATTACGCCACAGGCGCATGCAGAAATGTGTATTTCTGTTTTGCGAGGGCAAAGATAGGAAGAATTTTCATATTCTCCAAATACTATACCTTAATTCTTTAACTTTTTGATAGCGGTTTCGATGATAGTATCTTTTCCTTGCTGCATATCTTCGCTGGTCATATCTACTTTCACGTCAGGTTCAATGCCGAATTCTAGCTGGTTCATGTCCGGGTCGAACATCGGACTGGCGGAGAAACGGATGGACCATCCGTTGGGGATTTCCGAACTGAAGGGGAGACCTGATCCTCCTCCAGTGGTATCTCCCATAGTAGTTACATTAGGGAATTGACGCATGGTATTCACAAAGTCGTTCGTGGCACTGTAAGAGCGACGATTGGTTAATACCACTGCCTTTTTCTGCCAACGGATGCTGTTGGACGGTTCCTGATACACAGGTTCAGGAGCTGAGAAATCATTATGACCGGGGCCTGTTTTATGACGGATGTAGCCGATTAATACTTTTTCATTTGTAAACCGTGCGGCCAGTTTCTGTGCCGTAGTCAGGTTGCCTCCTCCGTTGTTACGTACATCGATAATCAGTCCGTCGCAAATTTCCAGTTTCTTCAGCATCTGGTCCAGGTTACCGTCGCCGATACCGTCGGAGAAACTTTCACAATAGATGTAACCGATGTTATTTTCCAGAATCTGGTAGGTCAGTCCGGAGGTGATGATGTAATCTTTTTTCAGGTAGTTGCTCTGGATGCTGTCGCTGAAGTTCCGTGGGTAAGCGTCGAACCATTCCCGGTATTGTGAAGTACCCAATGAACTGCTCAGGTTGACGTGTCCGTCTTTTAATTCATTGACCATTTCCGACAAGACTTCGAAAAGCGACTCCCAGCTCATGGAAGAGGAAATCCGTTTGGCATAGCGGGTATGTACTTCGTCCCAGTCCAGTCCATATGTATCATGCTTATAGTCCAAAAAACAATATTGCTCGTCGATGATTTTCCAGAGCGATTCAAAGTTGGCCTCCGGAGAATTTCCTTGAATGTCTTCCCGTATGCAGGAAGAAAATGTAAAGCATGACAGTACCAGCAAAAGGCCATATAAGTAGCAATGATAAATCCGTTTCATATCAATAAGGTGTAACGTTTGAAGGCATGGAAATACGGTTCTTCCCTTTCAGCAGGTAGAAGTTTTTCACGATGCCAATCATGAAATCGTGTGAATAAGTATGGTATTTCAGATGGTTGACTTTCGCTTGCTGGAGGTCGCAGATGTACCCCACGCGCATGGTGACTTTCCGGATGGGAAAATCGAGCGTCAACATTTGTCGGAGAGAGGGGTTGTTATGAAGCGAAGTAAACAGCACGTTCTTTCCTTTGTTTCCCAGGGAGAACATCTCGTAGTACGATTGCCCGAATTCCGGAGAGAACATGGCTCCCAATAGCGGAAGATTGGCCTGATAGCGTGCCACCAGCGGATAGTTTCCGATACGGAACTTGTAGATGGCCATTCCGGATATACCGATACTTCCATATGCTTTTGCCTGTGCCGGATTGTTGGAATTACGTGTATTGTACACGAATCCCCCGTTCAGGTCAATCATCGGACCTGCCAGCAGTTTCAATTGCTCGTTCAGGCGAAACTGATAGTGCAGCGCATAGGTCCAGTTCACAAGTCCGGCATACATATTGGCTGTCTGGCTCGGATTATGCGTATACGACACATTGGCCTGCAACAGATTCTGTGCCGATACGTTTCCGTTCATTAACCGGGTCATACGCATATTTTCACGCAGGATACGAATCTCCGGTCCTTTGTATTCCAAGGGGGAAAGATACGTGTCGAGTACGTTGCTCATTCCCGCTCCATAGAGCACGGAGCGCATTACGTAACGTGTGGCACGCAAGCTGTCTTCTTGTGCGTGAAGCGAAAGAACAGTGCAGCATGCACAGAGTATAAGATAAATTCGTAGTTTCATACGGCCTTAAAAGAGTTTCATTTGTCCGTCGTCTTCCTGGCTGTCCTCTTCTTCCATACCGTCTTCCTCTTCCTTTTCAGGATCTTCCGGCTCTGGTTCCGGCATACGGGTAGGCTCCAGTTCGGTGATTTGCTCGATGGTATAAGTGGTCAGTCGTTTGCCCTTTGCCTTGAAGCTCTTGACTCCTACAAAATCACTGGCTTCCAGAATGAGCGCTTCACGGAAGCTGTCGTGTCCACCGAAATCCACTTGTATACGCGGATAAACCTGACAGGTCAGCAGGATAAGTTGTGTATGTTTGTTATCTCCCAGGAAACTTTGTTTCTTGGTGGTAGCCTCGAAGGTGAAGCGTTTCAGATACGGATAATTCTGTTGGTCAGCATCATAGAGTACGGCTGTCCATACCTTGTCTGGATTGAATTTCTCGATGCAGAGAATATCTGGGTCATAATGGTTGCTCAGGTCAAAATTAGTGGTATAGAATTCTCCATTTTTGTGTACTACCAGGATGCTGTCTTCGCTTTGGAATTCTCCTAAGTACTGCCCTCTTCCATCGTAGTTGAGTCGGAGTACATCGTGGTCGAACCACACCTTTCTGCCTCCGAGCGTAGAACCACCTTTCTGTTTCAAGGAAATCTTGTGTACCTCTGCTTTGGTCAGCAGGTTACCCATGGATTGTTTACCTTTGATGTTGATGGAGCTGAAATCCCTTTCAAACGTAGGTTTTTTGATACGGGGAGTAGGACGAAGTATTACACGGATGACCTCTGCCTCTCCATTGGGATTGGCCGTGAAGTACACGATTTTAGAGCCCGGAGTACCTTGGGTTACATCGTATTCCCTGTCGCGAATAATGGAAGTGACATTAAAGCGTTTGATATAATAGAAGCCTTCTTTTCCGTCACGGTAGATGACGTTGTAGATGGTGCGCTTGTCGTTTTTCTTGAATACGTTGACGTATAAGATGTTCTTTCCGACAAACAGTTTGTCGGACACGCGGACAATCTTGTATTTACCGTCTTTGTAGAAGATGATTACATCGTCGATGTCGGAACAGTTGCATACGTACTCGTCTTTCTTCAGTCCGGTACCAATGAAACCTTCTTCACGGTTGATATACAGTTTTTCATTGGCCTCGGCCACCTTGGTAGCTACGATGGTATCAAAGTTGCGTATTTCTGTGCGGCGCGGGAAGTGCTTGCCATATTTTTCTTTCAGGCGCTGATACCAGTCGATGGTATATTCTGTGATGTGCGCCAGGTGATTGTCTATTTCCTCCAGTTCCGCTTTCAGGCGTGCGATGAATTCATCCGCTTTGTCCTTGTTGAACTTCAGGATACGTGCCATCTTGATTTCCATCAGGCGGAGAATGTCTTCCTTGGTCACTTCGCGTACAAATTGCGGATAGTAAGGCGTCAGGCGTTCGTCGATATGCTCGCAAGCCGCATCCATAGAGTCAGCCTGTTCGAACTGTTTGTCCTTGTAAATACGTTCTTCGATGAAGATTTTTTCCAGCGAGGCAAAGTGCAGGGTTTCCAGCGTTTCGTCCCGCTGTATTTCCAGTTCCTTGCGTAAAAGAGCCAGCGTATTGTCGACCGATTTCTTCAGTACCTTACTCACTGAAAGGAAATGAGGTTTCTTGTTGTCGATGACGCAGCAGTTGGGCGAGATGTTCACTTCGCAGTCCGTAAAGGCATACAAGGCATCCAGTGTCTTGTCAGACGATACGCCAGGAGTAAGGTGTACTAAGATTTCTACCTTTCCGGCCGTGTTGTCATCTACTTTTCTGACCTTGATTTTTCCCTTCTCGATGGCTTTCAAGATGGAGTCAATCAACGAAGAAGTGGTCTTTCCATAGGGGATTTCACTGATGCAAAGGGTCTTGTTGTCAATTTTGGAGATTTTGGCACGCACGCGTACTACGCCCCCTCGCTCGCCGTCGTTGTAGCGTGACACGTCAATCGAGCCGCCTGTCTGGAAATCCGGATAAAGCTGGAATTCTTCTCCATGCAGGTACGCGATGGCCGCATCACAAAGCTCATTGAAGTTATGAGGAAGGATTTTGGAGGAAAGGCCTACGGCGATACCTTCTACTCCCTGAGCCAGCAACAGTGGGAACTTGACCGGCAGTGTGACCGGTTCCCGGTTTCTGCCGTCATAGGAAGCCTGCCATTCGGTTGTTTTCGGGTTGAACACCACATCCAGCGCAAACTTGGAAAGGCGAGCTTCGATGTAACGGGGAGCAGCCGCACTGTCGCCCGTCAGGATGTTACCCCAGTTTCCCTGGCAGTCAATGAGCAGGTCCTTTTGTCCCAATTGTACAAGGGCATCTCCGATAGAAGCATCTCCGTGAGGGTGGAACTGCATGGTGTGTCCCACAATGTTGGCCACCTTGTTGTAGCGTCCGTCATCCAAACGTTTCATAGAGTGAAGAATACGTCGCTGTACCGGCTTTAGTCCGTCGTTGATATGGGGTACGGCACGTTCCAGTATGACATAAGAAGCATAATCCAAAAACCAATTTTGGTACATGCCGCTCAATTGGTGTTTCACTTTTTCGTCAGTGGTCGATACTGGTTTATAGTCAGAATGTTCTTCTTTCTCGGGCAAGTTTGCCATTTCTTTTTCGTCCTTGTCAAAAGTATCTTCGCTCATATTAAAATGGTTCCTATGTAAAGAGATTTGGGCAAAGTTACTGAATAATTCTGTGAGGCGGAAATAATTGACTTACAATTCTTACCCATGAAAAGGTCATTTTAGGAGAAATTTGCTGGCGTAAATACCTCGACACGAACGTGACGAGGTGTTGACACGAAGGTGACGATATCTTGACACGAACGTGATGAGGTCTCCGCACGTACGTGTCGAGGTAAGATAGCAGGCGCGTTTGGGCTTATTGCTGCTTGCGGTAGCTGCGTATGGCCCATGCGTAGAGTAAAAGGGCAAAGGACGAAAGTACGGAAAGCTGGAAACCGATGTCACTGATGCTGCTTCCTTTCAGGTAGACCATGCGCATGATTTCCATAAAGTAGCGTAACGGATTGAGATACGTGATGCCTTGTGCCCATGCAGGCATGCTGCTGACGGGGGTGAAGAGACCGCTCATCAGGATAAAAATCAGCATGCAGAACCACATGACGAACATGGCCTGTTGCATGGTGGAAGAGTAATTGGAAATGACCAGTCCCAGTCCCGACATGACCAGTGCGAAAATCAGGGTGGCCAGGTAAATGGTCAGCACATTTCCTGCCGGAGTTAATCCGTACACCAGCCAGGCTAGCAGCATGCAAAGGTTCAGTACCACAAATCCGATGGCCCAATAGGGCAATAGTTTGGCAAGGGTGAAGGTAAAGCGGTTGACCGGACTTACGTTGATTTGTTCGATGGTACCCGCTTCTTTTTCGCTTACGACGTTCAGGGCAGGCAGAAAACCACAGAGCAGGACCAGTATCATGGTCATCAGGGCAGGAACCATGAATACTTTATAGTTCAGGTAAGGGTTGAATCGGTAGCGGACGGAATTTTGCGAAGAAGATGGATTGAGTATCTGTTGCAGGTACGCGCTGCCCAGTCCACCTTTCGTACCGTTGACGGTATTGACTGCAATGAGCGCCGCCGGATTTTGACCGTTAGTCTGTGCTTTCTCAAAGCCGCGTGGAATTTCCAGCAGCATGTCGGCTTGGTCTTTTTCAATAGCTTCCATTCCTAGTGTGTAGGAAGAAGGAAGTGCCGTCAGTTGAAAATAACGGGACGCTTCGATACGGTGTACCAGTCTTTCGGAAGAAGGACTACGGTCGTTGTCGATGATGGCAATACGCAGGTTTTCTATTTCCAATGTGGCGGCCCAGGGCATGACCAGCATCATCACACAGGGAAACAGCAGGATGAGGCGGGGCAGGAAACTGTTGCGCTTCAACTGCTTGAATTCTTTTTCTATCAGGTAACGTAACATCATAGGCTTTGCGGTTTATTCCAGTCGGTTCTTAAACTTGCGGGCTGTGGCCGTAATCAGTACCACCGCCATGAGGCACATCACTGCCACTTCTTTCCATACATAGGCTATCGGTACGCCTTCAATCATCAGCCGACGGACGGTTTCTACGTACCAGCGTGCGGGAATAAGGCAGGAGAGGATTTGCAGAATGCCTGGCATACTTTCTATCGGGAAGATAATGCCCGACAGGATGATGGTGGGAATCATCAGTACCATGGCCGACACTAACAGGGCCGCCACTTGCGTATGGGTAATGCAGGAGATGAACAGTCCCAATGCCAAGGATACGAAAATGAACAGCAGGGATACCCCTAACAGGGCAGGCAGGCTTCCGGCTATCGGAACGTCGAGCACAAAGACCGAAAGCAACAGGATGGTCGTCAAGTTCAGCAGGGAAAGCACGAAATAGGGAACTGTTTTCGACAGAATGATGAACAGCGGGTCGACGGGGGAGACCAGCAGGACTTCCATCGTGCCTGTTTCCTTTTCGCGTACGATGGAGATAGAAGTCATCATGGCGCAAATCAGCATCAGAATCAATCCCATTACTCCCGGTACAAAGTTGTAGGCACTCTTCATCTGCGGATTGTAGAGCAATTTGTTGTACACCATGACAGGTTGGTTATCGGGCTGTGAATAGGTCGGGGGGCTTGTGGCTTGCCGGATGGTTTGCATGGCTTGTCTCAGAATCGTCTGGGCATACGAACTCCGTGTGACGGCTAGGTTCGGGTCGGTGGCATCGGTTAAAATCTGTATCTCTTCCGAATCAAAACGCAGGCGATGCAGGTCGGAGGGAAAGACTACGGCCAGCTCAATTCGGTTGCGTCGGAACAGCCGTTCGATTTCGTCGGGAGACTGGGTGACATATTTCACCGTGAAATATTCGCTGGCATCCAGTTGCTCGATTATCTTTCGTACATCCGTCTGGAGAGAAGGAGCCAGAACAGCGGTCTGTACATTGCGTACTTCGGTCGAAATGGCAAAGCCGAAAAGGATAATCTGTACAATCGGCATGCCTATCAGTATCAGCATGGTACGCCGGTCGCGCAGGATGTGGTGAAATTCTTTTCTGACAAAAGCGATAAACTGTTTCATGGTTGTTCCGTTTGCGTGTGAGTAAAAGCATGGTCTCCTCGTTGGGCTTCACGTGCCAACTTCTGGAAGACTTCGTCCATATTTCGGGCATCAAAACGGCGTTTCAGCCCGTCGGGGGTATCTAGTGCCCGAATGTGTCCGTCCACCATCATGGATATACGGTCGCAATATTCGGCTTCGTCCATGTAGTGCGTCGTGACAAAAATGGTAATCCCCTGGTCGGCTGCCTGATAAATCAGCTCCCAGAATTGACGGCGGGTAGCCGGGTCGACTCCTCCGGTCGGTTCGTCCAGAAAGACCAGTTCCGGACGGTGGAAGATGGCTACCGAAAAGGCCAGTCGCTGCTTCCATCCTAAGGGCAACGAACGGACCAGGGTGTGCTGTTCCTCGTATAGCCCGATACGCTGTAAGGTCTCTTCCGTACGCTTGCTGATTTCTCTGGCAGTGACACCGTAGATGCCTCCGAACAGGCGGAGGTTTTCGCGTACCGTCAAATCCTCATAAAGTGAAAACTTCTGGCTCATGTAGCCGATTCGCTTTTTGATTTCCTCGCTTTGTGTCCGTACGTCAAAACCCATCACTTCCGCCTTTCCTTCGGAGGGTAGGCTGAGGCCGCACAGGATGCGCATGGCGGTAGTCTTTCCGGCACCATTGGCTCCCAGGAAGCCGAAGATTTCTCCTCTCTGTACCGAAAATGAGATATGGTCGACGGCCGTGAACGAGCCAAATCGTTTGACGAGGTTGTCCACCTGAATAATGGGGGGAGTATGCTTATCGACCGCTTGTCGTTGTAGGCCGGGAGGGCATAGAATTCCGCTGAACTGCTTCAGTATGGCTTCCGGACAGTCGATACCTTTAATTTCTCCTTCGTAAAGAAACGCCACCTGGTCGCATCGCAAGGCTTCGTCCATGAAAGGAGTAGATACGACAAGGGTAATGCCTTCTTGCCGGAGAAGCGCTAGCATCTCCCAGAACTCCCGGCGTGAAACGGGGTCTACTCCGGTAGTCGGTTCGTCCAAAAAGAGGACTTTTGGCGCATGAACCAGCGCACAGCACAAAGCCAGTTTCTGCTTCATTCCTCCCGATAATGCGCCTGCCCGACGGTGTTTGAAGGGGGCAATCTGTTCATAAATGGCGCGTATCCGTTCGTAATTTTCTTCAACGGTCGTATGGAATACAGTGGCAAAGAAACGCAGGTTTTCTTCTACCGTGAGGTCCTGATACAAGGAGAAGTGCCCCGGCATGTAACCTACACTCTGCCGTATCATACGGAAGTCGGCCCGTACATCTGCATCCAGTACACGGGCTGTTCCCTGGTCTGGCAACAACAAGGTAGTCAGGATGCGAAACAGGGTACTTTTCCCGGCACCGTCGGGACCGATGAGGCCGAACAGTTCTCCTTGCTTTACGCTGAAGGATACATCGTGCAAGGCTTGTACCTTCCCGTAGCTTTTGGTTACATGGCTGACTTCTATGAGGCTTTTCATGTCTATTTCAGTTTTTCAGAATTTGACTTTCCCATACATGCCCAGTTTGATGTGTCCGTCGTTTTCAACGGCTATTTTGACGGCATATACCTGGTTGGCCCGTTCGTCGTTGGTCAGGATGGTTTTGGGGGTAAATTCAGCCTCTTCGGAAATCCAGACTATCTTACCGGGATAATTTCTTAGTTGTGCATTGCCGAAATCGGCAAAAACGGTCACTTCATTGCCTAATTTCACAGACTCCAGCTGCGCAGAAGTGAGGTATGCCCGCAGGAAGATATGTTCCATGTCGGCAATCTTGAATAATGGTTTTCCCACCGTAGCCAGTTCACTGGGTTCGGCATACTTTGCTAAGATGGTTCCGTTGATGGGAACGGTGATGTGGCATTTTTTTAATTGGTCTTCCACTTGTGCCACTTGGATGGCGACTGATGAACTTTGCTCTGTCAGGCTGGCAGTGGTATTTCCCAGCGAAGAAAGTTGCGCTTCCAGTTGCCGGTTGAGTACCGCCAACTGTGAATCCCAGTCATCCAGTTGTTTGCGGTTGGCAGCCTGTGCTTTAAGCAGATTCTCTACCCGGTTTCGTTCCCGCTGTGCCGTGGCAATCTGTGCTTTTGTGGCAGCTATTTGCCGGTGGATGTCGGGACGCTGGTTCTCCACCGATTTCATCTGTGCCTCCAGCTGTCGTTTCTTCAAATAAAGCTGTACCGTATCAATCAGTCCCACTTCGGTTCCTTGCGTAAAGTGCATACCTTCTTCCGCATTCAGGTAGAACAGTTTCCCGGTAGCTTCGGAAGATACCACGATTTCCGTCGCTTCGAAGGTGCCGGTAGCATCAAATTCGTCTTTGGAGCCACAGGCAGTCAGGCAAATCAGTAGCAGAGTTTGAAATACATATCTTTTTTTCATACGCTTGAGTATTTTAGGGTGAAACGGGTTAGTTGGTCAGGTGTTTTCTTTGGTGTAGATGCATAAGCAATTGTACTTCATGTACGGCCTTGGCTTGGCGCGCGAGATTCTCGGCTGTAATTTCCTTCAGCATGTCGCTGACGCTCATGGTGCCGTTGGCTACTTTGGCTTGGGCAGACCGTCGGATGTTCTCCCGTAATCGGATAATCTCCTCGTCTTCTTTCATCTGCTGACGAAGACTTTGGATGGTGCCGTCTTCTTCTGCCAGTTGCAGTTGGGTATGGAAGAGAAACAAATCTCTTTCACTTCTGATTTTCTGTAGGTGGCTGTCCAGGTTTTTTCGGTCGTTCTTCAATGTGTACAGGCTTCCGAAATTCCAGGTAAATCGGGCTCCGACTAAGTAGTAGGTTCTGAACTTGTCTTTTAATATATCCAGTCCCGGATTGCCGTAGGCTCCTTGTGCAAAAAGACTAAAAGCTGGAAGATAACCCGTTTGCAATCCCTTTCGTTGTACGGCGACGGTCTGTTCTTGTGCCTCATACCATCTTAGTTCAGGACGGTTGAATGCAGATGCATTTGTTGCCACAGGTGCTGGACGTACTAACCGGGTTTGTGCCGGAAGTTCTTTTCCTGTAAGTAAAGACAGCATGCGCAGATAGGCCATCCGGTTGTTCTCCAACTGGATATGCTGCTGCTTGGTTTGAAGAATCTCTACTATTACAGCATCTACGTCGGCATCATTGGCCGTGCCGTTTGTCCGGTAAGCCTCTACCGTTTTCTGGTTACGTGCGAGTTCTTCTTCCAGTAATACATTTTGTGCCAGTTGCTCATCCAGTAGCAGGATGCCGAAGAATACCTGATTCACCCTTTCTTCCAGTGCATACAGGCTGGTATCAAGTTGTCGCTCGCTTTCTTCAGCTTCGGCTTTGACCTGAGCTTTCTGGTTGCGGATTTTCCCTCCGTCCCATATATTCTGTTTGATTTCGATTAATGCCTGATACTGGTCCTTGGGTAGCCCCTTCATGCCCAATCCTGGAATCTCGAAAGGAAAAGTAGTGGCTTCATTTTGATAAGATATTTTTCCGCTCACGCTGATTTGGGGCAGGTTGCCTTTCGCTACATTTGAGAGCGTATATTGTTCGGATAATTGAATCAGGTCGTATTGTCGCACTAACGGATAATTTTCACGGGCCTGTTGCTTACAGCTTTCCAAGGTGATTTGTGCCTGGCTTATCACACTCAGGCTCCACGCACACAGAAGGAGAAATGTTCGTATCATAGGCATTGGGTGTGTATTAAAAGGTTGTATGACAAAGATAGAGGGTTTTATGTAATCTTTCGGTTCTATATGTGTGACGGAATGTTCTTTTTGTTCGATAAATGCTTGTTTGTGCTGTAAAAAGGGTCTGAAATATTATCTTTGCAGGAAAACACCGTGTTAAATGAAATCAAATCATCTGTTGTTGCTGGCATTAAAGAAGGTACACGAACACGTGGGAGAAGGGCGTAACGCCTCTCGTTTTCTTACTTCTGAATTGGGGTTGCTTCGTTCCATTCAAGGGATAACCGACGTAATTCATTTTATCCCGATGGAAGGACAGCCTTATCGGTTGACCGAGGGAAGGGTAGTGTATTTTCGTGCGGGGACGCTCCGGTTGCGTATCAATCTTCGTGAAGTGGAATTTAAGGCGGGCGATTTGCTGGCAGTATCTCCGGGAACGGTGTTCGAGTTTCTTTATGTATCTCCTGATTTAGATTTGGCCATGCTGGCCTTTTCAAACAGCCTGATGGAAAACTGGCAGAAAGAGGATTTGTTGCAGACTTATTTGCAAGGGCGATTATTTTTGCATCTATCACTGACGGTGCAAGAAGAGCAGCGTATGGAACAGTTGTTTGCCCTGTTGTGGGAAGTAGTACACGATCGGCCTTTTCCGAGAGCTTCCGTGCAGAGTTTGATTTCTCTGTGCTTTCATCAACTGGATTTTGTTAGGAAAAGCAGTCAATCTACTGAAAGGCAGCAACACACACGGCAGGAGGAAGTTTTCAATCGTTTCTTAGAGTTGGTTAATAAATATGCGGCTCGCAAACGGAGCATTGCGTTTTATGCCGACCGGCTTTTTCTGACCCCCCGTTATCTGAGTACATTGGTTCGTCAGGCCAGCGGCCGTACGGTGATGGATTGGGTAAATGAAGCAGTGATGCAGGAGGCTAAACTGATGTTGCGCCACACGGATAAACTGGTTTATCAGATTGCCGATGAATTGAACTTTCCCAATGCGTCATTTTTCAGTAAGTATTTCCGGCGAATGGCAGGAATGACTCCTAATGATTATCGAAGAAAAAATGAATAAGGAGTATCTGGTTTATCGGGTATTTTCTTCTTTGATAGGAACTTTGTCCATGCGCAGTGATTTCAGTACCGGAATGGTAAGGGGAAGAGCTAGCAGGAAAGAACATAGGTCGGCGGCGGCCTGACACATTTCCACTCCTTGCAGTTGTAAGAAGTAGGGAAGAATCAGTATCAAAGGAATGAAAAACAAACCTTGACGGGAAGAAGACAGGATAATAGCTCGGCGAGGCTGGCGGATGGTTTGCAAAAGCATGTTGCACAGAATAACCCATGCCCCCAGCGGGAGGGTGATGAGTTGCCAACGCAAGGCTTCGGCTCCTACGGCAATGACTTGCGGGTCTTCTTTTCGGAACCAAGACACTACTTCAGGGGCGTAAATATAACCGATGAGGGAGCAGATAGCCAAGAAGACAACACCTGTTTTCACACAGTACCAGAATCCTTGGCGGACACGACGGTTCAATCCTGCTCCGTAGTTGAATCCGCACACCGGCTGGAATCCTTGTCCGAAACCAATGACAAAGGAGTTGATGAACATGCAGATACGGGTCACGATGGACATTCCGGCAATGGCGGCATCTCCAAAGTTTCCGGCTGCTACGTTCAGTAAAATGGTTGATACGCTAGCCAGCCCCTGACGACAGAGAGAAGGACTTCCTCCGTACACTATTTCTTTCAGATAAGCAGGCGTAGGAGTGAAATGCCGGTAGTGAATACGGATATTTTCTCCTTTTCGGTCCATGAATATCAAGATGGTAAAGCTACATACCTGACTGATGAAGGTAGACCAGGCGGCTCCTGCAATTCCCATGTCAAAGACGAATATCAATAACGGGTCAAGTCCAATGTTGAGTACGGCTCCCACAATGATGCCAATCATGGCATAGACGGCATTTCCCTGAAAGCGCATCTGGTTGTTGAGTACCAGTGACGAGGCCATGAAAGGAGCTCCTAACAGGATAATTCCTAAATAGGTTTTGGCATAAGGAAGAATGGTAGGGGTAGAACCTAATGCCCGGCAGATAGGGTCCAAGAATAGCAGGCCAATGAGTGTAATTACGCTTCCAATAAGAAACGCACTGAAAAAACCGGTTGCAGCCATTTTTTCTGCGCTCCGATAGTCGCGTGCTCCCAGTCTCCTGGAGATAAAATTACCAGAACCATGTCCGCAGAAAAAGCCGAAAGCCTGAATGATAGCCATGATGGAAAAAGAAATACCTACAGCTGCAGTGGACTGTGTATTGATTCTTCCTACGAAATAGGTGTCAGCCATGACATAGAAAGAAGTGACCAGCATACTGATGATGGTCGGAACGGCCAATCCTCGGATAAGGCGAGGTACTGGTGCCGTGGTCATAAGTGTATATTTGTCTTGAGGCATAGGTTGTCTGCTTGTAGAATGTGAGCAAAAGTACGAAAAAAATCCCCCTCATTTTCCTAAAAAGGGCAAATAAGGGGGGATGAAAAGTAAAAAATTAAGTGTTGATAGGGTTTTCTGAAAAATTAGAATCCAGCCAATTCAACCACTTTGTCAACTGCCGTATTCAATCCGTCAGGATTTTTACCACCTGCAGTTGCAAAATGAGGCTGACCACCGCCACCGCCTTGAATCAGCTTGGCGGCTTCACGCACCAGCTGACCTGCATTTAGTCCGGCTTTCACCTGATCTTCGCTCATGGTTACAGTCAGCAACGGTTTGTTCTCAAATACACTACCGATAACTACGAACAGATTTTCTGTGAACTGTCCTTTCAACTGGAATGCAATGTTCTTTACTGCGTCAGCCGGCATCGGAAGTACAGCTTTGATTACTTTTACGCCATTAATTTCTTTCGCACCTTCAATCAGCTTGTTCTTAACAGCAGCTTCTTTCTCCTTCATGAATTCTTCCATCTGTTTCTTCAAACCAGCGTTTTCTTCGATGTACTTGGAGATAGCAGCCTTCAAGTCTGGCGCATTGTTGAACAATGCTTTCAGGTCGTTAATAGTATCTTGTACGGTATCGAACATCTCTTCTACTTTCGCACCAGTAACAGCTTCAATACGGCGTACACCTGCAGCAACAGAACTTTCAGAGATGATTTTCACCATACCAATCTTTCCGGTAGCTGATACATGTGTACCTCCACAGAATTCGATAGATGAACCAAACTGTACGACACGAACTTCGTCACCGTATTTCTCACCGAACAGTGCGATAGCCCCCAGTTCCTTAGCCTTTTCAATCGGCAGGTTACGGTATTCTGTCAAAGGAACGTTTTCACGAATCTTGGCATTTACCAGGTGTTCTACTTCACGAATCTGTTCCGGAGTCACTTTCTGGAAGTGAGAGAAGTCGAAACGCAGTGAATCAGGAGTTACCAGAGAACCCTTCTGTTCTACGTGAGTACCTAATACCTGACGCAAGGCTTCGTCCAGCAAGTGCGTACAAGAGTGGTTTGCAGCACAAGCGGCACGCTTGTCTGTATCTACACATGCCATCATCGGGGCTTCCAGGTGTTCCGGAAGTTTCTTGGCAATGTGAATCGGAAGGTTGTTTTCCTTCTTTGTATCAATGATGTCGATAGTTTCAAATTCACTTACCAACACACCGGTGTCACCTACCTGGCCACCACTTTCTGCATAGAACGGAGTATCGCTCAATACAATCTGGTAGAGAGTCTGATTCTTTTGTTTGATTTGGCGGTAACGCAAGATGCTGGTTTCATATTCTGTATAATCATAACCCACGAAAGTAGTTTCACCTTCTTTCAGTGTAACCCAGTCGCCGGTTTCTACTGCAGCGGCATTGCGGGCACGTTCTTTCTGTTTCTGCATTTCAGCTTCGAAGCCTTTCACGTCGGCAGTCAGACCGTTCTCACGCAAAATCAGTTCTGTCAAGTCGAATGGGAAACCGAACGTATCATACAGTGTAAAGGCATCTACTCCACTGATTTCTGTTTTACCTGCAGCTTTTGTTTCGTTCATTGTCTTTTCGAGCAGACGGATACCTGTTTCCAGTGTACGGAGGAATGATTCTTCTTCTTCCTTCATCACTTTTTCAATCAGTGCCTGCTGAGCTTTCAGTTCTGGGTAAGCGCCACCCATGTTCTCAATCAGTACAGGAACCAACTTATACATGAAAGCTTGTTTCTGTCCGAGGAATGTGTAGGCATAACGAACGGCACGACGCAAGATACGGCGGATGACATAACCAGCCTTTGCATTTGAAGGCAACTGACCGTCAGTGATAGAGAAAGCGATGGTACGGATGTGGTCGGCTACTACACGCATGGCCACGTCTGTTTTTTCATCGTCTCCATATTTCTTGCCAGACAAATCACCAATCACCTTGATGATAGGCTGGAATACGTCGGTGTCATAGTTGGATGTTTTTCCCTGCAAGGTACGTACCAGACGTTCAAATCCCATACCCGTATCAATTACTTTAGCAGGAAGCGGTTCCAGACTTCCGTCTGCTTTACGGTTGTATTGCATGAACACCAGGTTCCAGATTTCAATTACTTGCGGATGATCCTTGTTTACCAGTTCGCGTCCCGGAACAGCTGCTTTTTCTTCTTCAGAACGAGAGTCGATGTGAATTTCAGAGCATGGACCGCAAGGACCTGTATCACCCATTTCCCAGAAGTTGTCATGTTTGTTTCCGTTGATAATATGGTCTTCAGGGAAGAACTGTCCCCAGTAGCTTGCTGCTTCGTCATCACGTGAGATACCTTCACTCGGACTACCTTCGAATACAGTAACGTATAAATCTTTCGGGTCAAGCTTCAGTATGCCTACCAGATATTCGTATGCCCAGCTGATAGCTTCTTTCTTGAAATAGTCTCCAAATGACCAGTTACCCAGCATCTCGAACATGGTGTGGTGATAGGTATCATGGCCTACTTCTTCCAAATCATTATGTTTTCCGCTCACACGAAGACATTTCTGTGAGTCGGTTACGCGTTTGTATTTAGCGGGATGGTTTCCAAGTATGATGTCTTTGAACTGGTTCATACCGGCATTAGTGAACATCAGCGTAGGGTCATCCTTGATAACCATTGGTGCAGAAGGTACGATCTGATGTCCTTTCGACTCAAAAAACTTTACGAATGAGTCGCGGATTTCATTAGCTGTCAACATAGTCGTTATATTGTCTTGTAGTTAATATTCTCAAAATTGATTTGCAAAGATAATCGGGTTTATTATTTTTGTCTGTATGTTTGGTGCAAAAAATTGATGTTTTTTTGGT
>NZ_DBEXBB010000048.1:0-10258 GCF_048170425.1 Phocaeicola sp.
CTTTTTTCTTTTCACGCTCATAATGTTCACGATAAGCGATTTCTTCTTTAGCCAGCTTGTCTTCGATAATCTCCAACTCAGCCCGAGCATCAGATTTAAGTTGCTGGAGCTGTCTTTTATTCAATTTATCCCGATTCGAATTACGGGATTGTATATCATCGAATTTCTTCAGTTCATCCGCATTCTGTCGCAATGCATCGTTCAGTTTATTTTGGGAATCTGTGTTCTTATCCGTTTCTTTACGGAACAGAGCAAAAGCCGTAATTGCAGCCGTAAGTAAGGAAATGGTAATGCCTAAAGGACTTGCTTTTGTAGCCTTGTTGAACAGATTGGTTGCCACGGTGGCGGCCTTTGTAGCCAACGTGTATCCTTTCTTTACCAGAGTAGCACTTTTTACCACAAGTACATACGCCGCGATGGCGGAAGTAACAGTCACTATTACACGTTTGTTTTCCATCAGTACAGACACAACGGCACTCAGTCCCTTCACTGTCAGAGAACCGGTGGATACCATGTACTTCATGACGGGAAGCAACTGCTCTCCCAACTCTACGCGAATGTCGGCAAAGCGTTTTTTTGCTTTGTCTAATTCTGCCTGCACGGTGGAGTTCTGTACGCTGAACTCGTTCACGACAGAAGTACCTTCCACGAATGCCTGGTTGGCTCCCAGCTGTTCCTTACGTACCTTTTCCACATTTCCGGCAAGGGCTGAAATCACGCTGGCGGCTTCCGCTCCGGAAAGGCTCATCTTGTCAAGAACCGGGGCCATCTTATCCATACCGCCCATACGGTTCAGTGCTTCCAGGAAGGTAAGTACCGCTTCGTTCACATCTTCACTCATCAGTTTTGTAAACTCTTCCACCTGAAGTCCGGCCAACTGGGCGTATTTGGATGGTTCCTGATACAGTTTAAGAATCAATCCGGAAAGTGCCGTAGAAGCCATTTCCGAGCGAAGCATATTCTGGTCAAGAGCCGAAGCAAATCCCATGATGTCGGTAATTGCCATGTTAGCCTGTTTACCGACACCACCCATACGGGCGGTAAATTCAACCAGGTACGGTTCTGCTGCAGAAGAATTCTGTGCTACAGAATTGACTGCAGATCCGACAGCCAGCATATTCTCTTTCAGCGAGCGGTCATCTGTGCCGAACATATTAGCTAATTTCCCTATGGAGTTTATAGCCTCTTTACCTAAGTCTTTACCCAAGGCAACATTAATCATGTCGGCCGCTTCGACGAATTCCTTTACTCCTTCCTTGGTAGAGATACCCAGTTTCCCGGCATCCCCTGCCAGCTCGTTCAGCCGTGTACGGGCCGTACGGGTATCCATCTGCTTGAACTCCTCGTTCAGCTCTTTCACTTCATCTTTAGTCAGCCCGGTATATTTAATAACCTGCGACTGTGCTTCCTCCATTTCGGCGTATTCATTCACACAGCTGCGCATGGTCAGCGTGATACCGGTTAATCCGGCAATCGCGCTGGCCGCTATGGCTCCGTATTTATTGAAACCATCGGTCAGCTTAGACAGGCTGAAACGAGTCTCATTTGCTGTACCACGAAGTTCTTTTATCCGGTTATTGACTTCCTTCAGCTGCTCGGAATACTGTTTGTACAGTTCCGTATTGGGATTCAGCTGACGAAGAATTGCGTTTAAATCCTTCTGTCTTTTGCCCAAATCACGCAACGACAAGTTAGTCAATCCTATCTCCTCATAGAGGTTATCATACTCCTGCTGCAGCTGCTTGATTACTTCAGTCTGTTTTTTATATTCCTCAGATGTTTCACCGAATTGTTTTTTTGTCTTCTGGAGTTCACGGTTGGCCGACCGCATTCTCTCCTCCAGTTCAATCATTTTCTGCCGTGCCTGGTCTTGCTGTATCACAATCTCCAGCTGCACCCTATCAATTTTCAAGCTCATATCGTGTTATTGTGTTTGTGTTAATCATCAACTCAACTATCCAGCCATCGGCCATTATCCAGCCAAACGCCGCCGTCACGCCATTTCCCATCTGACAGAATCCATCTTTGCTGGACTTCTGTATCAGAAATTGAAGCAGGATAAAACGTTCCAGTCCAGGCTTGAGTTCGACCGTTCGGCCCTATGGTGTATTCTATTTCCTTTGCCAAATAACGTCGGTTGAATATCTCGAATACAGAACTGGCCGGATATAAATTGCTATCATAGCAAGTTATCTTTATCGCGTTTTTCCGGTCTATCTTATACGCATTGCTGTAGAAATACTTCTCCATTTCAACAAGGTTGAATGTCGGATAATCAGAAGGGAGCGTAGCCGGCCAACTTGTTGTAGGGAAAAATCGGTCAATAAATGCCAACGGATATGAGTTAGCAGGCATTACACCTATTTGAACCGGATTAAGTCCTCTAAAAAAGGCCAGGAAAATATTAGATTTACTTTCTGTTTTCTCAGATAAATTATTCACCATGTTGTGAATAGAATCATAAGTGGTTTCATCTGGTTCATCATCCGAAACTGATACGCTAGGGATGTAATATTGACCAAAATAAAAGCCACCAGGGTCAATTCCTTCCATGTAAAATGCCCGTTCAGTCAATTCAGCAGGAACAAATTCCAACTCCAATTCAGACTCCGCATTTTCGCGCACCAATGATGCAAGTTCATCCACCATTTCCAGGTTAGACATGATACCACTACCCTCTAAATAGATAATCTTCCGATTCACTGACTGATAATCAAAAATCGTGTCCGTCACCTGATTTTCCGGTTTCCCAAAAAATGCGAACAAGCCTTCATCTATTACTTTATGCTTAGCTGCTTCTTTCACCACATCCGGAAGGCATCGCATTTTATAATACTCGGAAGATGGTAACTTATATTTTATCGTAGAATTAACCGCATCCGACTCTTCCTCTTCTTCTACCTCGACCGTGTAAGCATCAACTACATTCTGCAAGTGCACATTACGAACCTTAGGAAGATAAGATACGTTAAGAAGAAATGAGACTTTTTTGGTACGATGGTCTATCAAAAAAGAGCCGTTAAACATGGTTTCTATATTCTGCAGGAAATCCTTAGCCGTCCACCCAGGTAACATTTCATTCCATTTGTATGTTTCGCATACATGTACAATATAAACACTCTTATATGGAGTATCCTCTATGGCATTATATTCAAGTGTATATCCCAAAGCCTTCAGCAGTTCACGCATGTATGCGCACAGATAAGGCTGCGGGATATAATCATAAGGCTGAATGTTCTCCTTTTGCACGATGTATCCGGCATAAGGATTATTAATATCGTTATTGTAGAGTCTGTACAGCCATATATTTTTATCCACCTGATGCAGGCTGTCGTATGTCATCATCAGGTTATAATCTACATCAGGGTATGTTTTTTTGACATAATCAGTAGAGACAGAACCGTTCACCACCGGGTTTGTCTCTTTCATCGCCAACGTAGAAATCAGTTCATCGGAACCAACAAAATAATTTAACTCGGAATTACCAGACACCAACTGAATGCTAACTCTTTCATCTGTCCATCCAGTGATAATCTCCGTACCGTTCAGATACACCCTGTTGTCGGCCACCAGTACGGCCTTTCTTTTAGTGGACGGACGGTCGGTAATGTTAAGTCGGTTCAAAAAACCGTACAGCTTTGCATTCTCCGGAACAAGAAGAGACAGTTCAATGTCATACGTATATTCGCCGTTTTTGGTGAAGAACGCATTTTCCTGCTTTACTGTAATGGAAAACTCTGAAGGCAGCACAACCGCAATACCATCTATGTATAAATTAGTCATAGTTTGTGAATTTAAGTCCCATGGAAAGCCCGTTCAACCCTCCGAATATCTGATACTCCCATTCAATCTTATATGATTCTTCAGGAATAATATCAACACAATCACTCTCCGCTCCGCGCAAGAAATCACGAAAAACAAGCATGATATGCTGAAGTTCACTATAAAGTGCCAACTCACCTTCCTCATCCAACTGTCCAGGGGAAACACGCTGGCATACGAAGATGAAAGCCTGCTGAGAATCTTTCGCATTATCGGATTCACCGACCGCCTGCGCATCCGGATAACTTACACACAAACATACACCGGATTTATTTTGCAACTTTTTGGTCATGTGCGACTCGTTCACCGAAAGTACGATGTGTTCTATCTTATTTTCCAACTCCTGATTGGTTTCATATACCAGCTCGCTGATATATTCACGAAAAGCCTTAATATCTATCATAATACTCTGTTGTTGTCCGGATCAGCGAAGCGGAAAGAGAACTCCACCGTCTTCAGCACATTTTTCCGGAAATCACGTTCGAAATTATTAGCCGTAATCACAATATCATACCAGGTGCCATCCACCAAAATCTGCACCTGTTGCGCACCAACGAAATCATGCCATAACTTGTAATCCGCCTGAAGTAATATTGCACCAGAATTTACCGTATATTCATCTGATGGGTTTACCACAAACTTACGCTCGATACCCCACATGTAGCCCGTTTCACTGTCATCTGAACCCTTCAACACCATGGAGCCAACCGCACATACCGTCTCCGGCACATCAAACATATTCAGGAAACGGAAAACGAACTTCTCGGTGTAAGATGTACGGTCTACGTGGAATGTCATATTGCCAACCGAATATGAATAAAATTCCTTACCTGGGAATAGTTCCTGAATACGTGAATATGAAGCATCAAGCGTGCATATACCCCTTTCACCAGCGTGTGTGTAAAGTGTACCAGAACTCACTTCCCCATTCACATCTGAAATAGTTACGTCTATTTTCTGACCGGATGAAAGGAAGAAACTTACATATTCATAACTACCAGGGCGTGATATTTTATCCTGAATTGTAGAAAGAACGCCCGGAGAATCTGCCGTTTTTTTCGAAGCAAAACGAGAAAACAGCACATAGGAATCAGCATCCTTAACTCCATTAATCAGGAAACTGAAAGTTCCTGATAGTTTCTGTTGAAAAAGAGTTCTACCTGTCGGCCACAAACCCCACAAAGCTTTTGCACAGAAACGGCCCAGCTTACGCACACGTACCTGGTATGCCGCATCCGGCACATACTCTTCAGACAGTATCGTCTGCCCGTTGAATTGCACCGCAAATGTGATAGTAGAATCCGTATCAATGATGTAATCGGGCATGTCGGCAGCCAGCTCGACAGCGCCCGGTCTTTGAATCACATTCATACTCTGAAATACTTATTAGTTTTAGAATTAGATGGTAGCAGGGGAATGTCTTCACCTGAAGTACCGTCACGTAACTGTCTCATGCGCTCCAGCCAGTCGGCCGCATCCGCCTCGAGCATGGCGGCCATCCGCTGGGTATCGGCCAGCGATGCAGGCTGTGAATCGGCCATCCCGTTAGCCGCATTGAATCCCTGCACAACCGAATAAGGGATAAGCTGAAGGGGCATTCTCCGCAATGCCACCGACATAGTAAGCAAGGCCAATGCCTTAGATGCCGCATACCTTACATCAGATGGGGCTGATTCCAAAAGCGTTTCAAACCCTTCACCATAGGAAGGCGCCACGGTGGCAATCTGTACCTCACGAAGGAAGGGAAGCAAAAGAATATACATCCGTTCGGACTGTGAAATAGGAAAATAGGAATCAAACTCACGTCCGGAACGAATCAGCAGGCCAGCCGCATTACGATATGCATCAGACTTCTGCCAATCTGCATCCTTTGATTCATTCAGCCAGCGAATCAATCGCTCCACCGCACTGTAATACGCCTGCAGGTGGATACTGTCATCACGGTCCAGCTGCCACTCCCAGGGGATTTTGTCGGTACCGTCGGAAGACAGCTTCACCTTGCGGCCACTGTCTTCATGACTGACATCGTTACGCTGGAAGTAATGCAGTGTGGCCAATAATGCAATAGGCCGCTGCACCAGCTGAACCAAGCGTACCTGATCGTTACCTTCACCCTTCAGATAAGCATTTTCGGCCTTGTCGTATACAGCCCGGCCAATCACCTGGATTAATTCATCTGTAGCATCCTCGATGTCCATTTCTATGGCCGAAAAATCGTTACCGACATAATAGTTGCCGGTCATCCGGCGCAATTCAGCTGCGCCCTGTTTATTAAGATTGAATATCATGGTTTTTAGCTGATTTTAGAATAGCATCTGCTTTTTGTTTGTCATCCAATAACTTGAGCAATACCCTCAATAACTGGGTATTGTCGACCTCTTCAATACCGCCGAATACACCCGATTCCGCTACAGAGAACAGTATCGAGTTCATACCAAGCGACTGTTCCGGCGTGTTATCCTTCCCAGATGAAGTGAAGATGGAGGCAAAACAGACTTCACAGCCATCCAGGATAAACGTACCATTGAACAGAAATTCGCAAAAGCTGGCCATCCAGCAATACACACCCCATTTTAAGTAGTCCGGCATATTCACAATATCTTTTGCAGCCTTGCCCAATTTCGACGAAGAAAACTGTACACGTTTACCGTCTTTTTTGCGCCGATATAAAATCGCACACAATGAATTAAGATAAGCCACATCATGTGTACGAGTGTATTCGTTCATCATGATTACGGCAAATCGGAATTCACCGAAAGTCAAATCTGCCCCATGCGATGCAGGGCCCCAGAATCCGGACCAGGAAGGAATCAGATTAACCGTTGAGTCATAAGTAAGGGCAATGGTATTGGTCTCTTCGTCTACCCTCCACTGCCAGTCCAATGTCTTGGCCAACCTGTTCACCAACAGATAATAATCCTTCCGTTTCGATTTCAGGCCCCGATGGCGAAGGACGTAACGACACCACAAGCGTTTGACATCAGTCAATGAAAGAGCTTTAGGAGTCAGTATCAGAAGCATACGCAGCTTCAGGAGGTAAGCGAATTCAGCCGGCTGTACCTCTTCCCAGCATTCAGGGAATTCTATATCCTCTTTCATAGTCATACCTGGTTTGTGGCCCTATCGGAGGCCGTTACATTATCTTCTTTGTTAATCACTTTGCGGTAGATACCCAAAAACAAATCCTTTTTATCCGGGAAATTGATATGAATGGCGTCATTAATCGCTTCCAGGCATACGTCTTCAGGTATCTGCGTATCCGCACCGTAGAACAGTTTGAGGGCATAGAGCATCTGGGAGCCGGAATCACCCTTCCCGTCGATGATGATGTTGGCCAGCGAAGGGTTCAACCCCAGCCCACTTGTCGTGCTCGAGTCGGCAATACGTGATATTTTGGTCAGTGCCTCAATGTACTTGTCGATATTCATCTCAATGGGTTCTATCTGGAACTGGTGAGTCTTGCCGTCTGAAGGGTCTACGTAATCAGTCGTCATGAAGAATTTACCGACATTGTTTTTCCCGGCCATCACATCGGCCAGCTCACGCGACAACTGGTCTTTTAAACTCTCCATCTGAAGATATAATTGGTCATCGGTTAGCTCCGGATGCTTCGCACGGTATTGTTCGGCCTTCTTATTCCAATATTCTTCCGGAACATGCACTACGTATGCTGCCGCAATCATATTTTTATTCAGGTACTCAATTATCTCCGGAAGCGAATTGGCATCATGCATCCAGGGCATTGAGCCGAAGAAGGAGGATATCGCGTACATATTCCGGCCAAAGCTCCGCAAACAATGGTATTTCACGGCCACTTCGTGCTTTGCTGGCCGTTGTCGGTCAAATACCGGATATTTGACATATTTCTGACTTCCGTAAAAATCGAAATCCCCGTTCAGGATATGTGTGACAGAATTCAGGTATCTCTCATCATTCTCTGGCCAGCACAGGCGGCAGTCTTTAGACGGCAAGCACTCAAGGCTGTGTATCCACGGACGTCCTACACGGACGGATCGTGCGGACACATACTTGACGAATACCCCGTTCAGGTGGTTGTATTCGGTAAATGATTCCCGGATGAAACGACGATAATCCCAGCTATCAAGCCATGACTGCACTTCCGGGTCGGTAGTCCACATCTGGACGCGTTCGTTATTCTCGATACCCACACGATACAACATCGGCCCCTGACCGTATAACAAACCAACTTTTCGAGAAAGAATACCTGGTGCCAGGTTGTTTTTCTCGAGCAGGTTACGCACAGATGAAGGCAAGTCGTTATCTGCCCCCCAGGGCACGATACGGACACCGGCCACTGTCGTAGGGCTACACTCCCAGTCTGACACAGCTGATCCGAACAGGTGTGTCAGAGAATCACGAAAGGAATCCATGCGGATGGCATAGGTGCCGACCGCTGTCTCCACGAAATTGATATTTCCGATTTTCTTATTCATTTTTTATACGATTTTCCAATATACCTTTAAGTCTTGCAATCTCTTCTTCAGATAGTCCGTACATGACACGCCCTATCAGCCGATTCAGGCCCCCATACATGTTACGGGCGTACCAACGGTTCTTTTTCTTGGAATTCTCACGGATTCCCCACACTTCACGATTGGTATTTACTTTGGTCTTATTCTTCTTGTATCCGGACATATCGACACAACGACCGTAAGAGAAGAAGGATACACGCTGCCCCGGGTTCTTTCCTTCCATGAATGAAGAATAATTCAGCGAATCAAGGAGAGAACCGGAGTCTATCAGCTTCTGTTTATAGATGGCATCTGACAGTGCATCGCACAGTTCCTCTCCAAATTTGGAAAGTTCTTCCTGGATAAAGAGTAATTTAATATCGTCTGAAGCCTGGCTATTCATAGTTACTATCTGTTTTGGTACAAAATTAGCTTCAGACAAAGCCAGAGAAAAGGACACAAAAAAAGCCCCGCCGAAGCGAGGCTAAAAAAAAATTGCAAAAAATGTTCGAATTCTAAGCCAATGCAAAGATACAACAATTTATTGAGTGACAACGTGTCTTGTAATATATTCATCTTCTGTTATATCTCCACGATTCAAAAGTTTCCAGTCCTGAAGGTCAAAGGTTATTGAACGGCCGTCATTCGTTTGTATCTGCTCCGGAACAAGGCCCATTTCAGCGCGAATCTCATGCACAAGCGCCAACACATAATTCAGGTTACTATCCGTATCTATACGATATACCACTCTCATGACTCACCCCCTTTCGATTCGGCTTCAGGGATAAAAGCTGCAATCTCATTCCGGACGAAATAAACCGTACGTAAGTGAGTCAGTATTTCTTCTGCATCCGCATTGAGTGATTTCATGAAATAATCTATTACCTTATCAAGTTCTCTGACAGCACAAGCGGCTCCATCCTGTTCTGTCCAGTTCTGAATCACATCTACTGCTGCATCCGGCACAATACAAGGTTTCATCTTAAACCTCCTTTCTTTCCTGGTAATACATTTGTTTTCTCACTAAAGCGGAATTCTTTCTGAACCTTCACCAAGTCAATATAGGAAACAGTCTTCACATCATCTTTTACAGAAAAAGATAAACGAATCGGACCTTTTACAATAGTATCATCATAATCAAAAACAAACGGTTTGGTCTTAGGATATTTATCATTCAGTGTGTCCATAATCAATCGTGCTTCTTCGATAAAAGCATCCTTTGACAGGTCATCAGGGAATAATGTATAATTAAAAGACTCTACCCATTGACCTAACTCTTTAGCCTTCGCATTAATCGGAGCATAAGAAAACGTATAATTAACGAACCATTTCATTTCAAACCTCCTTCCTTGCAAAGACGTAAAGAATGAATGAACCATACCAGGCAGACTAATGCGGCCAACGGAGTGAGGAAAACAGAACAAGAAAGAACTGAAAATGACAAAAGCGCTTGGATAATCATCAGCATTTGCGCGTTTGTGATGGACTCTTCCATCAGAGAAGACATAAAATGGTTTTCATGTTCTAACCATGTAGAACCAGATTTCGCCTGTGACACAGGGCGGGCAATTTGATTTTTCATAATCGTAGTTTGTTTGGCATTATAGACAGAAAAACGGCTGTCATTTCCCGTGTCGCCAAACAAACCACGATTTCGCCCGCGAGCAAAAAGGTAGTGGGAAAGACAGCCGTATAGCCGTTAGTAATAAAAATGGCTTCTACAATTAATATGTCTTCTGGGCATAAAAAAAGCCCATTAATATCATGAGCAATAACCGTTGCTCTACGGAACACTAACGTGGTTTATTTGGCACTACAAATATAGGTAAAAATTTGAAGTGCACAAAAAGTGTAGCATATTATTTATCTTCAGGAGAAAGGAAAATTGATTTTTCACCAGTACCTACGTCCTCAATAATCAGATTACTATATGTCCAATTATTGGTATCTGTCCAATCACCACC
>NZ_DBEXBB010000049.1:0-15639 GCF_048170425.1 Phocaeicola sp.
AAATCTCTGTAACCTTAGACTCTGGAAACATAGTGGTAATCGTTTAAATGTTATAATTCAGCACTATAAATTTAATACTTTTATCGCTATGTTTCTAATTATCAGTGAAATATATTTATTCTTATTTCGAACTCACGTTAATACGTCTCAACCACTTCAGTTGGCTGTGACAGAAGAAGGAAAGCTGCACGCCCGCTTTTATTCTCCCCGAAAACTGAGTAATGTATTGATAAAGATGAAATTACCACAAGTAAGCAGTGAGTATTTTGACCTGGCTTATTTCGACTCAATCCCGGCATTCTGCGATTTCTATGAAGAGATTCCATTGATAGAACGTTCGGTAATGTGCCGCACAGAATCGGGTAAAGTCATTGAAATAAGCAAAAAAACGGCTGCAGAGCTTTCAGGCGCTGTACTCAAAATTGAATCAGACGATCCATTTTGGGCCAAATTGCAGGAAATCAAACATGGCTGGAATATCTATTGGGACTTATACGGTGGAGACCCTGAAAAAGAAGACGGCGGACCAGTAGGAAACTGGATGGGAATACGCCCCGTACATTGCCGAGAGTCGGTAGCTCTCTTCCTGAACTTCACCTATATGATTGACATGCCGGAACACGAGCAGATTCTGCGTGACAATGCCGACCAATTATACGATGATAACAAACAACCCGTAAAGGTAGAAGCAGTATTGCAACAGATGCGTACAGCCAGAACCCTTCAGGTGGGACTGGTCTACCCAGGAAACGGAATCATTGGTTTAGGAGGAGGAAGTGCGTTTGGTTCTTACCAGCAAGGATGGTTCGAACACTACTTTAATGCATACGCCTGCAGTGTCATGTTTCATGAACTTGGTCACGTTATGGGATACGGGCACAACAGTTCATTTACTTATGGACCATGGGCAGAAAAACTGATGAATAATTTCTATGTCAATAACATCAAGAATATGCCTATTGACTCCAAGAACTATTTGAACAGTGCTCAAAACCCTCACCGATACCAATAAGCTAACGATATTAAATCCGACAAAAAAATGAATATGAAATATATACTTACACTGGCAAGCGCAGGCTTGTTTTTACTGAGTGGTTGTCTTCAGGAAGATATTCAGCACTCGCAAGACTCAGACGGAACGCTGACCGTCAACTTTTCCAGAGCCGGTATGATAAACGAAACGGACACCGATACTGACCTTCAAATACATACCCTCAATGCTTACCGCTTTGAGAACGGGATACTGAAAGAATCGTTCAAATCTTTACAGGTAAACGATGAAGGAACGTGCCGTCTCGACCTTGAACAGATAAAAGGAAATATCTATTTTCTGGCCAATGGTGAAAGTGTGATTTCAAAAACAAATCTGACAGATGATGTCACTACATTGGATGAATTCCTGAACCTGACCGCTACTTCTGAAGAAATGGCATCGGAGTATGTGCTGATGAACGGACAGGCAGACTTGAGTTCGGGTAATGCTTCCTTCTCTGTAGCCTTAAAACGTACGGTAGCCCGCATCGATTTGGAATCAGCCTTTCAAGATGCAGAGGTAAACAGTGTAGTAATAAAAGATGTAGCACTGACTGGCCTGGTAAATGAAGCTGGTAGCGAGAACATCTTAAAGGATGTGGAAAGAACCAACTTGACAAAGGATTTTGGCGAACAACCATTCAAGAATGGCAAGTCAGCTATCTACTACCTTCCGGAACAAACCTCCAACGGACATGAGGTGGAAATCCTGATGACGGCTAATGGAGGCTGGCATCGTCTGAGAACGACGCTGCCCGCATTAAAGCGCAATACCGTTTATACGCTTAAAGTCTATGGAAACGGCGCCGACCTGAAAGTGGAAGTACTGACAAATGATTGGGAAAGCGGACAGTCTTCTGAATCTGGTCTCACGCTCAAAGGATTGGTAGACAAAGAAAGCTCACAATTATCAGAAGGAGTAACCGTTAATGAACGAGGCGACACGGTGTTCGTTCCTTATTGGAAAAGTAACTTCCAGGTTACTCTGGCCGCAGAAGCAGGAGCAGAGGTCAGCATTATCGGAGAAGCAGAAGGAGTTACGATAACCACTGCCAGTCGTTCCAGAAGCCTCTCTCCCATAGCACAGATTCAGGTTGCCAGCAGACAGAAAATGCCAGGAAGCAAATATGAATACGTGTATCTGGATGTTCACAAAGACCAGATACAAACCGGCAGAGTGGTACTGGTCTTCACACCTAATCCGATAGAGTTGAGCGGACTTATCAAGTTCGACGAAAACGGAGAATGTAACTTCAACAGATACGTAGACGGAGAACTGGCCAACCTAATTTTACCTGAAGGAAAAACTGCCACGCTGAAATTCAATGGCGAAGAAGCACAATGGATGAAACTCACCGATGAAGGAAACAACACATTCCGTCTGCTGGGAGGATGGAAACCCAACGACCCTAAAGCTGACGGACGGGAACAGGCCGGCGAATTAATCATTGCTGATAAGGACGGAAGCCACCAGGAAATCTATACCATCCGACGACAAAACTGGGGACTACCGGTTGTAAATATCAACGGAACATGGTGGTGCAAGTACAACCTGAGAGGTAATGTGAAGAATTTCACCGACCAAATCCTGATTAACGCAGACCCTGCAAAAAACAGCAGTCTGGCCGATTACCTGACTTCATGCTCCGACGACGAATTCCTGCACATCTTGGGTGACCAGTATCAGGCAGGAAATCCCGACGGATTAGAGCTGACCCACAACGGCACGTCATTCTATTATGAAGGATACCAAACCAAGACAGATAATTTCGGAACCCTAGCTCCCACTGTCATGGCTCCCGACGGCTACCAGATTCCAGATTTCGATGACTACCGTTTCTTTACAGGAGGTACGAACTACAATTTGAAATATTTCAATCCTGGAGTTTTCAACAACGGACTGGGCCAAATACTGAACTTCAAGGTCGTGGAACGCAATGCTACCTTCCAGGGATTGGAATACGGGCCGATTACTTTCTATGATTTTGAATACGAAGGTAATCACTGGACCCTCTGCGGTCTGGGACATCAGTGGGATGCTACAAGCATATCAAAAATGATGATTCTACTTGCCACTTACGGAAATAGTGGAAGCACCTGGATGATGGAAGGATATTCCCATAGCGACGGCAGAGGAAACTGGTTCAAGTATGCAGCTAGCAATGCACAAAAGACCCGCACCATCCGATGCATCAAAACACCGGTAGAATATATCTACGAATAAAAAACAGACAATAACAAAACAGAAAACAAATCAGTATATATGTACATCAAAAAATACATACAGATTTTAAGCATCTTCTCTGCCCTATTCTTCACTACAGCATGCAGCAATGATACACCTAATGAAGATAACGGCAGCTCACAGAACAGAACCGTGAAAGCACAGATAAGTACGTTCACGGTAGAAGGAGCATCCTCCTCCCTTCCCGACGAAGACGGGATAAACAACATGCAGGCTTGTTTGTTCGAAAACGGCATACTGACAGAAGTCTATACCCAGTTTACCAAAGAAGGAACCCAATACGTACTTCCGGTAAACAAACAGGAAGGACATCTGTATATGCTGGCCAACACTTCAGACCGCATCAACCTTCAAGACCTGAAAGCACAGGGCATCACTGAAGAAGAGTGGCTGGAAACTACCATCACCACAACGGGAGGAACAATGAGCAGTGTAGATTTCTTCTCTGGCATGGTTGATTTAGGGAAAAGCAGTGAAAACACCTTACAAATGAATATGGTAAGAGGAACTGCCCGATTTGATCTGTCCATTCAAACAAGCGAATCTGTAGAAGTAAAAAAACTTACGTTGAAAAACATGGCACAACGTAGCTTTTTATTTTCAAAAGACCCGACAGCTATTCCCAATGAGGCAAATCCGAAAGATGTGAGCATTGAGTTTACGCAACCACTGGGAGCAAGTACCCCAGGCATTGCCTACATCTACGAACAGACCGGTACTGATTTGACAGCTATCGTAGACATTCTGAAGAACGGCAAGGACATGACCGTTGAAACCTCCCTGCCATCTATACTGAAACGTAATACGGTTTACGCGCTGAACCTCAGTGTAGACCCTGCTACCGGAGAAGCAAAAATAGATATCATCGAATGGGAAAACGGAGGCGACCATCTCTTAGCGCCTGAAGTACAGAGTCTGAAAGTGGACACCGAAGAATCCGTACTTCCAAGCAATGTAACGGTCAATGCGGAAAAAACTCTGGTGACTCTTCCTTATACAGCTACAGATATGACACTAGCCATTGACTGCGACAATGAACTGGAACTTATTCCAGGAAACATGCCGATAACGATAGAATCATTGGGAGGTACGAGTCCGGAAACAATAGGAAAGAATGTATTCCGCATCCAAAAAGAAAAATGGAGACTGGGAGTTGCCGGACAGGAAGTGAAACTCAGATTCCATCGGAAAGGACTGAACCAGAACTACGAGGAAGATTGCCTGACACTGGTATTGTCGGAAAACCCAGTCAAACTGGAAGGACTCATCCAGTTCAATGAAGGTTATGAATTTGACTTTGAACGTTACATTGACAATGAACTGGGCATCATCACCCTGCCGGAATCGAAAAAACTGACGGTAGAATATGAAAATGGCGAGGGTAAATGGATCAAATTGGAAGAACGGACTGAAACACCTAACTCATTCCGCATCATAGGAGGCTGGAAGCCTAACGACCCTACGGCCAACGGACGCAAGCAGAAAGCAACTTTGATTATCTGTAATACCGACGGTACAGACAGAGAAGAATACACGGTAGTACGCCGCAACTGGGGACTCCCCGTAACCTACCTCAACGGAGTATGGTGGTGCAAATACAATGCCATGGGAGATTCCAAGAACTTCAGCGACCAGATACTCTCGTCGAACGACCCGGCTGCAAAAGCAGGGAAAACCGTATTCGACTATCTGCGCGACTGTACGCCAGAAGAGTTCTTCAAACTATGGAAGTGGCAGTATCAGGGAAAAACGACGCAGGGTATGGAAGTAATTGACGACGGAGGAGTGGCCAAGCTGAAAGGATACGGTCCGTCCGGCGAGCACATCAACAAACTGGATGCCACCGCCATGGCTCCCGACGGCTACGAACTTCCTTCCATGGAGAACTTTGAAAGAGTCTTAAATTCAACCAGCGGAACCATCTGGATTATGTGGGATGGCAGTCATACCACGGCATGGAACGGAGGAACAAACATTCAGCGCCGCCAAAGAAGAAGAAACGACATTACGGTAGGAAGCGTAGCACTGTCTGACCTGATTTACATACAGATGTACAACAATGCAGAGCAGCAATACGAACCGCTTGTATGGTACGGCCCTGGAGCACAATGGGACGACAATGGTATCAAACATGGTCACTACAATGCCATGCTATGGGCTACTTACTCGCCCAGCAACGGACAGGGATGGTTTTATAACGGAACAATGGCAGGACTTTATCCAAGCAAGAACGGCGCAGGCCCGAACGACAGCCGACTTCTTCGCTTTAAGAAATCGGATGTAGAATACATTTATGAATAACAACCCTCAAAACGTCTTTGCGTTTGCATTCAAACGCAAGGACGTTTTACTTAAAACGCAAGTGCGTTTGAACTAAAACGTAAAAGAGTTTCAGTCCAAACGCACTTGCGTTTTTTTATGCTTGCAGAAAACTGCCTGTTTTCTCAAAAAATCACTGAAAAACAGCTCCAAAAGCTCCTGCCATAAGAAGCAGCATCAGCAGTTCAGCCAGACGGTTAATGCGGATAGCCACACGCATATCCCGGCTGTCCAGCGGACGAGGATTGCATCCGATGAAAGGCTTGTAAACGGTCTCGCCGAAGTAATCGTGCGGACCGCCAAAACGACAGTTCAGGATTCCGGCCAGCGCGGCTTCCGGATAACCGGAATTGGGGCTGGCATGCATCCGTCCGTAATGCGCCACAAACTTCAATAGCGACCAACGGCCGGAAACCAGCACCATCAGCAGGGCTGTCAGCCGGGCGGGAAAGTAATTGGCCACATCGTCCATACGGGCTGCCCAGCAGCCAAAATCCTTGTAACGGGCATTCCGGTAGCCAATCATGGAATCGAGGGTATTGACCATCTTATACGCCAGCATGCCGGGCACACCCAACAAGAAATACCAGAAAAGCGGAGCGATGACACCGTCACTCAGGTTCTCGGCCAAAGTCTCGAGGGCAGCCGTACGCACCTCCTGGCCGGACAAGGCAGAGGTATCTCTTCCCACGATACGGGCCACTTGTTTTCTTCCGGCTTCCAATGAACAATCTGCCGCCTCAAACACCATCCGGACTTCATCTATCAGGGTTTTCCCGGCCAGACAATAGAATACGGCCACTACCGAAAGTAACATCTTTATCCACGGATGCAGCAGCGCCGCCGCTTCCAGCAATCCTTCGCTCACCAAGAAGGTAAGGACGACCAGCCCTATCGCGGTCCATGCCCCATTCCGTCTGCGGTGAGTTCCCCGATTTCCTCTGCGCTCACACCGGGAAATCAGTTTTCCGAATCCCACCACCGGATGGGGCAGCCACAGCGGGTCACCCAGAATCTTGTCAAGCAAAAAACCTCCTGCCAGAGGAATCAATACCATTGCGAGTCCTGTATCCATTCGTATATACCTTCAATTAATTGGTTGTTTTCTTCTGTTGTCTGTATGGCAATACGGAAATAACGTGCATCCAGTCCTTCAAAATTAGATGCGTCGCGAATCAGCAGTCCGTGCCGGACAGCCAGATACTCCTTCAGTTGCGCCGCGGTTCCCTTGTGAAGCCGTGCCAGAAAATAATGCGTATCTGTAGGCAGTACCTCTACCCCACCCGAAGCTTCCAGCGCATCGGTCACCCGCTTCCGTTCAGCCAGCAGAGCCTGTATGTCCATGCGATATTCCTCCGGATGCCGCAACAGGTAATGTCCGGCTTCCACGGCCAGGGCATTGACCGACCAGGGCATACGGCAGGCACGTATCCGGGAAAGAAGCTCCCTGCTGCCCGTCACCGCTCCCAGGCGCAGGCCCGGCACGGCATAGCATTTGGTCATGGAATGCAGCAGCAATACGTTAGGCAGCCTCACCGTCTCGGCCACGGACAGCACCTCTTTCTCCGTAAACAGCGCATACGACTGGTCGATGACAAAAAGCTTTCGGGGATGTGCGGCTATCAGGCGGCGAAGCGTGGCGGCATCCCACGTCTGCCCCGTGGGGTTGTTCGGATTACACAGCCAGAAAATCCCTTCGTCGTCCGTCAGTTGCTCCAGACTGGAAATGCCTTCCACCTGATGTCCGTGCAAGCGGCAGGCATCGGCATATTCACTGAAAGTGGGTATCCATACGGCAGAATGACTTCCGCGAAAAGCCTGAGCAATGAGGTAGATGGCCTCCGTGGCTCCATTCGTCACACAGACTTCCTCCGGACTGACCCCATACAACCGGGCCAGCTCGGCAGCCAGCGCATAGGGTTCCGGTTCCGGATAGGAACGGATGCACGACAGGCATCCGGCCAGGTAGCGGTTCAATCCGCCATGGTTCACCCGATGGTATACATTCGAACTGAAATTGGCACGAATGGCCGTATAGCGATAGGCGTCGTCTCCGTGTCCGTTAATCATTTTGAGTCAGTATTTGGTAAAGCAGCGGCATGTTCAGGTGCTTCCGCACATGGTCGGCCAGCTTGTTGTATTGTTCTTCCTTGAAAGCGGCATAGTCCAGCTGGGGTTGCTCCAGCTTTCCGGCATACGGAGCCAGCAGCCATTCTATCACTTCCGGATTATCCAGTATGCCGTGAATATAGGAACCGGCACATTTCCGGTCTGCCACACAGCCATCCGTCTCTCCATTCTCCAGACGCACCAGCGGAGTCAAAGTCTCTCCTTCCACCGCCGTAGTACGCCCCATGTGGATTTCGTATCCCGTGCAGTTCGGTTCTTCGGAAGACAGGAAAGCAAAACGAACCTGACGCGTCACCTTCTCTCCTTCGATAACCGTCTCCGTCGGCAGAAGTCCCAGTCCGGGCATCTGGCTGATGCTTCCTTCCACCCCGTCGGGGTCGGCAATCCGCTGGCCCATCATCTGGTATCCGCCACAAATTCCCATCACGGTAGCGCCGTTGCGGCGTGCCTGAAGAATGGCTTGTGCCACTCCGTTACGGCGCAGTTCGTACAAATCGTCGATGGTACTCTTGCTTCCGGGCAGCAGAATGATGTCGGCCTTCATCAGGTCATCCACGTTGTTCGTGTAATACAGATTTACCCGTTCGTCATGTTCCAGCATATTGAAGTCGGTGAAGTTGGACAGATGACGGAGCAACACCACCGCCACGTTGACCTTCCCCTGTACCGCTTTCCGCTGTTTCAAGGAAAGTTCCACCGAATCTTCTTCCTCGATGTAGATGTCGTGGTAATACGGTATCACGCCCAGCACCGGAATGCCGCAGATTTCTTCCATCATCTTCACCCCCGACTCGAACAAGCGAAGGTCGCCGCGAAACTTGTTGACAATGATTCCCTTGATGCGCTTGCGGTCTTCCGGTGTCTGCAAGGCCACCGAACCGTAGGCACTGGCGAACACGCCTCCCCGGTCGATGTCGGCTACCAGAATCACATCGGCATGAGCATGACGCGCCATGGGCAGGTTCACCAAATCCGTATCCTTCAGGTTGATTTCCGAAATGCTGCCCGCTCCTTCCATCACCACCGGATTGTAACGGGCTGCCAAGCGGTCGAATGCCTGGTTCACTTCCCGACGCAACTCATCCCGGCCCTCTGTCCGGAAATAGGCATACGCACTCCGGTTACCTATGGGCTTGCCGTTCAGTACCACTTGTGAGGTATGGTCGGAAGTCGGTTTCAGCAGCAAGGGGTTCATGTCGGTATGGCAGGGTACTCCTGCCGCCTCGGCCTGCACCGCCTGCGCCCGTCCGATTTCCAGTCCTTCGGGAGTAGCATACGAGTTGAGTGCCATGTTCTGTGCCTTAAAAGGTGCCGGACGATAGCCGTCCTGCAAGAAGATACGGCATAACGCCGCAGCCAGTACACTCTTGCCCACGTCACTGCCCGTTCCTGCCAGCATGAGCGGATGCAAGCGTGGAAGCGGCAGGTCAATTTCCACCATCCCTCCGTAGGGAGGCAAGGCTTTCATGGCATCTTCCAGCTTTACCTTACCGGCATAGACCTGTGCGGCCACCAGCACCCCTCCATGGGCAAATACCAGTACCGGACCTGAGGTACGGTCCAGATGGTCAAGGAAATCGGACACACGGGCCAGCACATCCATGAACGACTCACCGCCGGTGGTCCGCACCCGCAGGTAATCGTCATACCATTCCTGGATGCGCGGGTCGGTTATCTTCTCAAAGCGCTGCATCTCCCACTCACCCATGTTCATCTCTTTCAGCCGTTCGTCACGTTCCGCTTGGGGAAAGCCGCAATAGGCCGCCAAGCGTGTACAACGGGACAAGGGACTGGTATAGATACGTGAAAAACACATTCCCGTATCCTGAAGAATCTTTTTACATACCTCAGCCTCATCTTCAAACGAAGCACGCAACGGCACATCGGTCTGCCCGTAGCACGTTCCAGGTGCCACATCCACCGAAGTATGTCGAACTAAATATACTTTCATCTTTTATGTTTAACCGTATTAAAAATTATATGCCATCACTACCGCTCCCATCCAGCACGCCAGTTCACACAAGAGGAAAAGCGCGCCACAACAGTCGCCGGTATATCCTCCTAAACGCCGTTTGAGCAGCCAGCCCAATCCAATGAAAAGTACACATGGAAAGCACAGCATTCCCCAGTAAGAAAGAGGTAAAAGCAGCAAGGGCAACAATCCTCCTGCGGCATTGACTATCCACTCCGAAAGGCTCATGCGGGTATAAACGACCTTGGCCTTACTTTCTTCTTCTTTTCGGGCGTACGGAAGGAACAGGAGCATGAAACTGCATACAAACTTACAGAAAGGGTCGGCCACGCACAGCACCCAGGGAATGACAGGCGCAGGCAAGGATACCAATAACGAGAACGAGAGCAGGTAATACAATATCAGCCCCAGCACACCGTAACTCCCGATATGAGAATCTTTCATGATGCGGAGAATGCCTTCCCGGTCGCGTCCGCCACCAAATCCATCGAAGAAATCGGCCAGACCGTCTTCATGCAAAGCTCCCGTCAGAAAAAGACGGGTACACAAGGCCAGCAATACCGCTACCGGTAAAGGAAACCAGGTGGAGAAAACCCAGAAAGACAGGGCCATCACTCCCCCCGTGAGCCATCCGCAAAGGCTCCAGTAGCTCACCACGTGCCGGAAACACTCGGACGGCACGCTACAAATCCGCCAGAAAGGCAGACGGGTGAAAAACATCAGGGCAGCCAGTAAATTATTCATGAGGTCAGAAGTATTTGGTAATGGAGGCATGGGCAAAAGTATCCATCTCATTCAGCATCCGCACGGCTGAATCGAGGATAGGAAAGGCACAGACGGAACCGCTTCCCTCACCCAGGCGCAAAGACAGATTCAACAACGGACGGGCGTGCAGGTAGTCCAGCAACAATTTGTGTCCACTTTCATCTCCCTGGTGTCCGAACACGGCATACGAAAGCACGTCAGGACAAAGACGTGAAGCGGCCAGTATGCAGTTGGTCATGATAAAGCCGTCTACCAGAATGACCATGCGCAACTCTGCCGCACGCAGCATGCCACCTACCGCCATCATCATCTCAAGCCCCCCGAAACGGCGCAGGATTTCTTCCACCGTATGCTCGCCCGAGAACTGCTGAAGGGCCTGCTGAAGTACCCGGAACTTATGGGTCATGGCTTCTCCATACAGACCGCTGCCGGCTCCCACGCATTGTTCCAGCGGGATGCCCGTCAGGCAACTCATCCACAAGGAAGAAGCGGAGGTGTTTCCTACTCCCATTTCACCGAAACTCACCACATTACAACCTACTGCCTGAATACGGTCTACGCATTGTGCCCCACGCTCCAGACACAGGTTCATCTCTTCGGGTGTCATGGCATCTTCGTGAAGGAAATTACGTGTGCCGCGACGGACTTTCATATCAATGATACCTTTTTCGTAGGGCAAGTCGTAATCCACTCCCGCATCAATGATTTCCAGACGGAATCCATGCTGACGGCACAGAAAGTTGATACCGGCCCCTCCGTGCAGGAAATTACTGATTTGCTGCCAGGTAATCTCCTTGGGCGAAGCACTGACCTTCTCTTCCACAATGCCGTGGTCGGCTGCAAAAAGCAAGTTACAGGGATTTTTTAAAGAAGGCGACAAGGTCTGCTGAATCATACAAACCTGCAGGGCCAGTTCCTCCAGACGCCCTAGAGAGCCTTTCGGTTTCGTCAGGTTATCAATCTTTTCACGGGCTGCCTGCTCCAACTCCGGACAGGCAATAGGTGCTATAGTAAACTTATGCATGATTTATCCTTTCACTTTAACCGGAATACCGGAAACCATCAGTACTACCTGATTGGCTTTCGAAGCAATATACTGGTTCATCCATCCTTGCAAATCGGTGAAACGACGCTGTACCTCATTGGGTGAAACGCCACCCATGCCAATCTCATTCGTCACGAAAATAAAGGTCGCATCCTGAGCGGTGAAACGGTCGAATTCCTGCTTCAAGGCCTCTAAGGCGAGTGACACTTCTGGCTGCTCCACAAAGTAGTTCGTACACCAAAGTGTCACGCAATCAATGACGGCCACCCGGCCCGTAATGTCATGACGGCTCAGTTCCTTTTCTTCTTCGATGTTCGTCCACTCCGGGCCCCGGTTTTGCTGGTGACGCTCCACCCGGCGACGAAATTCCTCGTCCCATATCTTTGCCGTAGCCATATACACCGGCGATGTTGACAACTCATGGGCCAGACGTTCTGCATAACTGCTTTTCCCGGAACGCTCGCCTCCCGTAATCAGTATTATCTTCTTCATATTCTTCTGCTGTGGTTCTCAGCTTCCGTTAGTATAAATAAAAACTGTCTCAAGGCAAATGTGCACTCCGTAGCCGGAACGATGCATCCGTTTACCTTGAGACAGTTTCCTGTTCAAAATTGTACATCAAGCTGTACGACTCTTCTGCTTTATTCGGCTGCTTTTTCTGTTTCTACGAAATCAGTTTCTCCGTTTGACACCAGCAGATTGTACCACTGAATCAATTTCTTAATGTCACTGGTATGTACACGGTCACGGTCGTAGTTAGGCAATACTTCAGCCATGAATGCGTGCAGTTCTTCCGCAGAAGCTTTCTTGTAATCCAAAGAAGCCACGTTTCCGTTTTCTTTCTTCTTTACAGATTCCAGCACTTCACCCAAAGCTATTTCCTCTGCATCAGTATACATGGCAATATCGCCCAAAGAGATTACCTTATCACTAGCATAGACCGGTACTCTTTTCTTTTCAGCACTGACAGTTTCCACAATCAGCATATTCTTTGCCTGAGAAATCAGTTTGTATAAACCTGGTTTTCCAGAAATTGCTAAAATAGTCTTCAACATATATTCCTAAAATGATTAATTTAATTACGAGTGACAAAAATACAACGCACGAATGACATACACAAACTATCGGCCCGTTTTTCTGTGGGCAAGCCACTCTTCCAACGCTGCAATCTGCGTATCCAGCTGTAGTTTTTCGTCATTGAAAATGACATAGTCGGCCCGACGCTTCTTTTCTTCGTCATCCATCTGTGCGGAAATACGGGCCTTTATCTGTGCTTCCGTAGCGGCATCCCGCTGCATAGCCCGCGTTATACGCAACTCCAAGGGAGCATACACCATCACAACATAGTCGACGGCTGCATGGAAACCCGATTCAAACAGGATGGCGCTCTCCATAGCCACCACCTCCGTGCCGGATGCGGCCTGACGGTCTGCCCACTGTTGGAAATCTTCATGCACACAAGGATGAATGATACGGTTAACACGTCCGGCATTCTCTGCCGAGGCAAACAAGTAATTTGCCAGCACAGGCTTATTCAATGAACCGTCTGCCTCATACACTTCTTCTCCCAACAAAGCCAGTAACCCCTCACGTATCCGAGGATGAGAAAGCGTCAGTTTTTTGGCTTCTGTATCCGTGTCATAAACAGGAATGCCTGCTTTTTCCAGCAAATGCGACACATAGGATTTACCACTCCCGATACCTCCTGTGATTCCAATCTTGATCATTCCGATTCTTTTTCTTTAGAGGGTTCGCTTACGGTCTGCTGTTCAATCAGGTAATCTACAGAGGAAGGAGTCACACGCACGTGACTTACTACATCCGGATATTTTTTTACAGTAAGCGGTAGTTTCTCCGACTTATTTTCCATCACATCTGCATAAGAAACACCAACCAGAAAATCGTTCTCCGCAACCGACTTGAAGTTCTTCAATCCTACTTGCATGGTTATCTGTACCTTGGAAGGAAACGTTCGCAAAACTTTTCCTTTCGGGAAACCGATTCCGACCACGGGAACTTCCAGTGTCTTCTCTGAATACATATCTACATATGCCACCACGTCTACAGACGAGGGCACAAACTTCACGCCATGAAGCTTCTGCAAATTGATATGTTTTTTCAGCGTATCTGTTACATTTGTCCAATGAAAAGGCTGTGTATAGGCTGTCAAAACCGTGTTCAACACCCCTTGAGGAGCGTACACCACCACCGAATCGGGTATAACCTGAATATCCGACACATAATATTGTCTGCCAGCCGAGACTTCTCCACCCACAGCCACCGGCACCTTCTTGGGTATTCCTCTTGAATAAATATAATCCAACGTGTCCGGGTGTACGGAAATGAGTTGCGTAGAATTATTCAACTGGGCACTGATTTTTTTCAGAACCTCTGCCTGAGGAATGCGCACATAAGAACCTTTCTCCTGGTAATCCTCAAAGTTAAAAGTCAGAGGAAAGAAGGTACGTCCCAGCATATAATTCAGTAACACCGTACCTCTATCTTCTACCTTCACCCGGATTTCATCAGGCAGTTCTGAAGTCATAACCGCTTCTTTCGGCACATTTCTCAGCCTGACCGGAATTTTAAACTCCGTTTGATAAATGTCATTCATGGTCTGCAAAAACCAGAAACACAGGGACACAAATACAAAAAACAGAAAAATCAGAAACTCTCTGCTCTTTGCACTGAGCAGAAAGTTCCTGATTTTTCGTATAAGTATCAAGTAATATCGCTTTATGTTCTTTCGATCGAACATAGTCATTCACAATTATTTTGCAGGCTGTGCCTGTGCATCTGCATAAATTGAATTCTTATCTACTTTGATTTTTACACCAGCAGCCACTTCAACCACAACAGTATTATCTTCTACTTCCTTAATTTTTCCATAAATACCACCAGCGGTTACTACAGACTGTCCAACTTCCAAGCTCTTGCGGAACTTGGCAATTTCTTTCTGTTTCTTGTTCTGGGGACGAATCATAAAAAAGTACATAATGGCGAAAATGGCCACCATCATAATAAGGAAAGAGTAATCCGCTCCTCCCTGTGCCTGCAATACTACAGCTAACAAATTCATACGTTTCTCGGTTTATATTAATAATAGCTAGACAAATATATCAGTTTTTGGTCAGCTTATTTTCCTTTTTCAATTGATTAACAATGCCGTCCAAAGTTCCATTGATAAAACCACCGCTCTTTGGAGTGCTATACAGTTTAGCAATCTCTACATATTCATTCAAAGACACATTCACCGGAATGTTCGGAAAACTCAGGATTTCAGCCAATGCAATCTGCATGATAATCACATCCATCACAGCTACTCGGTTTAAATCCCAGTTCCTTGAATTCTCAGTAATCAAATGACGGTAATAATCTGCATTCAAAATGGAACGACGGAACAGACGACGAGCAAAATCCTGGTCTTCCTCGTCCTTAAATTCCGGCAGAAGTTCCTGCTTTTCTCCATTCTCAGGATTGAAGCGTTTGATAGTCTTCAATACAAAAGTATCTACGATTTCCTTGTCATCATTCCAATACAGACTCTGGTCTTCCAGAACTTCATCAAGAGCAGCATTGTTGAAAATAATCTTTTTGTAAAGCTTTCTCCATAGTTCACGATCCTCTTCATAAGAAGACGTTTCACTGGCCATGTATTCTTTATATATATCACTCTGCATGATTTGTTCACACAGGCTTTTGATAAAATCACCTTCATTTTCCCACGTTTTCTTCTGAGATGCTGAAAAAGCGTTCAGCTGCTTGTTAGTTTCCAACTGTGCAATGAAGCGATTTTCTACGAATTTCATGTTGGGAGACAAATCTTCTTTGGTAGGAACCAGCTTATTTTTTGCTGTATCCAACCGCTTGTTGGCATACTTGGTCACCTCTACCATCAAAAGCAAAAGATAGTTATACAAATCATACGCTTTAGATAAACTGAAGAACAACTCCTTTTCTGCAGTATCCAAATTTTTACCTCCGTTCTGATAATACGCATAAATTATCTGAACTATCTTCAGACGAATAAGAACTCTGTTAATCATAATATATAAACAAACTATATTTTATTTTAGGTGGCAAAAGTAAGCATTTTTCCTTTATCACACATCATAAAGCATTATATTTTTT
>NZ_DBEXBB010000050.1:0-4822 GCF_048170425.1 Phocaeicola sp.
CTTTTATAAAAAATAGGGCTGTTTTCTCTGAAACGATTATCTTTGTCCCGTTATTTTCAACAAAAACCGGAATAAACGTATAAAATGAAAAAAATTGTATTATTTGCAGCAGCCGGACTGATGTCTTTGGCTGCTTGTCAGGAAAAAGCAGGCTATATCATTAAGGGTACAGCCGAAGGTGTGGCCGATGGCGATACCGTATTCTTGCAGAAACAGACAGAAGAAGGTTTTGAAGCACTTGATTCTGTAGTCGTAAAAAACGGTACTTTTGAGTTTAAGGGAACTCCCGATTCAGTGGCTGTATCTCGTTTCGTAACTTACATGAAGGGAGATGCCCGTATGGCTGCCATGGTGTTTGTAGAAAAAGGAAACATTCAGGTAAATCTGAGCCCGATGGAAAGCCGTATTTCAGGAACACCGAACAACGATACTTATCAGAAGTTCATGGATGAATACCAGAAGATTGGTAAGGAAATGAACGACATGTACCAGAAGATTAAGGGTGATACTTTGTTGACTGAAGAACAGCGTGATTCACTGATGGAAGTTCTTGACAAGAAGGAAACAGAAGGTATGGACCGTATTTATCAGCTCGTGTCTGAGAATATTGCTAGTGCCGCAGGGGTACACTTGCTGACCATGTTCGGTTCTTCTTTCGAAGTAGAAAAAGTACAGCCTTTGCTGGAAAAGGTTCCGGCAGCTTTTGCTGACAATGAAGATGTGAAGGCTTTGAAGGAACATGTAGAGACAGTGGCTAAGACAGCAGTCGGAAAGAAATTTATCGATTTTACGCTGAATACGCCGGAAGGCAAACCGGTGAAATTGTCTGACTTCATCGCTGCCAACAACTATACACTGATTGATTTCTGGGCCAGCTGGTGCGGACCTTGCCGCATGGAAATGCCGAATGTAGTAGCTGCTTATGCGAAGTATAAAGCAAAAGGCTTCGGCATTGTAGGTGTATCTTTGGATAACGATGTAGAAAGCTGGAAGAAGGCAATCAAAGATTTGAACATCACTTGGCCGCAGATGTCTGACCTGAAAGGCTGGCAGTGTGAAGGTGCGGCTTTGTATGGCGTGCGTGCCATCCCGGCTACTTTGCTGGTTTCAAAAGACGGTACAATCGTAGCTCGTGACTTGCGTGGTGAAGACCTGGAAGCGAAACTTGCAGAACTGATGAAATAATCAGTTTCTTTAAAGTAAGAACTTATTATAAAAGAAACGCGGACCCTTCGATAGAGAGGCCCGCGTTTTTTATGGGTATGTGAAGGAAGTTTTTTATACTTCCATCATTTTCTTGAGTTTTCCTGAGAGCAGGAAAAGGATAACGGCAGCTGCTCCGCTCATGAACACGAAAAGCATGAAGAAGTCGAACAGATTTTCAATGGGATAGCCCATGAAGCTTTTGCTTACCCCATGTTCCGGATAGTAACCGCTCAGCAGACCGGCAAACTTGTTGGCAGCCGAGGTACTCAGGTACCATACGCCCATTAGCAGTGAAGAAAAACGGGCAGGTGATAGTTTATACACCAATGAGAGTCCGATAGGTGCCAGACAGAGTTCACCCATGGTGTGAATCAGGTAAAGACCAGTAAGCCATACCATGCTTACCTTCACCCCCGGATCAATGTCTTTCACCCCGAAGGCAATGAACAGATAGCCTAACGCTAACAATCCCAATCCGAAGGCCTGCTTGCAGGGAGAACTTGGTTCAATGCCTCTTTTACCTAAGAATGACCATACCGCAGCGAAAATCGGAGCCAGTGTAACAATCATAATAGGGTTGAATGACTGGAAATAGGCGGCAGGCATTTCCCATCCTCCGATGTGACGGTTAGTCTGTTCGTCGGCAAAGAAAGTGAGGGAGGCACCGGCCTGTTCGTAGGCAGCCCAGAAGAAGATAACGAAAAATGCAATGATGTAAATCACTCCGATACGCAGTTTCTCGTGTCGGCTCAGTGAGTGGTCGGTAATGATAATCACCGGCATGACGATGGTAGTGGCGTAAATCAGTGAACCAATCCAGTCGGCGTCGGCAAACAGGTGCGCGCTGTCTGCATTCCAATTGATGGAGAAAAGCAAGGTAAGCAGAAGGGTGCTTCCGATCATCAGAAGGGTGCGCGAAGTGGATTTCTGTGAAGAAGTTTCTGATTGCTGTGTGGTTGATGCGCTTCTTTGTGGGGCAACACCTACTGGATTGCCATCGGGGTCGCATATGTATTTGTTCTTGAAAATCTGAAATACGGTTGCTCCCAGTATCATGCCGATGCAGGCAGCTAAGAATCCCCATTTGAAGTCCTCCGGATGTCCGGTATTTCCTACGAGTCCGCATACCAGCGGGGCGAGGGTAGAGCCTACGTTTACACCCATATAGAAGATGGTGAAGGCTGAGTCCTTCCGGTTGTCATCGGGTGTATAGAGCCGTCCCACCATGGTCGAGATGTTGGGCTTGAAAAAACCGTTTCCTAAAATCAGCAGTCCCAATCCGCAAAACATCAGGTATTTGGCCAATGCCACTTCCTGAAAATAGCAGGCACTGAGGAACAGCAGGAACTGACCGAGTGCCATGGTCAGTGCGCCAACTACGATGGACCGTCGGTTACCCCAGTAGCGGTCGGCAATGTATCCGCCGATGAGCGGAGTAAGATACACCAGTCCCGTGTAACTGCCATACACTTGTGAAGCCATTTCCTTGTCGAAAAGCAACGCCTGTACCATGTAAAGCATGAACAGTGCGCGCATGCCGTAGTAACTGAACCGTTCCCACATCTCAGTTACGAAGAGTAAATAAAGTCCTTTTGGATGCCCTTTTGTTTGATTCATTCTGTTTTTGTTGATAAAATGTTAGTAAATCGATACTTTTTGCAAAAATAGAAAATCATTTGCTCTCCTGCAAATGAAAAAGCCATCCCAAAGAGTGAGATGGCTTTCAAGTATAATGTAAGTTTATGAATTTATCAATGGATAGTAACTTGGTCCAGTTGCTGGTAAGTAGCAGTGATACGTTCCATGAATTCTGAAGTAGGAGCTACCGCCATAAGTTGCAGCACCAAATCGTTTACATCAGCTTTGCTGTCGAGCTTGAGTGCGCGTGTCAGATCATTAAGAGACTCTTCATAACGTTCTGTTTCAAAGTAGAGTTGCGCGCGCGATTTGTAGTTTTCTACATCTTCCGGATTCAGACGAATCGCTTCATTCAAGTCTGCTTCGGCACGTTCCCACATTTTCAGGTTAGTAAGCAGCACTCCTCTGGAATAGTGTGCAAACGAACGGTATTCTGTATCGGCTTCCGGAATAAGTTCCAGACTGGAGTTCAATGCCTGCAATGCCAGCTTGGTATTATTGCAGAAATTGCAGATTAGTGCCATGTAGCAATGTGCATATCCGTTGTCAGGATGTTCATTGATTTCTGCATTTAAATAGGTATAGGCAGCTTCGGGATTTCCTTCATTGAGGGCTTCCACTCCCTTTACGTAGTTTTCACTTTCAGGGCGTTGAATATTTTCTCCATACATTTGTATGGTAGAAATAAAACAGCAAATCAGAATTGCTGAGAGTGTTTTCATGGTGGCTTTCATAGAGTCTAGTTTTTATTAACGGGCGCAAATCTATAAACTTTTTATTATACTGCAAAGATTTTGCAGAAAATATTACAATTAGATGAAGGTAATCCGTAAAAACTTCCCTATATTTGCAGTGGAGAAAAATCAGAATATTTTAAAAGGTATTTCGAATAAGTATAGATTCTAATTAAATAATATAGTAAACCTAATTTATTTGGTAACCATGAAATCACTTAATGAAATTATTGCACAATTCCCGGAGGTTGGAGAGGTGAAAGAAATAATTCCTTTGACAGCCGGTTTGATTAATCAGACTTATAAAGTTCAGACTGCAGATCCGCAGGCTTGCGACTATATATTGCAGTGTGTCAATCATCAGGTATTTAAGGATGTAGCACTTCTTCAGCATAATATTGAGTGTGTGACCCGTCATATTCGTGAGAAACTGGAAAAGGCTCATGAAACGGATATAGATCGCAAGGTACTTCGTTTTGTACCGACTGCCGAAGGAAAGACATATTATTTTGATGGAGAACGTTACTGGCGTGTGTGCGTGTTCATTCCTGAGTCGCAGACACTGGAAGCTGTAACTCCTGAATCATCTTATTTGGTAGGTGTGAAGTTTGGTGAGTTTGAGGCCATGCTGGCCGACCTTCCCGAGAAACTGGGTGAAACCATCCCTGATTTTCATAACATGGAATTCCGCATGCAGCAGTTGCGTGAGGCTGTGGCACAGAATGCGGCAGGGCGCATGGAGAAAGTGCAGTCGCTTGTAGATGAAATTGAAAAAGATGCGGAAGAAATGTGTGCGGCTGAACGTTTGTATCGGGAAGGGAAACTGCCGAAACGTATCTGCCATTGTGATACGAAGGTATCGAACATGTTGTTTGATAAAGACGGAAAGGTGCTGTGTGTAATCGATTTGGATACAACCATGCCAAGTTTCGTATTCTCTGATTTTGGTGATTTCCTTCGTTCTGCTGGTAATACCGCTCCTGAAGATGAACCTGATTTGGATAAGATTCATTTCAACATGGACATTTTCCGTGCTTTTGCTAAGGGATACATCGAATCGGCCAAGAGTTTCCTTACTTCGCTGGAAATAGAAATGTTGCCTTATGCTGTGATGCTGTTCCCTTACATGCAAGCCGTGCGTTTCTTGGCTGACTACATTAATGGGGATATGTATTATCAGATAAAATATCCTGAACACAATTACGTGCGTACACTGGCACAATATAAGTTGTATCAGGAAGCGC
>NZ_DBEXBB010000051.1:0-6430 GCF_048170425.1 Phocaeicola sp.
AAAAAGACAAAGAAAGACCAAAGTACGAGTCTCCCCAAACGACGGAGACTATCGTGAGCCTGGAGAGTGGTATTTGTGCTGCTTCGGCCGATATTCAAAATCCTAATGATAAGAATAATGGGCAAATTCAGGAGCATCAAGTGAATACTGATTTTGAGTATACTTTTGGTAATTATGGCTGGGATCAGCAATGATGTCGATAACAATTAAAAATGAATATGCGTATGAAAACGAAGAAGTATTTCATTATTCCTTTCCTTGCATTCTTGGCATGCAGTTGCCAGGATGAGGAACAGGGAAGTATACAACCTACACCTGGACAGGATGTTCAGTTTGGGGCTTCACTTGAGAAAACTGCGACCCGCACAATTTACGGTGACAAAGCCAATGATGCTTTCCCGATTTACTGGGTTAATGGAGATGAGGTCATAGTTTGTTCGCCGGAATGTGCAACTGAAGGTGGCGTAGGAACTGCAACCTATAAAGTGAATGTGGGTGAGAATACCACACAGAACTATGCAACAAGTTTGGATAAAACAGGAGAAATAGGTGTACGTTGGGGTGACAATCCAACGGGTAATTTTTATTCTTTTTATCCAGCATCACGTGCTGTACTTGGCGGTGATTACAAAACAATGACTGTGACGATGCCGGTTCAGCAGGATAACAACATAGTTGGGGAAGAAACAGCGGAGGGCGTTAAAAAGATAAAAGTAAATCCAGATATGAGAGCCTGCTTTATGTATGCTAAGCAGACTGCAAATAGCGGAGAAACGGTGAATCTGCAGTATATACCGCTTTCCACAGCCATTCGCTTCACTTTAGAAGGTCCTTCCTCCGGTGAGGTTGGTGTTTCTTATGTTCGAATTTATGCTCCTGAAGGTACTGTGATAGATGGTTCTTTTACTTTGGATTATTCTGGCACAGGAAAGCCAGCTCTGTCAACAGTGAATGGACGTAATTATGTGACAATGAATGCTGCCGATCCTGTCACTAATGAATATCTGACACTGGGACCAAATGAGAGTGCGGAATTATGTGCATTTCTTTTGATTCCAAAAGAAATGACAATAACCAATGATTGGTATATGCTGATTGGTACTACTGATGGTCAAATCTTTAAGAAATCTTTGGGCGTCCTTGCGAATTCTGGTGGTAATTCTACGCTTGTTCCTGGTCAGGTTCATTACCTTCCGTCTTTGCCTAAACTGGAAGCAGGTGGAGCATGGGATCCTACTAACTGGATGGTTAATATCCAGCGTAATGTTTATTTATCAGAAATTTCTATTCCTGGTTCATGGAATTCACTGAATTCTGAATATCAAACACAGAGTATTTCACAACAATATCAAAAAGGTGTTCGTGCTTTTCATTTGGATACAAGATGGAAAGAGTCTGTATTAATTTGGGAAAAACCAGAGTTAGCAATTGCAAACGGTGGACGCTCAGTAGGTGATGATGGTGATAGATATATGTCTGCTTTATCAGGTGCTCCTACTTTTGATGAAGCTTTAGGTCAAATCGTTAATAATGTAAAAGGTAATGAATATATGGTTGTGGTATGTACCTTTGCACAAGGTAGTGCTCCCTATGTGTATGGGACAAACACAGATGGTACAAATAAGGTATGGATTCATAGAATCAGTGAAATCTGTAATCAGTCAAAATACGATGGTAAAATAGTAGATGGAAGCACTTTGACTCCAAACACTGTTGTAGGTGATGTATTGGGCAAGGTTATCGTTATCGTGAATACCTATACTGGCGCAACTATCAACGATAGCAAGTGTCTTTATATGAACGTAAGAATGGAACTTGAGAAAGATGAGTTTAAAAATAATCCTTATTTAACAAGAAATCTGAATTATTGGGATACTCAAAATGGGGCTTCAGGAATAAAAGTCTATGCAACTCATGCTCAATTGACAAAGAATGATACAGAGACGACAACGGGTAATAACGATTCAGGTCGTGGATATGAACCTACACTTCTTGAACGCAGAAATAAGATCGATGCTATATTGAGTCAATCAAAGCAAAATTACAGCAACTTGACCAATTATGCTCATGATACTTGGATGTATATTGGTTGTGGTGGATATATAAATGAAAACGGTGATGATAAGCCAAATCCTGTAACAAGTTACTTCCTTAACTATATGGCTGATAAAGTTGCAGCAATGGACACTGAAGGCTACTATCCAATTGGAATAGTATATTTCAATGCAGTAGCAAGTGACAATGCTGATGCACTCGGTGGTACTAGTTTGACTCAGAATATACTTGAGATGAACAACAAGTACCGTAAGGCATATGACCCGAGTCTTTCTCCGGTTGACGGTAAACCTTTAGGTGGCGGTGCCAATAACGTACAGTCCGCAGCTCCGGGTTATAGTTCAGGAATGAAGGATAACCAGACTGATGCGATAGGTTGGACAAGATGTAGATAACAGCAATTTTATTCTACAGGGCAGGTCTGGTACTCTGCCCTGTGGAATACTTGTTTTGACTCTTATTCTAACAAACATTCAGTTAATTCTTGTAATAAGAAATAAATATTTATGCGAAAATTTTATATGGTAGCTGCCGTAGTATTGGCAGCGCAAAGCCTTTTCTCCTGCTCAGACGATGAAACAATCTGGGATGGTTCCGGCCACGGTCAAATCGTGGCAAAAATAGAACAGTCGGCTACCACGCGTACTGCTGTAGGTGATGCGGTAGATGGAACAAATGCGGTGGGTATTGTATGGACTGACGGTGATGAAATCGGAGTGTTCGATGCATCAGGTACTTCACAGAAACGCTATGCCAAGGTCGGTCAGGGTGCAGCGCCTACGGCTTCTTTTGCTGTATCCGGTACTACAGCTTTTACCGATCCTGTCTATGCTTATTACCCGTACGACAATGCGAACTCATCCAAAGACGTGCATTCACTTGTGGGCAATCTGCCTTCTACTCAGAATATGGACAACAGTGCATTGCATGGGGATTATAAGATAGGTCGTGCCACTACGCAGACATCCGACGGTAGCTATGAGTTTGTATTCAAACATCTTTTCTCTATGGCACGTATTACCATTGATGCCGCAGATACACCATTGAAGGGTGAAACGCTGAAGAGTCTCACAATGAACGTAACCCGTGGAGAGACTAATATTCCTATCGCTGGTAACTTTACATTTAATGCGGAAGATGCCAGTTGGACACAGACCGATGAAGGGATAAGTTCTATAACTCTTACTTGGGATAAAACGTCTCCAAGTCTCGAACAGGCATTTACCTGCTATATGAGCCTTTTCCCGCTTGTCCAATCGGGCGACCTCTTTACGATTACCGTATCCACTGAAAGCTACAAAGCAGAGTTTACAGCCAGCAGTCTGACAAACTTCTCTCCTGAGCAGATTTACAATTTTCCTGTGGTTCTCGACAAGTATGAAACCATCAAAGTGTATGACAAGGAAGGAAATACCGTACAAGGTAAATTTACTTGTGCTGCACTGAATGTGGATGGATTACCTAGCCTGATTAATAGTGGTGGTCCTGGTTCAGATGGAACGAAATCTATCAGTCGCATTATGAATAGCCTTGGCTATGATTTTATTGCGGTCAGCGAAGATTTTGCATATCATGATGAACTTGCCGGTGGCATGACCAATTATAATATGGGTACATACCGGGGTACAGTGTCTAGTTTAATACATAATGATACGGATGGACTTGGATTTTTTTGGAAAAAGGATGCTATTACTGCCACAGACGAAATCATGGTGCCTTTTGATGAGGTATATGGAGGAATAGATGGAGGTGCCAATGAGTTGATAGATAAAGGTTTCCGCCATTATGTAGTGACTGTGGCTCAGGGTGTGACGATAGATGTCTATATCACGCACATGAACACGTTTGGTGATGGTGGCAACACGGAAGATGACCCATGGGTGCATGCCCAGCTTTCACAGTTGCGTCAGTTGCGTGACTATGTGGTAGCAAAGGCAAAAGAAAACAATCGTCCGGCTATCATTATGGGTGATACCAACATGCGTTATACTCGTCACCAGATTGTGGACAATTTGATTGAGCCGGTTACAAGTGAGGGTTTGCAGATTGCCGATCCTTGGATAGAAATCCAACGTGATGGTGTATATCCTATTTGGAATACCAGTTCATTGATGATACGTTCAAAATTTGGAGGAGGTAATACTGATATCCTATGTGCGGACGATCAGCGTGGTGAAGTGGTGGACAAAATGTGGTATATCAATGTACCGAGTGCCGCCATACAGTTGAAAGCCATAAGTTGTATGAACGAGGTGGAGCATTTTGCGAAGAGTACTGAGCAAGTATCATTCTCAGGAGTGATTGTGGAAGATGCTAACGGTAATATTCTGTCTAATCAAAATGTAAGCTATACAAAAGTGAATGGGTATGCTGATCATTTTCCGGTTGTTGTAAGTTTTGAATACACTTATGCTAATGGGAACTGATTAGTGTAAATGCGGAATAAACTAAAAAACACTTTAATCAAATCATAAAGTTATGATGAAAAAAACAATCTTTGCAGCCTTGGCTTTGATGGCTGCGGGTCCTGCTTTGGCTCAGTCGGAGCAGACCATACAAAACGGTGATTTCACAGAAACCGTGGAATACAGCGATGACAAGTACAAAGTGGAAACCAATCACTTCTGGGACAACTGGTTCCTCAGTGTGGGTGCCGGACCGCAGGTGATGTTTGGCGACCACGACAAGCAGATAGGTTTTGGCAAGCGTATCTCGCCGGCACTGGACATTGCCGTAGGTAAATGGTTTACTCCTGGAATCGGAGTCCGTTTGATGTACAACGGCCTTTCTTTGAAAGGTGCTACCCGCTGGGGCGAAGCTCACTCCACTGGCGAACAGGTTCCGGGCTGGGGAAGCGGTATGTATTACTCGAAGTTCAAGTATTACAACTTGCGTGCCGATGTGTTGTTCAATCTGTCTAACCTGTTCTGCGGTTACAAGGAAAACCGTATCTGGAACAGCAGCTTTTACGGAGGTGTGGGCTACATGCGCACATGGGAAGCACCTACCGCCGGTGATTTGACAATGAGTGCAGGTTGGTTGAACTCGTTCCGTCTGTGTGACGCATTCGATGCGTTCATCGACTTGCGGGCTTCAATGGTGGACGATGACATTGACGGAGAAATTGGTGGAGCTAAGTTTGATGGTTTGCTGAGTGCTACTGTCGGCTTGACTTACAAGTTCAAACCTCGCGGATGGGACAAGAGCAAGACGGTGGTACGCACCAACGTGGGTGAAATCAATGCTTTGCGTGACCAGTTGAACCGTGCGAACGAAGAAAATGCTCGCTTGCGGAATGCCATCGATGAAAGCAACCGCAACCAGAAGCAGGAAGTGAAGAAAACGGCGGCTTCTAACCTGGTTATCTTCCGCATTGGAAGAGCTGACTTGTCGAAGGAAGCACGTGCGAACCTGGGATTGCTGGCTGAAGCAATCAAGGCTTCTGACTCGAACGCTGTGTACACCATTACAGGTTATGCGGATGCCGGAACGGGTAGCAAGAAGACCAATGAGCGTCTGAGCAAGAAACGTGCGGAAGCTGTGTATGACTGCCTGGTAAATGAATTTGGCGTTTCTAAGTCACAGCTCAAGGTGGACTACAAGGGTGGTGTAGACAATATGTTCTATGACGATCCTCGTCTGAGCCGTGCCGTAATTACACGCGGTAATTAATTTCTTTTATTTGTCCCCTTTCCGGTGTGGTATATCCGGAAAGGGGATTTTTTTGTCTTGATGGGAGGTCTGAAATGAGTGCTGACAAGTTATGGCTCAATAATGAGGTGTTTTTTGCGGAGATAGGCCGGATGCTGCAACACGGAGAGTCTGTGACGTTGCGGCCTAAGGGAAACAGTATGTTACCGTTTATTGTGGAGGGCCGTGACCACATTGTGCTGCAAAAGGCCGTGAACGTGGAAGTGGGAAGTGTGGTACTGGCTCGTTTGCCGGGTAACCGCTATGTGCTGCATCGTGTGTATAAGATGGAGGGAGAACGTATCGTCCTGATGGGGGACGGGAATCTGCATGCTACGGAATGTTGCCGCAGGGAAGATGTGGAGGGAGTAGTGGTAAAGATGGTACGTAGCGGTCGTTGTGTAGACCTCACTTCTTCCTCGGAGCGCTTCAAGGCAGCTCTCTGGCGCAGGTTGCTTCCTGTGCGCCGCTACCTGTTGTTTGTATGCAGATGGTGGATACTGCGGAACGGGAAAATGTTTACATGAGGAACGCTTCTTCTGATAGTAAGCATTCGAAGAAATGCACCTTTTACACTTTGAGGTTTGGTTGTAGCTTTGCGGCAGTGAATACAATCAAACCTCAATAATTATGAACAGACAAGAATTTGAAGAACTGGAATTGCAGGTGCAACAAAGCGACCTTC
>NZ_DBEXBB010000052.1:0-20933 GCF_048170425.1 Phocaeicola sp.
AAAAGGAGGAATCTTGTAACTGATATAAACTGTAACATATGGGTTCAACAAAACAATAGCGGCTGATACTATTAGGTTCATAGTGACAGTCGCTATTGTTGTATATAAAGGTTTAATACCTGTAGTTGGCCGAATACTTACATTTTATTCCTTTCGGAAGGTTATTCTACGTAGAGCACCAGCCCCTTGAGGTATTCGCCTTCCGGATGGTAAATGTTGACCGGATGGTCACCGGGCTGGGTGAGCTGGTGAAGGATGCGCACGCTGCGTCCGCTCTGTGCGGCTGCGGTAAACACGGCGTTGCGGAAGTCCTGCTTGTTCACCACCTGCGAGCAGGAGAAGGTGAAGAGAATACCGCCCGGACGTATCTTTTCGAAGGCCTTGGCATTCAGCTTGGTGTAGCCGCGGAGGGCATTGCGCAGGGCATCACGGTGCTTCGCAAAGGCCGGCGGGTCAAGAATAATCAGGTCATACTGGTCGCCCATGCGGTCGAGGAACTTGAAGGCATCTTCCGCAAAAGCCTGGTGACGGGTATCGCCGGGGAAGTTGAGAGATACGTTCTCGTTGGTCAGGTCGATGGCCTTGGCAGAGCTGTCTACCGAGTGAACCAGATTGGCTCCTCCCCTCATGGCATAGAACGAAAAGCCGCCAGTGTAGCAGAACATGTTGAGCACGTTACGGCCCTTGGCATAGCGTTCCAGCAGGGCACGGTTCTCACGCTGGTCGACGAAAAAACCGGTCTTCTGTCCCTTGAGCCAGTCCACATGGAACTTCAGCCCGTTCTCCATGGCCACGTTCTCCGGACTTCCGCCTTTGAGGAAGCCGTTTTCGGTAGCCAGCAGGTCGGCCTTGAAGGGTAGCGTGGTTTCTGATTTATAATAGATGTGCTGGATGACGTCGCCCATCACTTCTTCGAGGGCTTCGGCCACCGCCATGCGGTCGAGGTGCATGCCGGCAGAGTGTGCCTGCATCACGGCAGTATGGTCGTACACGTCGACAATCAGTCCGGGCAGATTGTCGCCCTCACCGTGTACCAGACGGTAGGTATTGTTCTGAGGATTGCCTATCACACCCAAGGCGCAGCGGAGGTCTTTGGCCACTTGCAGGCGGTGCACCCAAAACCCGTGGTCAATGGGTTCCTGACGGAAAGAAAGCACACGTACGGCGATGCTGCCAATCTGAAAGTGTCCGCAGGCAATGAATTCTTTCTTGGAAGTGTAGACATCTACGACTTCACCTTCTTCCGGCTCTCCTTCCACGCGGGCGATGGCACCAGAAAAAACCCAGGGATGGAAACGCTTGAGCGACTCTTCCTTTCCGGGTTTGAGAAATACTTTCTTATAGCTCATTTGTATGGTTTAAGTAATTAATCATCGAGAATATTTTCAGGAGCTTCCATGCGTATCACACGGAATTTGCCCGAAAGACGAAGTTCTTCCAAGTATTCATAAATGCGCACGCAAGCCCAGGCATCGGTCGCGGCATAAAGCTGCTGCGCCTCAGTCAGGCTGTCGGCTTCCCAGTTGGAAAGTCGCTGGCTCTTGGAAATCTTTTCCTGAAAAAGAAGGGCATAAATTTTTTGCAGGCTCTTTTCTTCGATGCCGAAAGAAGCTACATAGTCTTGCAGCTCCACCCAGTTGCCCATGCGCGGGTCTTTCTGGTTACGACGGCGGAGCATGGCGAAATCATCTTTCAGCGAGAGACCGATTTTCAGCACATCGTTCTGAAGAAACTCTTCCAAGAAATCCGGCAAACCAAGGTGGTTCAGACGAAACAGGAAGCAAGTGTCATAAGTGGAAACCTGCAACAGAGCTACCTTATTAACAGCTCCTTTCCGGAAAGAAGGACGTGTCTCGGTATCTACCCCTACCAGTACGTGGGTATTCAGGTAATCAATGGCTTTACGGGCTTCGGACTCAGTATAAATCACGAAGATGCGACCGGGAAAAGAAACTTTGGGTAACTCCGCAACGGCTTTCTTATCTATTTTACTCTGTAATTCTACCATTCAGTTTACGGGTTTAGGGTTATTCGTCATCGCCCATGTCAAGGCCTTCGTAAAGCTCCTCTTCAGTGCAGTTGTCTTCATAGAGCGCGGAATCTTCCTCCTCCTGACTTCCGTGCGAAAGCTGGCGGTACTTCACATCGTGAAGGGCACGCATCACATTGACCAGGCGCTGCCCCCAGAACTCGGCAAAAAGCTCGCGGCAGATGGCTAAGGAGTCGTTCATGGTGTGCTCCAGACCCAGCTGGAACACGCAGATGAAATCCTTGATGGGCTGGTAGATGTCGGACAGGCTTTCGGAAATGTTCTGATGGATGGGGGTATCACTATAGGCCATGTCATCAAGGAACACTTCGAGATAGTCATCGTATTCGCCAAGGAGAGAAGCGATGGAGCCGCGAAGCACCTCATAATCGGTTTCGGTCACGAAGGTTTCCGGATCAGATTCTTCCATCCGCTCGCAAACAGGAAGCAACGAAGCCTTCAGGTATAAAAGGGGAAGGAGTTTCAGGGATTTGTCGACGAAGTCCCGACAACGCATATCGGACACACGCTCCATAAATCCACAGAACTCGGCAGCCACTGTCACGAACTCGACTGCATTTTTATCGAATATTACTTGAGAGTTTTTTTCTTCCATAATCACGCTAATTGACGCGCAAAGGTACAAAAAAAATTTCTCAGTTCTAGTTTTATTCGTACATTTGCACGTATGTTTAGCTAATTCGAATCATCATGCAAACGAAAAAAACAGATACAAGCAAAAGTGAAAAAGCGGTGGCCATGGCCGGAAAAACATGGACTATTCTCAAAAGTGAAACTACTGCGTTCGTTATCGGACTACTTTGTGTGATTTTCGGCGTGTACTTGCTGCTGGCCTTCAGTTCGTTCTTCTTTACGGGAGGAAACGACCAGAGCATCTTGTCGCATCCCAATCCCTCAGAACTGCTGGAAACGGGCAACCGCATACAAAACTATGCCGGAGCACGAGGGGCGCAGTTAGCACAATTCCTGATAAACGACTGCTTCGGGTTCTCGGCATACTGCATCATCATCTTTCTAGTGGTGACCGGCATGAAGCTAATGAAGGCATACCAGTTCCGCATCCGCTACTGGTTTCTGGGCTGTGCCACGGTAATGGTGTGGCTCTCTGTCACATTAGGATTTGCGTGTGGCGGACTGCTCGAAAATTCTTATATCTATCCGGGAGGGCTGCACGGTTATAACGTGAGCCTGTGGATTCGCTCACAAATCGGCGCGCCGGGATTGATACTCGTTTTGCTGGCTACGGCCATACTGTTCGGAGTGGCCCTGACCAGACAGACCATGGGCGTAGTGAGAAAAGCACTTCACCCGCAAATGAAAAAGGACAATCCGACTGACGACACGGCTCTCCAGCCGGAAACGGTTCGCCAGCAACCGGTAACTGCCGGGTCGGAAACGTCTGACACGGAAGATGAGACGGAAAAGAAGGAAAAGAAAGAGAGCTTCTGGAAGAGCTGGACGCACCGGAAACCGAAACAGAACGGGGAGGAAGAGGCTCCGCAAGCGGAACCGGAAAAGGTTGCTGCACCTGTAAAGGAAGAAGCTGAGAAGGCAAGCATGAAGGAGGAACCGGCACAGGGACGCACCATCGACCTGCCCATCGACACCCAAGAAGAGGATGACAAGAAACACCCTTTTGAGGTGAAGCCGGCCCTGGAAGAAGACTTTGAGAAAGAAGAAGAGGAGCCGGCATTTGAAATCAGCAATGACACCAAGGAAGAAGACCAGGCCTACAGAGGGGATATATCGCAACCATACAACCCGCGACTGGACCTGGAATTTTACCGCTTCCCTACCCTCGACTTGCTGAAAACTTACCAGAACGATGAACCAGACATCGACATGGAGGAACAGAATGCCAACAAGGACCGTATCATCAAGGTATTGCGCAGCTTCGGCATCGAAATCAGCTCCATCAAGGCCAGCGTAGGCCCCACTATCACACTGTACGAAATCACACCTGCGGAAGGAGTGCGCATCTCGAAAATCCGTAATCTGGAGGACGACATCGCCTTGAGCCTTTCGGCACTGGGTATCCGTATCATCGCACCGATTCCGGGCAAGGGTACCATCGGTATTGAGGTGCCGAACGCGAACCCGCACATCGTGCCGATGAGTTCCATTCTGACCAGCAAGAAGTTTCAGGAAACCACGTTCGACTTGCCGGTGGCACTCGGAAAGACCATTACCAACGAGGTGTTCATGGTAGACTTGGCCAAGGCGCCCCACATGCTGGTGGCCGGTGCGACAGGTCAAGGTAAGTCGGTGGGACTGAATGCCATCGTGACTTCCCTGCTCTACAAGAAGCACCCCAGTGAGCTGAAGTTCGTCATCATCGACCCGAAGAAGGTGGAATTTGCCATCTATGCGCCGATTGAGCGTCACTTCCTGGCCAAGTTGCCCGACGGAGAGGATGCCATCATCACCGACGTGACGAAGGTAGTACAGACGCTGAACTCGCTGTGTGTGGAAATGGACAACCGCTACAAGCTCTTGCAGAATGCGGGATGCCGCAACATCAAGGAATATAACGCGAAATTCATCAACCGCCAGCTGAACCCGGAGAACGGTCACCGCTTCCTGCCCTACATCGTCATCATCATTGATGAGTTCGGCGACCTGATTATGACGGCCGGCAAGGAGGTGGAACTGCCTATCTGCCGTATCGCCCAGCTGGCACGTGCGGTGGGTATCCACGCCATCATCGCTACCCAGCGTCCGACCACGAACATCATCACGGGTACCATCAAGGCCAACTTCCCGGCGCGTGTGGCTTTCCGTGTGGCTTCCATGATGGACTCACGCACCATTCTGGACCGTCCGGGTGCGCAGCAGCTCATCGGTAAGGGTGACATGCTCTACCTGCAAGGCAATGACCCGGTGCGCGTGCAGTGTGCCTTTGTCGACACGCCGGAAGTGGAACGCATTGCGGAATTCATCGGCAAGCAGCAGGGATATCCTACTGCCTTCATGCTGCCGGAATACGTGGATGAGAATGCAGAACCCAGCAGTGCCGCCGATGTGGACATGAACCGCCTGGACCCGCTCTTTGAAGAAGCGGCTCGTCTGATTATTTACCACCAACAAGGGTCTACTTCGCTGATTCAACGTAAATTCTCCATCGGCTACAACCGTGCGGGACGCATCATGGACCAGCTGGAAAAGGCGGGCATCGTAGGTCCGGCCAACGGCAGCAAGGCGCGCGACGTGCTTTGCCTGGATGAAAATGATTTACAAATGAGAATGAGCAGCCTGAAGGATTAAACGGGCTGCCCTCTAACCCATAAAAACGATTATGACAGGTATAAAAAAGATTTTTCTTCTCGTCCTGCTGATGGGAACCGCCTTGTGTCAGGCTGTGGCCCAACAGGACGCAAAAGCGGAAAGCATATTAAGCAAGATGGCGGACAGCTACCGGAAAGCCGGTGGCATCAGTCTGACTTTTGGAGGTACACAACAAGGAAAGCTGCTGTTGAAAGGCAACAAGTTCTGCTTAGAGAGCGGAGGTATCAAGACATGGTTCGACGGAAAGACACAATGGAGCTACGTGGAACAGAATGAGGAGGTAAATGTCTCCTCCCCCACTCCGGAAGAGATACAGAGTGTCAACCCGTATGCGTTGCTGACGGCCTACAAGAAGGGCTTCAACTACCGCTACGTGGGCGAAAAGACCCGGCAGGGAAAGCGGGGAAATGAAATCATCCTGACCCCGAAGACCTCGCAGGACGTTAAAAGCATTACCCTGAACGTGAAGGAAGACAGTTCTCCCGTGTACATTGCCATCCAGCTACATAACGGAGAGAAACAGGAGTTTCAGATTTCGTCGTACCGCACGGGAATTAACCTGCCCGACGCGGTGTTCCGTTTCGACAAGAGCAAATATCCCGAAGCGGAAATCATTGATTTAAGATGACATCATCCGACGTATCGAGAATAGAACTTTGAGCCAGGTAAGAGGGGGTTTCGGCATAGATATACATGACGCTGCCCCCTTTTATCGCATCTATAATGGGACGCGACACGGAAGTGGGCAGTGCCGGACATCCGAAGCTCCGCCCCAGCCGTCCGCCGCGACTGGCCACGGAAGGGTCTGCGTAGGCGGCCCCGTGCACCACAATGGCACGCTCGCGAGCCCGGTCGTTAATCCCTTTCTCCAGTCCGTCGAGAATGAGCGAATACCCGTTCCGCCCCTGATAGGTGGAAGCCGTCAGGTAAAAGCCCAGCGAGCTCTTGTAGGAACCGTATTCATTGGAAAAAGAAGTGGCATAGTTTCCTCCGCTGTTCTTTCCGTGTGACACCACCGAGGAATACAGCATCCGCCGGTTCTTCATGTCGAACACGTACAGCCGCTTTTCCGTGGAAGGCTTGGAAAAGTCAATCAGGGTCAGCACATCCCGCTTGCGGTCCTTGATGCGGTTATACCCCGTCACCGCCTGCTTGAAGGCACGCCAGTTCACCACTCCCTCCAGTTGCATGGAATGATAGAGCGATACCACCTCATCGGCAGCGTTTACAGATGCTGCCGGATTTTCTGTAGAAACAGACTCTCCTCCTGCCGTGAAATACGCACAGGGAAAAGACAGGAACAATGCAGAGAAAAAAAGTTTCACTATAGAATTTCGCATGACTTTTTACGACCTGAAAATATTTGGCCGCAAAGTTACGGATTTTCTCTCCTTCTTCATCCGAGAAGAGAGTTAATTTTATAGAAATCACTCGATTACAATCACCAGCGAGCGTTCTTCCGGTGCCCAGTCGTACACGAACTTGGCATGCGAGGTGGCATTCCGCACACACATGTGCGAACGGGGCGTGGTGCCCAACGACCAGCTGTATTCAATCATCGCCGTGCGAGGCACGTTGACCGGCACCCCGTGAATGTAGGCCCCGTTGGTGAAGCGGCTGGCATACGGTGCATAGCCTCCGGTGGCCGCAGAACCGTCTTTCAGGAACACCATGCGCGACTTTTTCTGCTGCACCACAAACATGCCGAGCGGCGTTTCCTGCGCATACGGCGGACGGTGCATGCCCGTAGTGGCCGGATTCATGCTGCGGATGACCCACGTACCTTCTTCCAGACGCTCCAGGGTGGCAATGTTCTGGTCGCCCCGGTCCACCACGACCACGTGGTTAAACTGCGTGCTGTCGGACAAGAGCTTGACATAGCGGCGCGGCACCCACCACTCTCCCTCGATGGAGACGGGCGACACGCGATAGAAACTGCCTGTCTCGCCCAGAAAAGACACCAGCGCCCCGTCGCGTCCGTAGCGTTCGGGCACCAGCGTATCCGAAGGGAGATACAGCGGCACCGACTGATAGCGCTCCACTCCCAGCGTATCGGCCACTCGCCGGTATGCGTTGCGCACATACTTCCGCACCAGCGGAGCCTCCTGGTTCAGGTTCTTGTAATTCTGGAATATCGCCCAGCGGTTGGCATCGTACTGAAGGTTCTCGATAAAGGCCAGGCATTTGCGTATGTCGTCCCATTTGAACGAGCGGACGGTATCCTGATACGGGTACTCATCCTTCAGGGTGTATTTGTCAAAAAGGAACTCCTTCGTCAGGATGATGTCGGCAGCGGTCAGCGGCTTGCGCTCAAACGGCAGAATCTCCTCCACTTCCATGCTGTCGGGAGATACTGTTTCCGACACAGCAGACTGCGACACCAGTTGTTCTACCCCACGGCCTGCTTCCTCCCGGCAGCTGCAAAGGAGACACAAGAAGCATATAAAGCCTGTCAGTCGTTTCATAATGAAGGGATATAAGGTTGGAACAAAGATAATAATTTTTGCTAAAAAACCGCAGGAAAATGCAAAAAATAAGCGGCTTTATCCAAAGAAAGAACAACGTCTTGCCCTCTTGCAACTTACTCGTCCAGGATGCGGGCTGTCTCCACTTTTTCCAGCCGCGCGCGCAGCTTTCCCATCATCGACTTGCGGATGCGCAGACGCATCAGGCAGTCCATGTCATACGACTGTTCCAGTATCTCGGGCGACTCTTCCTTGACGATGCGCATGATGTCGTTCATGAAGGGGTATTCAAACGCCACGGTCACGTCTTCGTCCACCGTCTTCTCGATGACCGGGGCTTCATCCAGCGCCAGCGAAGCCGCCATGCGGTAGGCCACAATCAGTCCGCTCGTACCCAACTTGATACCGCCGAAATAACGCACCACAATGACCAGCACATCGGTCAGCTCGCGCGAGTTAATCTGCCCCAGGATGGGCTTCCCGGCCGTACCCGAAGGCTCCCCGTTGTCGTTGGCCCGGAAATCCTTCCGTTCCGCGCCCAGCATATAGGCATAACACACGTGACGGGCATCGTAATATTTTTTCTGGTACTCCTCCAGCAAGGACTTCACTTCGGAGAGCGTACGCACCGGCAGCGCAATGGCAATGAACTTGCTGCGTTTCTCGGTATAGATGGCTTCCGCGCTTTCCTGAATGGTCTTATAGGTATCTTCTTGCATCGTTTTTCTTCTTTCAGACGGCAAATTTAGTGATTTTTCTCCCATTTTTAAAACCGGAAAGCGTATCTTTGCTCTTGCATTAATCCCTTAAGAAACTAATGGCATGAAAAAACTACAGAAACTGACTTATTGCATGGGACTGGCTGCCCTGGCTGCACCTCATGCACAAGCTGCTACCTCCGACTCCGACAAACCCAACATCTTGTTCATCCTTTGCGACGACATGGGATACGGCGACCTGGGATGCTACGGCCAGCCTTTCATCCAGACACCCTGCATCGACCGGATGGCGCAGGAGGGCATGCGGTTCACACAGGCCTACGCCGGAAGTCCCGTCAGTGCCCCGTCGCGCGCCACCATCATGACCGGACAGCACAGCGGACACGGCCACGTGAGAGGCAACAAGGAATACTGGCTCGGCGAGGTGTGGTACGGACAGAACAAGGAATATGCCGTGACCGGACAGGAGCCGTATGACCCGCAGCACATCATTCTGCCGGAAATCATGAAGAAGAACGGCTATACCACCGGCATGTTCGGCAAATGGGCGGGCGGCTACGAGGGTTCGACCTCTACTCCCGACAAGCGGGGCGTGGACGAATACTTCGGCTACATGTGCCAGTTTCAGGCGCACCTCTACTACCCGAACTTCCTGAACTCCTACAGCCGTGCCGCAGGTGATACGGCCGTCAGCCGCGTGATTCTGGAAGACAACATCCGCTACCCGATGAGCGGCGACGACTATTTCAAGCGTACGCAGTATTCGGCCGACCTGATTCACCGGAAGGCACTGGAATGGCTCGACAAGCAGGATGGCAAACAGCCTTTCTACGGCTTCCTGACGTACACCCTGCCGCATGCCGAACTGGCCCAGCCCAACGACTCTATCCTGAAGAAATACAAGAAACAGTTCTTTCATGACAAGACCTGGGGTGGAGATGCAGGTTCCCGCTACAACGAGAGCAATCACACACATGCCCAGTTTGCCGGCATGATCAGCCGGCTGGATGCCTACGTGGGCGAAATCCTGGCCAAGCTGAAAGAAAAAGGACTCGACGAGAATACCATCGTCATCTTCAGCAGTGACAACGGCCCTCACGAAGAAGGCGGTGCCGACCCGACATTCTTCGGACGCGACGGCAAGTTGCGCGGCCTGAAGCGCCAGTGCTACGAAGGAGGTATCCGCATCCCGTTCATCGTACGCTGGCCGGGAAAGGTGAAGGCCGGTACAGTGAACGACCATCAGCTGGCTTTCTACGACATCATGCCGACCTTCTGCGAGCTGGTGGGCGACAAGCGTTTCCCCAAGAAATACCTGAACAAGAAAGTGGAAGGTGACTGCTTCGACGGCATCTCTTTCGCTCCTACCCTGCTGGGAAATGACGAGGCACAGAAGGCACACGACTTCCTCTACTGGGAGTTCCACGAAACCGACCAGATTGGGCTCCGCATGGGCGACTGGAAGATGGTGGTAAAGAAGGGTGTTCCCCACCTCTACAACCTGGCAGAAGACATTCATGAAGACCACGATGTGGCTGCCCGGCATCCGGACCTCGTGAACCAGATGAAGCAGGTCATTCTGCGCGAACACCGTCCGAGCGAGCTTTTCCCCGTGACCTTGCCGAAATAAAGTTTTCTCCCTCCGGAGAGTGCTTGTTGATGACTTCACGAAGCTCTTCTCACGCCGAAAAAGCACGCGTTTTTTCCATCCAACTAAAACGCCGAAGAGTTTCAGATAAAACGTCAAAGAGTTTGAAGTAAAACGCAAGTGCATTTCAGGAAAAACGCTTTGACGTTTTCCTTGAAACGCACTTGCGTTTTTTCTGTCCGTATGCAGCTTCCAAGAGCCTTTTTCGCACACGCATATATACATCAAAAAAGGCTGTCCCAACATGGCATTGAGACAGCCTTTGCTTTTATTGTCCTTCAAGTGAAAAGAACCTCCGAATCACTCCAGTTTGTGAATCACCAGTCCCGAACGCAGCTTCGGTTCAAACCACGTGGTCTTCGGCGGCATGATGTTGCCCGTATCGGCAATGTCCATCAACTGCTTCATGGAAACCGGATAGAGTGCCAGCGCCATCTTCATCTCGCCGCTGTCCACCCGTTTCTTCAGCTCACCCAGTCCGCGGATACCACCCACGAAGTCGATACGCTTGTCCGAACGCAAGTCCTTGATGCCGAGAATCTCATCCAGAATCAGGTTGGAAGAAATCGTGACGTCCAGCACCCCAATCGGGTCGTTGTCGTCGTAAGTGCCCGGTTTGGCCGTCAGACTGTACCATTTGCCCTCCAGGTAAAGCGAGAAGTTGTGCAGGGCTGCCGGCTTGTAGATGTCCGCACCCTTTTCTTCCACCACGAAGTCCTTCTTCAGCGCTTCCAGGAACGCCTGCGGAGTCAGTCCGTTCAAATCCTTCACCACCCGGTTGTAGTCGATGATGGTAAGCTGCTCGGCCGGGAAACACACTGCCATGAAGTAGTTGTATTCCTCGTTGCCCCGGTGGTTCGGATTCTGGGCCGCCTTTTCAGCCCCCACCAGTGCCGCTGCCGCACTACGGTGATGACCGTCGGCTATGTAGAGAGAAGGCATCTCCTTGAATGCCCCCGTCACGGCCTCGATGTCCTTGTCGTCGTCAATCACCCAGAACTGATGGCCGAAGCCGTCATCCGGCGCCACAAAGTCGTACACCGGTTTCTGAGCCGTATATTTCGCCACCACGGCATCCAGCACCTTGCTCTCCGGATAAGCAAAGAACACCGGTTCGATGTTCGCATTGTTCACCCGTACATGCTTCATGCGGTCCTCCTCCTTGTCGCGGCGCGTCAGCTCATGCTTCTTGATGACCCCGTTCATGTAGTCGGGCACGTAAGCCCCTACCACCAGCCCATACTGCGTCTTGCCGTTCATGGTCTGGGCATAAATATAATAACACGGTTTGTCATCCTGCACCAGCCAGCCCTTTTCCTGGAACATCCGGAAGTTTGCTACCGCCTTGTCGTACACCCGCGGGTCGTGCTCGTCGGTACCTTCCGGGAAGTCAATCTCCGGCTTGATGATGTGATACAATGATTTCTCGTTGCCTTTCGCCTCTTCGCGGGCCTCAGCCGAGTTTAATACGTCGTAAGGGCGGGAAGCTACCTGCTCCACCAAGTCCTGCGGCGGACGAATGCCCTTGAAAGGTTTAACTATTGCCATAATGCTTGGGGGAATCAGAAGTTATTTCTTGTTTACACGGAATTTCTCACAACCGTCCTTCAGGAAGCCCACAATCTGGCGGGCTGCTGCAATGCCGGCATTGATATTTGCCTCGGCTGTCTGTGCACCCATCTTCTTCGGAGTGGAGAAATAACGTCCAGGGAACTTGGTCGCAAATTCTTCATTGGCAGCCGGCATGATGTCGGTCACATACTTCAAGTCCGGGCGTTCCTCCATCAACTTAATCAGTTCCGCTTCGTTGATTACCTCCTTACGGGCTGTATTCACTAACAGACCGTTTTTCGGCATGCGGTTCACCAGGTCATAATTAATAGAATTCTTGGTTTCGGCAGTAGCCGGGATGTGCAGAGACACCACGTTGCAGGTAGCATACAATTCTTCGGCACTGTCCACCGGTTTCACGCCGTCTGCTTCCATCGCCTCCTTCGGGCAGTAAGCATCGTATGCATAAATGTCCATGCCAAAGCCTTTGGCCACACGGGCCACGTTACGTCCCACGTTTCCATAGGCATGAATACCTAATTTCTTGCCCATCAGTTCCGTACCCGACTTTCCGTCGTAGAAATTACGAACCGCCATGACCATCATACCGAAAGCCAGTTCAGCCACCGCATTGGAGTTCTGCCCCGGCGTATTCATCACGCAAACCCCGTGAGCCGTTGCAGCTTCCAAGTCCACATTGTCATAACCAGCACCGGCACGCACCACGATTTTCAGTTCCTTTGCCGCATCCAGCACTTCCTTGTCGATGATGTCACTCCGGATAATCACCGCATTCGCATCCTTCACCGCATCGAGCAACTGCTGTTTTTCTGTATATTTCTCCAGCAAGGCCAGTTCGTAGCCTGCACCTTCTATCTCTTTCCGAATACCGTCGATAGCCACTTTGGCAAACGGTTTCTCTGTCGCAACCAATACTTTCATAATATTTGATTTTAAAAAGAAAACAAGGACGTGTTTGAAATGTCCACGCCCTTATTCTCGGATATAACAACAATTAATGCATTTTCTCAAATTCCTGCATGCAGTCAATCAAAGCCTGCACGCTTTCCACCGGCATGGCATTGTAGCAAGAAGCACGGAAACCACCCACAGAACGGTGACCCTTGATGCCCACCATGCCTTTTTCGGTAGCGAACTTCAGGAAGTCAGCTTCCAGGTCCTTGTATTCATCGGCCATGACGAAGCAGATGTTCATGTACGAACGGTCTTCCTTGGCCGTTACGGTGCCACGGAACAACTTGTTGCGGTCAATTTCGGCATACAGCATGTCGGCACGCTGTTTGGCACGGCGCTGCATTTCTTCCACACCACCCTGCGCCTTGATCCAGCGCAATGTCTGGAGAGCCGCATAAATAGGCACTACCGGCGGCGTATTGAACATGGAACCTTTTTCCACGTGTGTCTGATAATTCAGCATGGTCGGGATATGGCGGGAAACCTTACCCAGCGCATCGTTCTTCACGATAACGAAAGTCACACCGGCAGGAGCCAGGTTCTTCTGCGCACCTCCATAAATACAGATATATTTGGAAACGTCTACCGGACGAGAGAAAATGTCCGAAGACATATCGGCCACCATCGGCACATTGACATCCAGGTCGGCATGCAATTCCGTACCATAGATGGTATTGTTCGTCGTGATATGGAAATAATCCACGTCGGCCGGCACTTCATAATCTTTCGGAATATAGGTGTAGCCTTCTTTTTCGGAAGAAGCCACCTCTACCGTTTCGCCGAACGCTTTCGCTTCTTTCAGCGCTTTCTTGGCCCACGTACCCGTATTCAGGTAAGCCGCCTTCTTTTCCAGGAAATTATAGGGAACCATACAGAACTCCATGCTTGCACCTCCACCCAGGAACAATACCGAATACCCTTCCGGGATGTTCAGCAGCTCCTTGAACAGAGCAACCGCTTCGTCTACCACCGGCTGAAAGTCTTTAGCGCGGTGACTGATTTCCATCAACGAAAGTCCTGAACCATTATAATCAAGAATAGCCTGAGCTGTCTTTTCTATCACTTCGCGAGGCAAAATAGACGGTCCCGCATTAAAATTATGTTTCTTCATTGGAAGTTTGTTTTGGTTAAACAATCATTTTAACTAACACCTGCGAATTTAGTGATTATTTTTAGACTTCCAAAAGTTTTCGTGATAATTTTACAGCCTTATTGATTTTTATCTTTCAAATTACATACCCAAAGGCTTTTTTGGTGACACATTGACACAATAATAGAAAGCTATGGCATAAGTTCGCTCACGAGTCATAGCAAAATGCGAAACAGCCTTCACCGCCGGAAGGCTGTCATGACACAAAGTTATCATTTTGCCAATTCTATCAAAGTTTTTACCCCCTTTATCTTTTCATTTTGTATGAGTTTTAACGTTTGTTTTGCCTTTTTCCGGGAAATTGCTGCAAACGCATAGTGGTCTTTCACATCCACACGCCCCACATCGTCCCGACCCAGTCCGCCTTTCTTCGACAAAAAGCCCACGATGTCAATCTTGTTGATTTTGTCTTTCTTGCCTTTCCCTATATATAAGGTAACAAACTCCGGCAAGGCAGGCTGCGGCGTCGGCTCCGGCAGTTCAAACTCTTCTAACGGACGGGGCACATAGTCGGGGATACGCTCCTCGTCGTGCAGAATCAGAAAGGCATTACCCTCGGCCTCCCAGCGCGCCGTACGTCCGTTGCGGTGAATAAACCCGTCCTCGGCCACCGGCAAGTGATAATGCACCACATGGCGGATATCCGGAATATCCAGTCCGCGGGCTGCCAGGTCGGTCGAGATAAAGATGTGGCAGCTTCCGTTACGGAACTTATACAGCGCCCGCTCGCGGTCGTCCTGCTCCATTCCGCCGTGGAAGGTCTCGCAATACACCTTCATGGAGTGCAGGTACTTTCCTACCCGGTCCACACTCTCGCGGTGGTTGCAGAACACCAGCGTCGATTCGTTGCCCAGCGTACACAGCAACTTGTAGAGCGTTTCCAGCTTGTCCTTCACTGGCGAAGTGACCCGATACACCGACAAGCGTTGTGACACCGTTTCCTCCGGATTCAGGAAATCCAGTTTCAGCGTGCGGTTCATGCCCGTAAAACGCGGAATCTCCTCCGCATCGGTAGCCGACAGCAGGAAGCGGCGGCGCAATGCCGGCAACTTCCCGATGACCTCGGCCATCTCGTCCTGGAAACCAAACTCCAGACACTTGTCGAACTCGTCAATCACCAGCGTGCGCACGGTGCCCGCCTCGAAATTCTGCTTGTTCAGGTGGTCGTTCATACGTCCCGGCGTACCGATAATCACCGCCGGCGAAATACCCTTCATGGTGCGGTGTTCCTCCATGGCCGGACGTCCGCCGTAGCAGCTCATCACCGGGAAGCCGGTCGCCATGGCCTTGAACACCTGCTCAATCTGCAAAGCCAGCTCGCGCGAAGGTACCAGTACCACAGCCTGCACACCTTCCACTCCCTTTTTCAGCGAGCTCACCAGCGGCAGCAGATAAGCCAGCGTCTTTCCGGAACCCGTGGGCGAGAGCAGAATCAAGTCGCTACCTTCCTTCCACGCGTCGATGGAAGCCTCCTGCATGGCGTTCAACTGGTCAATCTTCAGGTTTGATAATATCGTTTGTATGTCCATAATTCTTGTTTTTTGTGAGTTAAGTCAGCAAAGATATAAAAAAACTACAAGCACAACACCAAATCGGGCAGTAAGACAGCTATTTCCGCTTCCTCTTTCGGTGCATCTTTCGGCTTCCAGGCCACCACAAAACGCACGGAAGCCGACTTCACCTCATAGCCACGCTCTTTCCACTCGGCCAATTTCTTCTGCATATTCTGCGACAAGCGGGCCACCGGCCTTTGTGCCTGATTATACAATGTGTAGTCTTTATAAAACAACGTATCACCCCCTTTCAGTGAAAGCACCTCCCGTTTGAGTTCTTTGAAAAATCCCAAGAACACATCCTTGTGCGAAAGCTGCAACACAATCTCACCGGGCATTGCATATTCCCGCGAATCGACCAGGTACCGGTCTGCCCTCAGATTCGCAAAGCAATCTCCGTTTGTGTGCACAAACAACCGGTTTTTGGCACGGCTAATGCCCACATAATACCGGCGCATCTGATGCACATCTTTTGGGAACCCGTCCGAAACAAGCATATACACGTCGTCAAACTCACGGCCCTTTGCCTTGTGAATGGTTGACACCACCACATCAGCCCCCGACACGTCACAAAAATCTTCCACCGAAGACTCGAACACAAACTCCTTGAAATCCGTGAAATATTTCATCCGGTTGATTTCTTCAAACAATTCCACGCAACGCCTCACGTAAGGCAAACCCAAACTCCCTTCATAAGCCGCAAACGTAGCACCCTTCGCCTTCTCCCAGAGTTCATCCGGAATCAAAGGCGTACTCACCTGCTTGCCTATATACTTCAGGAAATACCTCATCTCGGCCATGTTCCAGAACAGCAAGCCCTCCATCGACTGAATCAGTTTGCTGCGCACACCACGCTTCCGCAACAGTGCCACCAGGATGACCGCCTCCTCATTGGTCTGAGTAAGCACACATGCGGTACCCTCTCCTCTATTTCGTAGCAGTTCCTCCACCAGCGGCTGATACATGCAGGCCGACTGATGGCGAGTCACTCCAACCCATCCGTCTTCCTTGCGCATCGATACAATCGGCATGCTTTTCAGTCTTCCGCCAATTCCTTTCACAAAATCGTTGGCCGCTGCCACCACATGACGCGCACTCCGGTAATTCTCCGTCATCTCCACAAAGCGGCTTCCAGGCTCCTGTGTCAGTTGCCACATGTAACCGGAATCCGAGCCACGGAACTCATAAATATTCTGGTCATCATCGCCCACGGCTATCACCCGCATCTCCTCATTGTGGTGCATCAACGCCCTTACCAGCGCATGCTCTTCCACACCCATGTCCTGCGCCTCATCAATCACCAGCACCGTCTTGCCAATCCGGTTGGGCTCCACCTCCCCCTGCTCAATCATCTCCGCAGCCTTCCCCACTACGTTCTTCACCTCCTCCAAGTTACCAATCAAGCCCAGCAAGTCAAAACAATAAGCATGAAAGGTCTTGATTTCCACGTAGTGCGCCGCATTGCCAATCAGTTCCATCAACCGCTGCTTGAATTCCGTGGCAGCCGCCCGGGAGAACGTCAGCATCAACAACTGCTCGTGCTTCACATCCTCCAGCAACAGCAGCGAAGCCAGCTTGTGCACCAGCACACGGGTTTTTCCGCTACCCGGGCCAGCCGCCACCACAATGCAGCGAGACTCCTTGTCCGAAATAATCTCCATCTGCCGCTGAGACAACTGCCCGAACAACTGCTTGTACTTCTCCGGTGTGAGGTTACGCTGAATCTCGTTCACCCTCTCCCCCTTGAAGTATTTGGCAATAAATTTCTTGTAATCCATCTGGAAATAATCCTGCACATACTGCAAAGCCTCCTGATAATCCTTCACCATCAGGTTGGCATATTCCCCCACGATGTGCACCTGCTGAATCTTCTGCTTATAGAACTCGTTCAGCATCCGGTAATCCTCCTGTTTGTAGCGCGACTTATTATCCTTTATCCGCTTGATGTCCATCGCATTGTAAAGCACCAAGAAACCACCTTCCAATTTAAGTGCCCCAATCTTCGACAGATACAGAAGCGCTTCCTCCACATCCTCCAGCTGCAAATCTTCCATCCTGCCAAAAAGAGACTGAGGGCCTGCTTTCAACTGATTCAAGAGTTCCACCACCGAGAACTGCACAGCTGCCTTTTCCGTTCCGGTTTCCCTGACCTCTTGCTGCTCCACCAGCTTATACAGCCACTCCACAGCAAAGCGGCTAATCTCCAACCGTTTCTCAAACCGTTTGATAGTAGTCTCTAGGTCCGCCCGGCGAGTAAGCTCCATGTTACGTGCAGCGTCCTCCTTCTTGTGCGTATACCCTTTTATGGTAAGAAAATACAGCAACGTACGGATGTCCTTTTCCTTCGACGAGACAATTCCGTCGTGCACCGCATTGTCGTTCAGCTGCTTGCACGAAATCCGCAGCGACTCATCCGGAATATGGTTGAGAATATACTGTTCCAGTTTTGCAAAACGTTCCAGCAGCATCCGCGACTTCCGTTCCGAATCACCCGCATCCTGCAAATAAGCCGAAATATCCCTGCTGTCGGCCAATATACCCTCCTGCCGCATCCGTTCCACCACCGACACCACTTCCTTCTTGGTCAGTCCCAGAATATCGGCCAGGTAATCAATCCGCGATTCCGCTCCCGAATCCTGCGCCTTGGCAATGTACTTCTGCGAAATCAAGGACGTAATGATTCTCACCGCCTTCTCTATCTCGTCAGTACCAAACAAGACCGATGCTGTGATACGCTTCCTCGCCTCATCCATGTTCTTCACCGTGATGCCGGTGGCATACACATGCGGCACATTGTTTCCCCGCTCCAGGTAACCGCTCTGCTCCAGTGCTGCCAGAGCCGTCCGCACACGGGTCTCAATATCCGCCACCGAGTCATCCCATCCCGCATTCCGGGCAATCTCCAGTGCCGAACAGCACACCCTCATGCGTTTCCTCGTCATATCCTTCACCGCCTTCCATACCTGCTGGATTTCACTGATACTCAGTTTCGTCTGATTCAACAGAATAAAATGCTTATCCAGGTCATTGTCACTGTAAAGCACATAACAGCGTGCGTTGAGATGCGGATCACGTCCGGCCCGACCGGCTTCCTGCACATAATTCTCCAGCGAATCGGAAATATCATAATGCACCACCAGTCCCACATCCTTCTTGTCCACTCCCATCCCGAAAGCCGACGTCGCCACGATGATGCGCACCTGGTCGCTCATGAACGCATCCTGGTTGGCAATCTTCTCTTCCGAATCCATCTTCCCGTTGAAAGGCAACGCCTTGTAGCCGTCGCGCGTCAGTTTCGCAGCCAGTTCCTTGGTACGCCGCGTGCGCGACACATACACAATGGTCGGGCAAGTGGATTCCGTCACCAGCTCCCTCAGCCTGGTATACTTATCCTCGTCCGTCTCGGTATGTACCACCGAATAGCGCAGATTCGTTCGCGAAGCTGTAGAAGCAAACAACTCCAAATCCAGGTTCAACGTCCGCTTGAAATAATCACAAATATCCTGTACCACCTTCTGTTTGGCCGTCGCCGTGAAACAGGATACCGGTATCGGGTTACGGCACCCCTTCTTTTGCTGATACTCCTGAATAAACTTGCCGATGTACAGATAATCCACCCGGAAGTCCTGCCCCCAGGAAGAAAAACAGTGCGCCTCATCGATAACAAATCGCACCACGTGGCGCACCATCAGAATCCGCTCGATGGTTTTCGAACGCAACATCTCGGGGGCGATATACAACAGAGAAGCATCCCCTTCCTGTACCCGCTGAATGGAAAGTGCCCTCGTAATAGGGTCCAGCAGTCCGTTGATGGTCACGGCATCCGTAATTCCCTTGTCAGCCAGATTGTCCACCTGGTCTTTCATAAGCGACTGCAACGGCGAGATGACCACCGTAAGTCCATGCACCGCCCGTGCCTCCATGAGTGCCGGAAGCTGGAAAGTCAGCGATTTCCCTCCCCCTGTCGGAAAGATGCCCAGCAAGGACTTCCCTTCCACCGCCGCCCGGGCTGCCCGTTCCTGAAGCGGTTCACCCCCGTACGTACGGAACTGGTCATAGCCAAAGAAAGCTTTCAGGTTGCGCAACACATCCAGCTGGCTATTGCAATAGGCACAGCCTTCCACACAACGTGTATGCCGCAACAGCTTCATCACATATTCCACTTCAGGATAATTACGAAGCACCCATCCGGGCGTCACGGAACGATGGTCGGTCGTATCGACCAGTGCCAGCGCATAAGCCAGCTCACAGGGATAACGCTCAACCAGCATCTCCACATCGGCATGAGCACATATCTTTCCCTCATAAAACCGGCGTATCAGTCCGGCCAGTCCCCAGGCCACGGTTTCAGCTCTTACCATACTGAAGAATCCCCCGAACTCTTCCTTTCCCTTCAGCAACGAGGCAAACACCTTTCGCTGTTCATCGGGCAACGAATTCCACCGGGTAATCTCATCCAGCAGCAAATCGCGCGCCTTCTCACAATCGTTCACCGGATTGTTCATCTGGTCCGCAGCCAGCTTGTCGTCTTTCACCAGCCGGTGATAAGGGCGTTCCGGAAACAGCAACGGTGATACGTACAGCGTATCCACCAGCGTCCAGCGGCAAGCCTTGTCGGGGAACAAATATTTCGCATCGTGATGAATGATATTATGTCCGCAAAGGTAATCCGTATCGCGCAGGAATTCGAACAGCTCCTCCTTCGATGCCTTATGGAAGGTAGCACCGTCCTGCCGAAGAGCCCCTATATCATGAATTTTATGGTCCTTCAATCCTACCTCTACGTCTACAATGGCATAACGCGAGGTTCTATTTCTTGTGAATATATCCCAGATTGCCATAGATTGTGTTTCTCAAAATAATCACAAAAATAATGAAATCCGGCAAGAACGGGAGGAAATGGAAAAGAATATTCAGAGGATGGCTAGAAATCTATAAAAAGAACGGTGAAAAGAAAAACTAAAATCTTATCCATCTTCTCCAGCGAAAGATTCTAAAGAAACGAGGGAACCAGTGTATCACCGGTTGAGGGCAATCCCAGTTCCGGCTTTGTACGTCTGCCACATGACTCGCCACGATGGCCGGATTCTCCCCGTTGCGCACAGCCTCACGAAGCACACGGGCCACCTCTTTTTTATCCGTATACTCCGCCTCACCGAATCCCTTGATAGTCTTCAATACCCGCATGATATTGTTGGCATAGCCTACAAACGTACCAAATTGCGAATAGCTAACGTCTTTCAGCGTACAATCCCCGTCAAACAACACAATGTTGTAAATGGGGAGCTGAGCAAACTGTGCCGACTGTTCTTTCAATGCTTTTATGTGACCGGCATTCTGCATAATCGGATTGTAGAACCGGTATTTCTCCTTGCCATAATTCAGAATCTGTGTCCAATAGCGTTGCCTTTCACTGCCAAACAGCCAGCCGCTATAGTCCTTTACTTCTATCACCACCAGTCCCTGCGGAGTAGCCACCACAAGGTCTATTTGAGAGTAGCTCTCGCAGTGATAACAGGTAAAAGCAAAAAGATCTT
>NZ_DBEXBB010000053.1:0-4047 GCF_048170425.1 Phocaeicola sp.
ACGAACTCTCACGCTCTTCTGGTTGGACTTGAACCAACGACCCTCTGATTAACAGTCAGATGCTCTAACCGACTGAGCTACTGAAGAAGATTCAAACATGTTTCAAAAAAGAGCTCTTCAGGTTGGACTTGAACCAACGACCCTCTGATTAACAGTCAGATGCTCTAACCGACTGAGCTACTGAAGAAGATTCAAACATGTTTCAAAAAAGGAGCTCTTCAGGTTGGACTTGAACCAACGACCCTCTGATTAACAGTCAGATGCTCTAACCGACTGAGCTACTGAAGAAGGTTTTCCTTTAATTGCGATGCAAAGGTAGTAGGATATTTTGAATTATGCAATATCTTTGCAAAAAAAATGAAGCAAAATGGATAAAATTATAGGAATGGGCAATGCGCTGGTCGATGTGCTGGTACGAATTGATGACGATTCTTTGCTGGATAAGTTGCATTTGCCCAAAGGAAGCATGCAGTTGATACAAGAAGATACCCTGGCCGAAATACGTAAGCATACCTCGGGAATGAAGATTCATCGCTCTACCGGCGGTTCGGCAGGCAATACGGTTTGTGCACTGGCCGCACTGGGAGCCAGCCCCGGATTTATCGGGAAGATAGGTCAGGACGAGACGGGAACTTTCTTTGGTGATACCCTCCGCCAGCGTGGGGTAAATGCCTTGCTGGCCACCTGCGATTTGCCCTCAGGCATTGCGTCGACCTTCATCTCTACCGATGGAGAGCGTACGTTCGGCACCTATTTGGGGGCAGCAGCCACGCTGAAGGCAGAAGATTTGTCGCGCAAGATGTTTGCCGGATACGATTATCTCTATATTGAAGGTTATCTTTTGCAAGACCATGACCTGATGCTGCACGCCGTGCAGCTGGCCAAGGAAGAAGGACTTCAGGTTTGTCTCGACATGGCAAGCTATAACGTGGTGGAAGCCGAGCGTGACTTCTTCGACCAGTTGATTGTGAAATATGTGGACATCGTGTTTGCCAATGAGAGCGAAGCGCTGGCCTATACGGGAAAAGCTCCTCATGAAGCCTTGGAAGAAATTGCGTCCAAATGCAGCATCGCCGTAGTGAAAACCGGAAAAGAAGGTTCTCTCGTGAAGAAAGGAACAGAAGTCATTCAATTGCTTTCTTGTCCGGTCGATAATGTGCTGGACACCACCGGTGCAGGCGATTTCTATGCCGCCGGTTTCATGTATGGCCTGACGTGCGGTTATTCGCTGGAGAAATGCGTACAAATCAGTACCATTCTGGCCACAGCCGTCATTCAGGAAGTCGGCACCACCTTGTCTGCTAAGAAATGGGACGAAATTAAGTTAAATATTGAATCACTTCTGCAAGTCTAACCGGAATAATGTGTTTATTTGCAAGGAAGAACAATTTTGTAAACAGACTATATATGAATGCAAGAAAAATGCTGGCCGGAGCCTTTATCGTGATGTTGGGGATGGGCATGACCAGCTTCAAGGAAGACGACCGTAATTTTCAGATATCAAAGAATCTGGACATATTCAACTCCATTTTCAAGGAACTGGATTTGTTTTATGTGGATACCGTAAATGCCGAAAAAATGATTCAGACCGGAGTGGAAGGTATGCTTTCACTGACCGACCCTTATACGGAGTACTATCCGGAAGAAGAGGTGAGCAGTCTTAAGGAAATGACGACCGGAAAATACGGCGGTATCGGTGCGGCCATCCGCTATTATGAGGCCAAAGACCGTATTGCGGTGGTAGAACCTACCGAAGGTATGCCGGCAGCCGAAGCTGGAGTCAAGGCGGGCGACATCATCCTCTCGGTAGGAGGAAAGGAAATGGTACGTGGCGACATGAAACCCCAGGAATTTTCGTCCAAGGTCAGCGAAGCGCTGCGTGGAGAACCGGGCACGTCGTTTGTGCTGAAAGTGCTGCGTCCGCTCAAGAACGACAGTACGGTGATGGAATTTAAAATCACCCGTAAGAACATCCGTACCAATCCGGTGCCCTATTACGGCATGGTGAAAGACAGCATCGGCTATTTGGCTTTGTCCAGCTTTACGGAAAACTCTGCCAAGGATTTCAAAAAAGCTTTTATCGAACTGAAGCAGAAAGGTGCCAAATCGCTGATTATCGACTTGCGCGACAACGGAGGAGGCTCCTTGTCGGAAGCGGTAGACATTGTCAATCTCTACGTGCCGAAGGGACAGGAGATTGTAGTGACAAAAGGAAAGGTACGCCAGGCACAAGGTTCTTATAAAACCCAGAATGAACCGGTCGATACACAGATTCCGCTGGCAGTACTCGTGAACGGTGCCACAGCTTCGGCTTCTGAAATCGTGAGCGGTTCGTTGCAGGACTTGGACCGTGCGGTAGTCATCGGTTCGCGCACCTTCGGAAAAGGATTGGTGCAGACCATCCGTCCGTTGCCCTACAACGGTACGCTGAAAGTGACTACCTCCAAATATTATATTCCCAGCGGACGTTGCATCCAGGCCATCGACTATGCCAAGAAGAATGCCGACGGCTCGGTAGCCCGTACACCCGACAGCCTGACCACCGTATTCCATACGGCTGCCGGACGTGAGGTGCGTGATGGAGGAGGTATTCGTCCGGACATCGAAGTGAAGGGCGATAAGATTCCGAACATCGTGTTCTACCTGATGAACGACGACCTGATTTTCGATTACGCCACCCAATATTGCTGGGATCATCCCACACTGGCTTCGGTAGACGAGTTCAAGCTGACCGATGCCGATTATGAGGCTTTCAAGAAACTGGTGAAGTCGCGTAACTTTACTTACGACCGCCAGAGTGAGAAGATGCTGAAAAGCCTGAAGGAAATGGCCGAGTTTGAGGGCTACATGACCGAGGCTGCAGAGGAATTCAAGGCGCTGGAAAAGAAGCTCAACCATAACTTGGATCGCGACCTGGACTATTTTGCCAAGCCGATTAAGGAATATATCTCACAGGAAATCGTGACCCGCTATTTCTATCAGCGTGGTGCTGTGATGGAACGGTTGAAAGATGATACTGATTTGGAAGAAGCCATCAAGGTATTGCAGAATCCTGTCAGTTACCGGGAAATTCTTTCGGCACCGGTAAAGACAGACGAACCGGCAAAGAAGGAAGAACCGAAGAAATAAGGTCTCAGAGAGGATCCTGGAGAGCTTTCAAGTAAGGCTCGGAAAACGCAAGTACGTTTTGTTTCAAACGCAAGTGCATTTGAAGTGAAACGTACTTGCGTTTTTAGTAAAATGTCCTTGTGTTTTGGAGAAAACGTAAAGGCGTTTGGATGCAAACACTTTGGTGTTTTGAAATGGGTGAAAAATATGATATTTAACAACTCTTACTTACCTTTGCAATAGTAAAATTGAATATTGATTTAGTTGCTATGTTCATTCATGATAGATTATGCTGCTTGTTATAATTTCGTTTGGCTTAATATCGATAGCGTGTATGATAAAAAATAAGAAGTTGAAATATTCTTGGTTTACTTTTGTAATATAAGAATAACGGCAAACATTTTATATAAACGAAGAATGGAAAAAGAAGTAAAGGTTTATAATTCCTATAAGAAACTTTCATATATGGATGGGAATCTGCCGGAAAGTGTAAGGCACGATTTGAATATAGATGAATTATGTGAAAAAATCGATTATACATCTTCTTGTATAGGAAGACAATTTCTATATCATTTACTTTGTATAGATAAAGTGTCATCTGTAAATAAGCATGAAGAGCTGGTTGAACACCTGCAGGAACATGTTTCTTTACGTAAACGAACGTCTGAAATTTTGGGCAAAATAAATAAGCCGGAGGCCTATACGATTGTTGATATATTAGCAGAGAATATTGATTATTCACGTAGGTATTTATTTTTACTTCAAGTATGCCGTTGGCTTCCGTTAATTTTTTCAATCGGCACTATAAAATATTTTGTGTAAATGGAAAATACGGGATTCAAGTTTGAGTCTCGTATTTTTTATTTTATAGATTTGCAAAATGAAGAAGATTATGAAAGAAAAGAATCAAGTAGTGCCCGATGAGGTGTTAAGCAAGGA
>NZ_DBEXBB010000054.1:0-2955 GCF_048170425.1 Phocaeicola sp.
TATGTTAACTCAAATAATTAATGCCCGTATTTTAACTCCCCAAGGTTGGTTAAAAGACGGTTCTGTACTAATCAGAGACAATAAAATCCTAGAAGTTACCAACTGTGATTTGGCCATCGTCGGTGCTACACTCATTGACGCAAAGGGAATGTATATCGTACCGGGAGGAGTCGAGATCCATGTACATGGAGGAGGTGGACGTGACTTTATGGAAGGATGTGAAGAAGCATTCCGCACAGCCATCAAGGCCCACATGCAGCATGGTACTACAAGTATTTTCCCGACACTTTCTTCGTCTACAATTCCTATGATTCGTGCTGCTGTAGAAACTACAGAAAAATTAATGAGTGAACCTGACAGTCCGGTACTTGGACTTCATCTGGAAGGACATTATTTCAATATGAAGATGGCAGGCGGACAGATGCCGGAAAACATCAAGAACCCCGATCCCGAAGAATACATTCCACTTTTGGAAGAAACCCACTGCATTAAGCGATGGGACGCCGCTCCTGAACTTCCCGGTGCCATGCAATTCGGAAAATACATCACATCAAAAGGAGTTCTGGCTTCTGTAGGACATACACAGGCTGAATTTGAGGACATCTATACAGGATTCCATGCCGGATATACCCACGCTACTCATTTTTATAATGCAATGCCGGGATTTCACAAACGTCGTGAATACAAATACGAAGGAACCGTAGAAAGTATCTATCTAATGGACGACATGACGGTAGAAGTAGTAGCCGACGGAATTCATGTTCCTCCTACAATTCTTCGTCTGGTACACAAAATCAAAGGAGTTGAAAAAACAGCGCTGATTACTGACGCCCTGGCTTGCGCAGCTAGCGACAGCAAAGAAGCATTCGACCCCCGGGTCATCATTGAAGATGGAGTTTGTAAACTGGCTGACCGTTCAGCACTGGCAGGTAGCATTGCCACTATGGACCGTTTGATTCGTACCATAGTACAAAAAGCTGAGATTCCATTGGAGGACGCTGTCAGAATGGCTTCAGAAACACCCGCCCGTATCATGGGTGTACTCGACCGAAAAGGAACTTTGGAAAGAGGAAAGGATGCAGACATCATTGCCCTCGACCACGACCTGAACGTACGTGCCGTATGGGCTATGGGAAAACTGGTGGAAGGTACCAACAAACTTTTTTAACGACTTAAATATTCGACGATTATGTTGACACAAATCATAAATGGTCATATCCTTACACCACAAGGATGGCTGAAGGACGGATCAGTCCTCATCAGTGACGGAAAAATCCTGGAAGTAACCAACAGCGACCTTGCAGTCATCGGTGCTACCGTAATCGATGCCAAAGGTATGTATATCGTACCAGGATTCGTAAGCATGCACACACATGGCGGGGCCGGACACGATTTCACGGAAGGTACTGCCGAAGCATTCCAAAAAGCCACGCAAGCTCATCTGACACACGGAGCAACCTCAATCTTCCCCACACTCTGTTCTACCAGTTTTGACAACATCAAACGTGCAGTAGCCACATGTGAAGAATTGATGAAAGCTCCCGAAAGCATCATACAAGGTCTTCACATTGAAGGCCCATATCTTAATAAGAAAATGGCCGGTGCACAATGGGAAGAATTTCTGAAAAATCCTGATCCGGAAGAATACATTCCACTGCTGGAAAGTACACAATGTATCAAGCGCTGGGACATTAGCCCTGAACTTCCCGGAGGACATGACTTCTCAAAATACACTCGTTCCAAGGGTATTTTTACCGCAGTTACTCATACTGAAGCTGAATATCCGGAAATTAAAGCCGCATTCGAAGCTGGCTTTACTCACGCCGCACATTTCTACAATGCAATGCCGGGATTTCATAAACGTCGCGAATACAAGTATGAAGGTACAGTAGAAAGTGTATACTTAATAGACGGGATGAGCGTAGAGGTAATTGCAGATGGTATCCACCTGCCTGCTACAATCCTAAAATTAGTTTACAAGCTCAAAGGAGTAGAGCAAACCTGCCTGGTCACTGACTCACTTAAATATGCAGCTTACGATGGAGAAAGCATTGATGACCCGAAATATATCATAGAAAACGGAGTATGTAAGCTAGCCGATCACTCTTCATTAGCAGGAAGTTTAGCCACTATGGACGTACTAGTTCAAACAATGGTGAAGAAAGCAGCCATTCCATTAGCAGACGCTATCCGCATGGCTTCTGAGACTCCAGCCAAACTCATTGGCATCGAATCGCACAAAGGAAGCCTCCAGAAAGGAAAAGATGCCGACATCGTTATTCTTGACAAAGACATCAATGTTCGATGTGTATTTTCTAATGGAAAAATTGTGGAAGGTACCAATACAATGATTCACTAACCTAATTATATTATAGAAATCTATCAAAATCCCCGGGCTGTGAAGTTCGGGGATTTTTCATATTCCTTTCCAGAAGAGCTACTCTCTCAATATATATCTTCAATATTCACATTCTCTAACGGACTGGGCCTTTCCCCGAACCTAGACTCTCCTCAGACTGATTTTCGTGCATCCCAGGAAAATCTTGGAAGCCTCGGTAAAGAAGGATTCTCCGGTATGAAGAGAACGTCTCCTGCCGCATTTCTGAAAGCCGCTTGAACAGGCGGTAAAGAAGCAAAGGAAAGCAAAGAGGAAAAAGGAAGGAAAGCGAGGAGAGAATCCGTCAGCAAAAAGAGGAGGCGTCCTGCCGCGGAAGAAGCGGACACAGGCGCAGACGCAGACGTACGGATAGTACAGACACAAAAAAGCCCTGAAGCATTTCTGCCTCAGGGCTTCCGTTAAGACGGCGACTACCTACTCTCCCACTTGCGCAGTACCATCGGCGTGACGAAGCTTAACTTCTCTGTTCGGAATGGGAAGAGGTGGAACCTTCGTGCAATAGTCACCTGAATATCATTTATGTATTCATGACTCACAAGCAAGCAACTTCAGCACTT
>NZ_DBEXBB010000055.1:0-19820 GCF_048170425.1 Phocaeicola sp.
TTTTTTGTACAAAAGATCAATGAAATATGCTGATGTTTTTTGGGGATGTTCTTGTAATGAATGGGAAATGTTGAATAAACTTCTATAAATTAAAATATACTTTAAAGAAAGACGTATATTTGTAACAGAAACCGAAAATACAGATTATGAGATATTCTTTTATCGTTCCCGTTTACAACCGTCCGGATGAGGTGGATGAATTGCTGCAAAGTCTTACGAAGCAAACCCTTGGTGATTTTGAAGTATTGGTTATAGAAGATGGTTCGTCTGTACCCTGTGAAGATGTGGTGGAGAAATACCGTACACAGTTGGATGTACATTATTATAATAAACCGAATTCAGGGCCAGGGCAGACGCGTAACTTTGGAGCGGAACGAAGCCAAGGAGAATATCTGTTGATTCTGGATTCGGATTGTGTATTGCCTCCGGGGTATCTTGCTGCTGTCGATGAAGAGTTGAAACGTGAGCCTGCCGACGCTTTTGGAGGACCAGACCGTGCACACGATTCTTTCTCGGCTACACAGAAAGCGATAAATTATGCCATGACCTCTTTCTTTACTACAGGAGGTATTCGTGGCGGGAAAAAGAAAATGGATAAGTTCTACCCCAGAAGTTTTAATATGGGAGTACGTGCCGATGTATATCGCAAGTTGGGAGGTTTCTCGAAAATGCGTTTCGGCGAAGATATCGATTTCAGTATCCGGATATTTAAGGCCGGATGCCGTTGCCGCTTGTTTCCTGAAGCATGGGTGTGGCATAAACGCCGCACTGATCTGAAGAAGTTCTTCAAGCAGGTACATAATTCGGGTATCGCACGTATCAATTTATATAAAAAATATCCAGAATCGCTGAAACTGGTGCACATGCTTCCTGCTGCATTTACGGTAGGGGTAGTGTTGGTGCTGCTTGCTTCGCTGATATGTCCGTGGGCACTCTTGTTGCTTGCACTGTTCGCTTTGATTATATTTGTTGATTCTTCCATACAAAATAAAAGTTTGTATATCGGTATATTATCTGTCGTTGCTGCGTTTATACAGTTGACAGGTTATGGAACCGGTTTCTTGTCGGCATGGTGGAAACGCTGTGTGCGGGGCAAAGGAGCCTTTTCCGCCTTCGAGAAGAACTTTTATGAGTAAATGGGTAATAATAAACTGACAATCAACCAATGGGCGGAGGAGGACCGCCCGCGTGAAAAAATGATGCAGCACGGCGCTGCTGCTTTGTCGAATGCCGAACTGCTGGCTATTCTGATAGGTTCAGGAAATACGGAAGATTCTGCGGTGGAGCTGATGCGAAAGGTGCTCGGCGACTATCGTAACAGTCTGAGTGAACTGGGGAAGACAACTATCGATGAACTTTGCCGCTATAAGGGAATAGGTCCGGCAAAGGCAATTACTATTCTAGCTGCTTCGGAAATAGGCAGACGGCGGCTGGAGGAGGAGCCGCTGGAAAGAAAACAAATCAGATGCTCCAAAGATATATACGACGTATTCTATCCGCTGATGTGTGACCTTCCAGTGGAAGAATGCTGGGTGCTATTGCTCAATCAGTCATCGAAAATCATAGACCGTATTTGTATCAGTCGTGGCGGACTTGCTTCCACACAGGTGGATGTCCGTTGTATTTTGCGTGAAGCTCTGCTCAAACGGGCGGTATCCATGGTACTTTGCCATAATCACCCTTCTGGAAACACATCGCCCAGCCGCGATGACGACCGTCTGACAGAAGCGTTGAGGCGGGCAGCCGAGGTGATGAATATCCGCTTGCTCGATCATCTGGTAATAACCGATGGCGGCTATTATAGCTATTGCGATGAGGGAAGGATATGAGTGTATTTTCGTTATTCCATTTTTTTATTACATTTGCACATGTAACTAAAAGCGTGCTTTATGGATAACGAAACTAAACTGAAAGTAGAAGAAAGTATTGTAGAAATGCTGAAAACCGTATACGATCCGGAGATTCCAGTCAACGTATACGATTTGGGACTGATATATAAAATAGACTTGCAGGATGATGGTGAGGTTGTGATTGACATGACACTGACTGCCCCCAATTGTCCGGCTGCCGACTTCATTATGGAGGATATCCGCCAGAAAATAGAATCGGTAGAAGGTGTGAAAGCTGCTCAAATTAATCTGGTGTTCGAACCTGAATGGGATAAGGACATGATGACCGAGGAGGCAAAACTGGAACTGGGTTTTCTTTGATCAACATAAACTGAGTCTATGAATACGAAACGTATGCTTCTGATTGCGGGAGCAGCCGGGTTGTTTGCCGGAAGTTTGTCTGCTCAGGTAGCAACAGTCGAGGGCAGGCTGTCGGGAATAGACAGTGATACATTGCTTGTAGATAATTTTCCCATATCCGATTTGAAGCGTGAGAACCTGAAAACGGATGCAGTAGCCATACGACAGGGGCACTTTACGTATAAAATGAAGACAGGTAATATGCCTGCTGAAATGTATTTTTACGCCAAGCCTAAAAGTGGTGAGGCTTCTTCGTTGCGCAAAACAGTCAGCGTAGTCGCTTTTCCGGGTGAAACCGTTCGGCTGACAGGTTCCATAGACGATTATCAGGCAGAAGGGAATGTATTCCATAAGAATTATGCCGAAGCTGCAGAAGGGTGGAAGTCTGCTCAAAAGCGGATGGAAGCTACGACAGAAGTCATCATGAAGATGCAGCAGGAAGGACAGTTGAACCCTCAGCGTATTGACTCGCTGCGTCAGATTTATCAACCGATAGCCGATGAAATAAGCAATTGTAAGGAACAGTACATCCGTAAGTATCCCGATAGTGATGTTTCCGTGTATCTGCTTGCTGATCTGGGTGGTGCTCGCGCCAAGGTTTTGCTGCCTCTTGTGGGCGAAAAGGCAAAGACGGGGCCGATGTCTTCGCTTTATCTTGCCATGCAGGATGCTTTGAAGGAGGCAGAAGCACGTAAGGCTGCTTCTCAAAATATCAAAGAAGGAAAAGAAGCTCCCGAGTTTGTGCTGAAAGATATCAATGGGAAGGATTTTGCTCTTTCGTCGCTGCGAGGCAAATATGTGGTACTGGACTTTTGGGGAAGCTGGTGCGGCTGGTGCATTAAGGGGCTGCCTGATATGAAGAAGGCTTACGAAAAGTATAAAGACCGGATGGAGATTGTAGGCATAGACTGCGGTGATACGGAAAAGAAATGGAAGGCTGCTGTTGCCGAGCATGAAATTCCCTGGCTGCATGTACGCAATGCGGGACAGGAAGATTTGACCGTAGTGTACGCCGTTAAAGGATTTCCTACAAAAATTGTGATAGATCCTCAGGGTAAAATAGCCCGGGTTGTGGTAGGTGAAGATCCTGCTTTCTATACGTATCTGGATTCATTGTTCAAACTCTAAATATAGCAAAATGAAGAATGTGTATTTCCTTTCCGATGCCCATCTGGGCTCACGTGCGATAGCGCATAGTCGTACGCAGGAACGTCGGCTGGTTAACTTTCTCGACAGTATCAAGAACCGGGCGGCTGCTGTTTATCTGCTGGGCGATATGTTTGACTTCTGGTACGAATTCAAGCTTGTTGTTCCGAAAGGATATACCCGTTTTCTGGGAAAAATATCCGAGTTGACCGATATGGGAGTAGAGGTGCATTTCTTTATCGGTAATCATGATATCTGGTGTGGTGACTATCTGGAAAAGGAGTGTGGCGTTACGATTCATCGTGAACCGCTGACTTGCGAGATTTATGGCAAGGAATTTTTCCTGGCTCATGGCGACGGTCTGGGTGATGGTGACCGTAAGTTTAAACTACTTCGTACAATGTTTCATAGTAAAACGTTGCAACGTATGTTTTCAATGCTGCATCCTCGCTGGAGTATTGAGTTTGGTCTGGAGTGGGCAAAACATAGTCGCCTGAAACGAAAAGATGGAAAAGAACCGGAGTATATGGGTGAAGATAAAGAACCTTTGGTGTTATTTACCAAGGAGTATCTGAAGACACATCCGGATATTAATTACTTTATCTACGGACATCGTCATATCGTACTCGACCTGATGCTGAGCCGTTCATCACGAATGATGATTCTGGGTGACTGGATTAATGAGTTTTCGTATGCAGTATTCGATGGCGAATCAATGTTCTTGGAACAATATATCGAGGGAGAAACTTCTGTACGATAAAAGAGTGTATTTATACATAACAAAAGCCTGCCAGACATTGTCCGGCAGGCTTCTATTTTTATATAGGGTAAGGTTGCTTTATCGAGCTACCTCTCCGCTTTCATGTTTAGCCAGCAAGCCTTCTACTTCAGATACTTTTACGATGTTATAGTCGCCGGCAATTGTATTTTTCAGAACAGAAGCTGCGGTTGAGAAGTCTACACGTTTCTGTTCATCCTCGTAAGCATGTTGTGCATACAGCATAGCACCGCAGAATGCATCACCTACACCAACGCAGTCGATAACGTTGTCGATATCGAATACTCGTGTATATTTCATGCTGCCATTAGAGTAAAGCACTCCGGCAAAGGTATGATGTTCCGAGCTCATCACGTTACGCAGGGCAATATATATGTATTTGCAATTTGGAATTTGCTGGCTGATTGCCTTACAAAACTCTTCGTAAGCTTTTACATCGTATGTTTCGCCACTTTTTGTTGCCTTAAATCCTGGGGCAGGAATTCCAGTCAGCAAAGCATATTCTCCTTCACTACCAAACATGATATCACTGCTTACCATCAGTGGACGAAGCACTTCTTGTGCACTCTTACCATAATTCCAAAGGTTCTTTCGGTAGTTTATGTCGTATGAAATGGTCAGTCCCATTTCCTTGGCAACGGTAATAGCTTCTTTGCATACCTCTGCAAGTCCAGGAGTCAGTGCTGCATCTATGCCCGACCAGTGGAAAATTGCAGCGTCGGCAAATGCTGCATGCCAGTCTATCATTCCAGGTTTCAGTTCGGAGAAAGCAGAACCCTCACGGTCGTAAATGACTTTTGAGTTACGCATAGCAGCGGCTTTTTCCATGTAATAAGTTCCCAGACGGTGTCCGCCGATTAGGATATGTCGTGTTCCGATATTGTGTGAACGCAGTTCGGCCAGACATGTTTCTCCTAGAGCGTTATCTGGAAGGCGGGTAATATATTCTACATCTCCTCCAAAGTTGGCGATGGAGATGGCTACATTGGCTTCGCTACCGCCGTAGTTGACCAGGAACTCACGGCTTTGTTGCATACGTAAGTTATCCGGGGTAGTAAGGCGAAGCATGATTTCACCAAAGGTTACGATTTTCTTTTTCATAATAGAGGCGTGTTTCTTGTTGTTTTGATGGCATAAAAAAAGAAGACATTCCATATAAGTCTTTCTTTTTTGCTCGCTGCAAAGATAAGAAAACTTATGAGGAATATCCTCTTTTTTAAGCTATTTAAGGTATGCTGTTCCTTATTTGTTCATGCTGTTCAGTATGTCCATAGTGTCTGTTGCAATCATCAGCTCTTCGTCTGTCGGGATAACTACAACTTTTACCTTAGAATCGTCGGTAGAAATGATCGCTTCTTTGCTGCGAACTTTGTTCTTTTCCGGATCGATCTTGACACCCAGGTAGCCCAGTGTCTTACAAACGCCGGCACGAGCTGTAGCCTGATTTTCACCAACACCACCAGTAAACAAGATTACATCTACACCGTCCATTGCAGCTGCGTATGCACCGATGTATTTAGTGATGCGGTAGAAATACATGTTTTCTGTAAGGATGGCACGTTCTTCTCCTCTGGCTACTGCATCTTCCAATTCACGCATATCACTTGATTTTTCGAACATTCCCAATACACCGCTCTTCTTGTTCAGCAGAGTAGACATTTCATCAGGTGTAAGGCCTTCTTTTTTCATGATATAAGTGATAGCACCACCGTCGATATCACCGCAACGTGTACCCATCATCAGACCTTCCAGCGGAGTCAGTCCCATAGTAGTATCGATACATTTACCGTCTTTTACCGCAGCGATAGAACCACCGTTTCCGATGTGGCAAGTGATGATCTTAGAACCTTCTTGTGGAATACCCAGATATTCGCATACACGTTTTGATACATAGCGATGAGATGTTCCGTGGAAACCATAACGGCGGATACCATATTTTTCGAAATATTTGTAAGGTATCGGATACAGATATGCATAGTCGGGCATAGTCTGGTGGAAAGCAGTATCGAATACAGCTACCTGTGGTACTTCAGGCAACAGTTTCTGTACAGCATAGATACCTTTCAGGTTTGCTGGGTTGTGCAACGGGCCCAGGTCGCAGCATTCTTCTACAGCTGCAATAACAGCGTCGTCAATCAATACAGAACCGCTGAATTTTGTTCCTCCGTGCAATACACGATGACCTACTGCTTTGATTTCGTGTAAGTTATTTACTGCACCGTATTCTGCGTTAGTCAGTGTGTCGAAAATAAACTGTACACCAGTAGTATGTTCAGGTACGTCCTTTTCAAGGATTTTCTTTTCTCCGTTAGGCAAAGTCAACTTCAGGAAAGAACCTGGCAGACCGATTTTTTCGATACCTCCTTGTGCGAGGACTTCTTTGGTAGTCATTTCGAATAATTTGTACTTGATTGATGAACTACCGCAGTTGAGTACTAATACTTTCATATCTTATTAAATATTTTTGTAATGATGAAAACTATAATGCCACTCTGCAGGAAAAGTGAGTGGCATTATGGAAATAAATTATCGGAATCGGATGATTACTGTGCCTTGGCAGCGATAGCCTGGTTGGCAGTGATAGCAATCATCTTGTATACGTCGTCGATGCTACATCCACGTGACAAGTCGTTTACCGGACGAGCGATACCCTGCAGGATAGGTCCTACAGCAGTAGCGTGGCCCAGACGTTCAACCAGCTTGTAAGAGATGTTTCCTACTTCCAGGCAAGGAACAACCAATACGTTGGCCTTTCCTGCGATTTCAGAACCCGGAGCTTTGCTGGCTCCTACTCTTGGAACCAAAGCGGCATCTGCCTGCAGTTCACCGTCAATTTTCAATGTCGGATCTAATTCTTTTGCGATTTTCAATGCTTCTACCACTTTGTCCACTACTTCATGTTTGGCAGAACCTTTGGTAGAGAAGCTCAGCATAGCTACACGCGGGTCAATGCCTGCTACTGCTTTTGCAGTCTGTGCAGTACAGATAGCGATTTGTGCCAGCTGGTTTGCATCGGGTACAGGAGTTACAGCTACGTCGCCCATTACCAATACACCGTTGTCTCCGCATTCAGGAGCGTGTGTCAGCATCAGCATGGCACCTGAAACGCAAGTGATGCCCGGAGCAGTCTTGATAATCTGCAATGCAGGACGAAGTACATCACCAGTTGTATTGCGTGCACCAGCCAATTGTCCGTCTGCGTCGCCAGCCTTGATAATCAGACAGCCCAAGTACAAAGGATTCAGCACAAGTTTGCGAGCTTCTTCGATGGTCATACCTTTTTTCTTACGAAGTTCGCACAGCAACTGTGCATATTCTTCTTGTTTAGGATTGTTTTCCGGGTCAATGATGGTAGCTTTGTGGATGTTACCCAATCCCCATTCTTTGGCCAGATTCATGATTTCATCGGGGTTACCCAATAAAATAAGGTCTGCTACACCGTCTGTCAATATCTGATTGGCAGCTTTCAAAGTACGTTCTTCTGTTCCTTCCGGAAGCACGATGCGCTGTTTGTTTGCTTTAGCGCGTTCAACGATTTCACTGATTAAATCCATGATTTATATGTTAAATTGTAAATGCTTGTTGTGTGCGATAACGAGCTTTTTGTTTCCCACTGCAAAAATAGGTATTTTTGTAATATGTAGTTTGCAAAAGGTGATTTTTTTTGCTTTAAAGTATGCAAAAACCTTTATACCCTTTATAGATACGAATAAAAAACGGTTTTAGAAGAGGTTGGTTTTTCTGATTATGTATTTTTGCATCGGTTTTCAAGTTAAAATAAAGGTATTATGATTCGACAGTGTTCTATTCTTTTTGGGTGCCTGGCGTTAGGTGAACTGATTGTTTATTTGACGGGTATCAAGCTGCCTTCGAGTATTATTGGCATGCTGTTACTTACTTCGTTTCTTCAGCTGGGCTGGATAAAACTGGAGTGGGTGCAGGGGCTTACAAATTTTCTGGTAGCAAATTTGGGTTTTTTCTTTGTACCGTCGGGAGTGGCGTTAATGCTGTATTTTGATGTGATTACGGCACAGTTCTGGCCGATTGTGATTGCGACACTGGTCAGCACAATATTGGTTTTAGTAGTAACGGGTTGGGTACATCAATTGGTTCGTAAGTATGGATTTTTTCGAAAATAAATTTTTTCTGCTGGCTATTACATTTGGCTTTTTCTTCTTGTCAAAATTATTGCAGAAAAAAACAGGATGGGTGTTATTGAATCCTATCCTTGTGGCAATAGCCATGTTGATTTGTTTTCTTCAGTTTACGGGAGTTTCTTATGACACCTACTCCGAGGCTGGTTCGTTGGTAGAATTTTGGTTAAAACCGGCTGTCGTGGCATTGGGGGTGCCTTTGTACTTGCAATTACGTATGATAAAGAAACAATTGATGCCGATTCTGATTTCCCAGTTAGCCGGTTGTGTGGTCGGACTGGTTTCGGTGACGATTATTGCCAAATTGATGGGAGCTTCTCCGGAAGTGATTATGTCATTGGCTCCAAAGTCCGTGACTACTCCGATTGCCATGGAGGTTTCGAATGCAGTAGGAGGAATTCCTTCACTGACAGCCGCTGTGGTCATTGTGGTCGGATTGTTTGGAGCAATCTGTGGATTTAAACTGCTTCAGGTAGGGCGTGTGGCCAGTCCGATTGCACAGGGATTGTCTATGGGAACAGCCAGTCATGCAGTCGGTACTTCACGTGCCATGGAAGTGAGTGGAAAGTATGGTGCATATGCAAGTCTGGGACTGACCTTGAACGGAATTCTTACCGCTTTGCTTTCGCCTACAATTTTGCATATCTTAGGATTGTATTAAGATTTTGTCCTTCTACGGAATGAACTGAATGACCGGCTGATTTGTTATTTTCTTCAGATGTAAGTATTTGTTCGAAAAAGAAACTCCGATATGATAGCATTTAAACCGATAGACCTGAGTGATAAGGATACCGTGCAGAAATATACGTTGAACAGTCCACGGCGTAATTGTGATTTGTCGTTTGTGAATCTGTACAGCTGGCGTTTCCTGTATCAGACGGAGATTGCGGAAATGGATGGTTTTTTGCTGTTTCGTTTTTATGCAGACGGACAACTGGCTTATATGATGCCTGTGGGTGAAGGGGGAGATATTCGTCCGGTGATTGAAGCGTTGATGGAGGATGCAAAAAGTCAAGGCGCTCCTTTCCGTTTGCTAGGTGTATGTGCCAATATGCGTGCGGAACTGGAAAATGCTTTTCCGGATTGTTTTAATTTTGTTTCCGATCGGGATTATGCTGATTACATTTATCTGCGCTCCGACCTGTCCACATTGAAAGGGAAAAAGTTTCAGCCTAAACGGAATCATTTGAATAAGTTCAGGAGCAATTATCCGAATTATACATATAAACCTTTGACTTCCGACTTGATTCTCGCATGTCTGGAGTTGGAGACTCAGTGGTGTCGGGCGAATAATTGTGCGGAGAATCAGGCCTTGGAGAACGAACGTCGCTCCATGACAGCTGCCTTGCAGCATTTGGAGCAATTGGACGTGATTGGAGGGGTACTTTATGTGGAGGATGAGATTGTGGCCTTTACTTTTGGGGCACCCATCAATCAAACGACTTTCGATACGTGTGTGGAAAAAGCCAATACGGCTGTGGAAGGAGCGTACGCCATGATTAATTATGAGTTTGCCAATCATATTCCTTCACAGTACATCTATATCAACCGGGAGGAAGACTTGGGATTGGAAGGGCTCCGGAAAGCCAAGCTTTCTTATCAGCCGGAAGTGATTCTTGAAAAATACATGGCAGAGGTGAAATGAGTGTGAAAGAGCAAGTCAGAATGTTATGGGCAACTTGTTTTCATGACTCGGAAGCGTTCATGGATCTTTATTTCGGTTGCCGCTATGCTGATTCCCTGAATGAGTATATGGAATCGGACGGGAAGGTAATAGCTGCCTTGCAACGTATTCCATATCGGTTGACGTATGAAGGCATGAATGTGCCGGTTTCCTATATTTCAGGAGCTTGTACGCATCCGGCATATCGGGAGCAGGGAGTGATGCGAAAATTGCTGGCCCAGGCTCATCAGAGCATGTTTCGGGAAGGAGTGCTGTTTTCTACTTTGATACCTGCAGAGGATTGGTTGAAAGGTTACTATGCCCGTTCGGGATATACCCTTTGTTTTCAACGGAGAAAAAAGTTATTAACAGCTTCTTGTTTACCTGTTGAAAACTTTCCTAATCGGTGGAAACTGGTTGAAATCCCTCCAGAAAGTGCCTTATGCGGGCATGCTTTCCGTTTTTATGACCATTTTCAGTCTGATTGTGAAAACTGTATACAGCATAATTGGGAAGATTTCCACATCATATTGGCGGATTTACTTTTGTCGGGAGGTCAGTTGTGGGGAGCTGTAGAGGAAGATGAACTGCAGGGACTTTGCTTCTGTTTGCCGGAAAAGGAAAGACTGATAATCAAGGAAATGGTATGCAGGAATAAGACCATTGAACAAGCTATGCTGCGTGGTTTGTCTTCTCATTACGGTTTAATGGAGTTGGAATGCGATTCTTGTTCCGAGGGGCAGCCTTATGAGTTGGGGATGGCAAGAATTATTCATGTAGAAGCATTGTTCAGGTTATTAGCCGGAAGAAGGACTGGAGGCCATTATTTTAAAGTAGAAGGAGATGAGGCGCTTCCGCAAAATAACGGTTGTCATAATCTGGAAGGGGGGATATACTCCAGAGGTGAATTGAAAGAGCGGACTTATCAGGTGGTTTCTATCAATGAACTTACCCGACAGCTGTTTGATGGGAAGTCTCCCTATATGAATCTGATGCTGGATTGAAGTTACATCCGGTTGTCTGCCGTCAGCATACGTTCCAGTTCTTCTGCCGTTAACTTCAAGTGGAACTGTCCGTGGTAGGCAATGGAAATGCCGCCAGTTTCTTCGGATACAATAATGGCCATGGCATCCGTTTCCTGTGATACACCTAAGGCAGCACGATGGCGAAGTCCTAATTCTTTGGGAATTTCCAGGTTGTGTGAAACCGGAAGGATGCATCCGGCTGCTTTTATTCGCTTGTGGCTGATAATCATGGCTCCATCGTGTAACGGACTGTTCTTGAAAAAGATATTTTCAATGAGTCGCTGGTTTATATTGGCATCAATCAGGTCGCCTGTACGGACAATGTCATCCAACGGGAAATCCTTTTCTATCACAATCAGTGCTCCCACCTTACCCTTACTCATATTCAGGCAGGCCATTACAATAGGCATGATGTCTTCTTTTTCTGTGTCTGTCTTTTTGTTGCCTTTCAGGAAACGGAACAGACTGTTGCTGCGCTGTCTGGAGCCCAATGACAATAGAAAATGACGTATCTCATCCTGGAACAAGACAATAAGTGCGATTACTCCTACACTCACCAGTTTGTCGAAAATAGAACCTAATAGTCTCATCTGGAGTACCTGTGACACGATTACCCAAATGATAATGAATACCAGGATACCGATGAAGATATTAATGGAGCCCGACGACTTCATCAGCTTGTAGGACTTGTATAACAGAAGGGCTACCAGCAGAATGTCGAGTATATCTTTGAAACTGAGTATGTAGATGTCGAAAGGCATAATTAAAAGTATGTTGAAGTTCGTGTTTTAAATCATTGGTTTTGCAAGGCATTGAAAATCCGGACGGTTTCTACGGCTGCTTTTACATCATGTGCCCTGAGCAGATTGGCGCCTTTCATCAAGGCAATGGCGTGTATGGCGGTTGTTCCGTTTAGAGTGTTTTCAGGTCCTCCTCCCAATAATTTATAAATCATTGATTTGCGGGATACTCCTACAAGAATCGGAAGGTGGAATAGAGAGAATTCTTCCAGTTTGTTCAGTATCTCATAATTATGTTCTAATGTTTTCCCGAAACCAAATCCCGGATCTATAATAAGGTCTTTTACACCTGTAGCCCGGAGTTTCTCGATTTTTTCAGCAAAATAAAGGATGATTTCTTTGACCGGATGCTGGTAATGTGGGTTCTTTTGCATGTTTTGTGGATTCCCCTGCATGTGCATCATGATGTAGGGGACTTTCAATCTTGCCACAGTGGAAAACATGTTTGCATCCAAATCGCCGGCAGAAATGTCGTTGATAATTGCCGTACCGTATTCTTCTACACACATCCGGGCTACATCGGCACGGAAGGTGTCGACAGAAACAATGGCATCAGGGAACTCTCTTCGGATAACCTGTAAACCGTGTTTCAGTCGTTTCATCTCTTCTTCCGGAGCTACATCTTCGGCATCCGGGCGTGAAGAATAGGCACCAATGTCAATAATGCGGCCTCCCTCTTCTATAATCTGGTGTATCCGGCTGACAATATCCTCTTCAGCTTGTTTACGGCTGTCGGCATAAAAAGAGTCGGGGGTTACATTGAGAATACCCATCACCTGAGGGCGGGATAAATCCATCAGTTCTCCGTTGACGTTGATGTATTTTGCAAAGGTTTCTTCCATCTGTTTCTCCTTCATTTTAGTCTTGCAAAGTTACGTACAATAATTTGATTTGTGTGGGTTCTTTCTTGCGAATTTTCCTTTCTGAATGGATTTTTAGTCCCTTCAATGTTCTCTTTTTTCACTTTTTGGTAAAAAAACAACTCAAAAGTTTGCAGGTTACAAATTTAGTTGTACCTTTGCAACCGCAATTGAGAACGAGACTATCGGGCGTTTAGCTCAGCTGGTTCAGAGCATCTGCCTTACAAGCAGAGGGTCGGCGGTTCGAATCCGTCAACGCCCACTTCAAGCTTCGCAATTTTGCGGAGCTTTCTTTTTTAATACCTTTCTGATATGCAAACATTGATTCTGGCAGATAACCAAGATGTGACTCGTTATGGTATGAAGGCTATTGCTGCCGGATTGTATCCGGTATGTGCTTATATGGAAGTTTGGGATTGGAAATCCTTGGCGGAATCGTTGGCTGAGTATCCTGAAGCATGTGTGGTGCTGGATTATACCTTGCTTGATTGTTCGGTGGAACAGCTGCTGGTATTGCATGAGCGTTTCCCGAAGGCTAACTTTGTATTGTTTAGTGATCAGTTGGGACGTGATTTTGTGCGTAGAATGCTGCTTGTGGGCTCGTCATTTCATGTATTAATGAAGGATGCATCGCTGGCAGAAGTGAATCAATGTCTGCATGATGTGAACGGAGGGTGTCAGTTTGTTTGTGGTAAGGCGAAAGGTCTGCTTCGTGAAAAAGAGGATGGACGGGGTAGGATGGTTCCACTGACACAGACAGAGAAAGAAATTCTACGTGCGATGGCGTTGGGGAAGAGTACAAAAGAGATTGCGGCAGAGCGTTTTCTGAGTGCATATACGGTAGCGACTCATCGTAAGAATATTTTCCGGAAGCTGGAAGTAAACAATGCGCACGAAGCGGTTCGTTATGCGCTCCGTGCGGGAATTGTCAATACGGTAGAATATTGTATTTGATTTTGTTAAAGAGGATATTCTTCAAATGCGAATAGTGCTGTAGATAAATAACGTTCACCGGTATCGGGAAGCAGCACTACGATATTCTTTCCAGCGTATTCCGGTTGTGACGCTACTCGCAGGGCAGCATAGGTGGCCGCTCCCGCAGAAATGCCTGTTAGCAATCCTTCTTTTAGAGAAAGTTCTCTTCCCGTACGGATGGCATCATCATCGGTTACGCGAATGATTCTGTTTACTACATTGCGGTTGAATGTTTTGGGGATAAATCCGGCACCGATACCTTGTATTTTGTGCATGCCGGGTTTCTCGCCTGAAAGTACGGCGGATGAATCCGGTTCTACACCAATAATCTCAATTTGCGGATTGTGCTGTTTTAAGCCTTCTCCCACTCCGCTTAATGTTCCTCCTGTACCTACTCCGGCGATGAATACATCTACTTTTCCGTCCATGTCTTCCCATATTTCCTGTGCGGTAGTATGTACATGTGTGCGAGGATTTGCGGGATTCTCAAACTGTTGTAAGATGACTGCTCCAGGTGTATTATCTCGCAGCTCGTTGGCTTTTTCAATGGCTCCGCTCATGCCTTTGCTTCCTGGGGTAAGAACAAGTTGTGCTCCTAAGGCTTTCAGCAGGTTTTGCCGTTCTATACTCATGGTTTCCGGCATGGTGAGTATGGTTTTGTAGCCTTTTACGCTGGCTACCCATGACAGGCCTACACCGGTATTTCCACTAGTGGGCTCAATGATAGTGGCTCCTTCTTTCAAGATGCCTCTTTTTTCTGCATCTTCAATCATGGCCAATGCAATGCGGTCTTTTACGCTGCCGCCGGGATTGAAGTATTCTAACTTGGCAATAATACGTGCTTGGGTATTATGAGCCTTTTCTAAACGTTCAAGCTCCAGTAGGGGAGTATGTCCGATAAGTTCTGTAAGTTGTTTTTTTACCTGTGCCATAACTATTTTCTTTTTCTTTTGGGCAAAGGTAGGGGGAAAAGAGAGGAGGGGCAATACCCTTTTTAAGGTATATTACGGCATAAAAAAAGAGAAACCTGAAGTTTCTCTTGTAGTTGCGGAGGCCTGACTCGAACAGACGACCTTTGGGTTATGAGCCCAACGAGCTACCAACTGCTCCACTCCGCGATGTTTCATTTGTAGTTGCGGAGGCCTGACTCGAACAGACGACCTTTGGGTTATGAGCCCAACGAGCTACCAACTGCTCCACTCCGCGATGTTTATTTCTTAAATGCGGTGCAAAGGTACGGAGATAAATTCATATAAACAAATGTTTATACAAAAAATATAGAAAGGTTTGCTTTTGTTTAGAATAATAAAGGCTTTAAGTCATATAATGAAAGAATCTAAAGAGAGCTAAGGGGCTTTTTCAGATGAATTTGACACCTTATATTTGTGTAGTATGAAGAAAAACAGTACTTTTGCTCAGATTTTTATCAGTTGTGCAATAAGGAAAGATGACAGTATTAAAGACGAGAGCCAAGTTGGTAGACGTTGCCCGGCAACTTTTTGCGAAGAAGGGGGTGGAAGATACCACGATGAATGACATTGCCCAAGCTTCAAAGAAAGGAAGACGGACGTTGTACACTTACTTTAAGAGTAAGGAACAGATTTATTTGGCTGTGGTAGAGTCGGAACTGGAGATGCTTTCCGCTCAGATGGAGAAAGCGGCAGGCAAGCCGGTATCTCCGGATAAGAAGATTCTGGAATTGATTATGACCCATCTGGATGCGATAAAAATGGTGGTGTACCGTAATGGAACGTTGAGGGCCGATTTCTTTCGGGACATTTGGAGAGTAGAGGCTGTACGGAAGGATTTTGATCGGAAGGAGACAGTGTTGTTTCATCGCGTACTGCATGAAGGAAAGGAACTGAATCTTTTCGATATTGACAATGTGGAGATTACAGCTGATATTTTGCATTACTGCATAAAAGGTATTGAAGTGCCCTATATTCGCGGTCAGATAGGCGAAGAGCTTGACGATGAAACGGGCTGGCGCTATGTGGCCAAGATTGTGTATGGCGCATTAGGGTGCAAGAAAAAAGAAAATAATCATATCGTTTAATTAAAAAATAAAGAAAATGGGATTATTAACTGGAAAGACGGCTATTGTTACCGGTGCTGCACGTGGTATTGGTAAAGCCATTGCATTGAAGTTTGCTGCAGAAGGAGCAAACATTGCCTTTACGGATTTGGTTATTGATGAAAACGGCCAGAATACAGAAAAGGAAATTGCGGCTTATGGCGTAAAAGTAAAAGGATACGCTTCAAATGCAGCAAGCTTTGAAGATACTGCAAAGGTGGTAGAACAGATTCACAATGACTTTGGTTCTGTTGACATCCTGGTAAACAATGCAGGTATCACAAAAGATGGTCTGATGATGCGTATGAGCGAAGGACAGTGGGATGCTGTGATTGCAGTCAACTTGAAATCTGCCTTCAACTTCATCCACGCATGTACACCGATTATGATGCGCCAGAAACAAGGAAGCATCATCAATATGGCTTCAGTAGTAGGTGTACACGGTAATGCAGGACAGTGCAACTATTCAGCTTCTAAGGCAGGTATGATTGGTCTGGCTAAGTCTATCGCACAGGAATTGGGCTCTCGCGGTATCCGTGCCAATGCTATTGCTCCGGGCTTCATCATTACAGAAATGACAGCTAAGTTGTCTGACGAAGTGAAAGCTGAATGGAACAAACGTATTCCTTTGCGTCGTGGCGGTACACCGGAAGATGTAGCTAACATCGCCTTGTTCCTGGCTTCTGACATGTCTTCATACGTGTCAGGACAGGTCATCCAGGTTGACGGTGGTATGAACATGTAATATAATAATAATTAGTATAGAGTGAAGAATGGGGAATAGGGGAGAGTTTTCTTCAGTATTCTCTATTCTTCATTTTTTTGTGTATGACAGTAGTTTACGAAGATAATCATATCATAGTAGTCAACAAGACTGCTTCAGAAATAGTACAGGGTGACAAAACCGGCGATATTCCCTTGTCGGAAACCGTGAAGCAATATTTGAAAGAAAAATATGCCAAACCGGGAAACGTATTTTTGGGAGTCACTCACCGGCTGGATCGTCCGGTAAGCGGATTGGTGGTATTTGCCAAGACCAGTAAGGCACTGAGCCGTCTGAACGAGATGTTCCGTAATGGCGAAGTAAAAAAAACGTATTGGGCTATTGTAAAACAACAGCCTAAGGAGGCAGAAGGAGAGCTGGTGCACTATCTGGTCAGAAACGAGAAGCAGAATAAGTCGTACGCCTACGATAAGGAAGTGAAAAACTCCAAGAAGGCTGTACTGAACTATCGCTTGATTGGTCGTTCAGAAAACTATTATCTGCTGGAAGTAGATTTGAAGACCGGACGCCATCATCAGATACGCTGCCAGCTGGCGAAAATGGGATGTCCAATTAAAGGCGATTTGAAATACGGTTTTCCGCGTTCTAACCCAGATGGAAGTATCTGCTTACATGCCCGTAGGGTACGCTTTATTCACCCGGTGTCCAAAGAGCCGATAGATTTGGTAGCTCCTCTTCCTGCAGGCAGTCTGTGGAATGGTTTCGGTATGGAATAAAAAAGATAAGAAGGAAACGCTTCACAGCGTCCCCTTCTTTTAACACATAGGCATCTTCATTTTATCTGAGATTGTATATAATTGAGAATTCAATTAAATGAGGTAAACAATCTCTGAACTTTATTCTATGGGGTTGGGTTTAGCCTAGTTTGTTTTGGTTGTTCATTGTCTTTGTTTATCTGTAAATAAACAAACAAAACCCGTGCCAAACTTGTAGAATGCCTTGTAGAAGGGATTTTTATACAGAACGCTGTGGAATAAATGTGGAACGTGTGGAAAAATTCCACACGTTTATTGTGGAATGTGGTAGAGTTTTAATTTATTGTATAACGTTTTCCGGTCAATACCCAATAATGTAGCCGCTTTGGTTTTGTTATTTCCGGTTTGTTGCAGGGCTTTTAAAATCCGGTGCTTTTCGGTTTCCTCGTCGTGCAGGGCAAAAGTTTCTTCCATTTCCGGATTTTCGCATACCGTTTTCCGTTCGTTTATTTCTTCTCCTAAATCTTTAACCGTGATAAATTCACCTTGAGCCAGCAAGGTAGCCCGTTTGACCACATTCTTCAGCTGGCGCAGGTTGCCCGGCCATGGATATTTCTGCATGGCTTCGCTGGCTTCTGCATCGAATCCTATCAATGTACGTTCCAGCTCATGGTTGGCCTGGTCCAGAAAGAAGTTGGCAAACAGCAGAATGTCTTCCGGACGCTCTTTCAAGGAAGGCATCTGTAGCGTAAATTCATTGATACGGTGATATAAATCTTCACGGAAATTTCCTTTTGTAATGGCCTCTTTCAGATTTTCGTTTGTGGCGCTGATAAGACGAACATCCACCTCTATTTCTTTTGTAGAGCCAATTCGGCGGATACGGCGTTCCTGTAGGGCACGCAACAATTGTACCTGCACTTCGTAGCTGAGGTTCCCGATTTCATCTAAAAATAACGTACCTCCATTGGCCTCTTCGAATGCACCGGCCTTGTCATTCAAGGCACCGGTAAACGAGCCTTTCACATGGCCAAAGAATTCAGAAGCCGCCAGGTCTTTAGGTATGGAACCGCAGTCAATGGCGATGAAAGGCTTTTCCGAACGTTTGCTCAACTGATGAATGCGGTGGGCCACATATTCTTTTCCGGTTCCGCTGGCTCCATTAATCAGTACCGACATTTGTGTGGGAGCTACCAGCCCTACGTAATTGTATAATTTTCGGGCCTCTTCACTTTCTCCTTCCAGAAAACCATGGGCTGTTTGTGCAGCATTTTTTTCTTTCCCGCTTTCTGTAGGAGTTTTCTCCTGATGAATAGCCTCTTTGATTTTTTTCAGTAATTCGTCAGGTTGTACCGGTTTTGAAATATAATCAGTGGCTCCTTCCTTCATGGCGCGTACGGCACTTTGGATTTCCGCATAGCTGGTCATGATGATGAAGGGTACTTGATTGCCTTGCTCGCGAAGCCATGACAACAGGCTTAGTCCGTCCTGGTCGGGAAGACGCAAATCAGACAAGATAAGGTCGAAGTCGCGCGTGCTAATTTGCTTGCGTGCTTTAGCCTGTGTACTCGCTGTTTCCACTTCAAACCCTTTTTTCCCCAGCCATGTCTTTAGCATGGTAGAAAAAGTCAAATCATCCTCAACGATTAAAATAGACGGAACCATGTGATTTTTTGTTTAATTGATGGTACAAAAATAGTGAAAAAAGTGATAAACAGAAAATATAGTAAAGGTTATTGGTAGATGAGTGTTTTTGGATGATTGTTTGAAGAAACGATAGATAGGAAAGTTATAAGAAAGCTAAGTCTATAAATCACATCATTACAGATTCGCATCTATATTAAAAATAATCTATAACGCAGTCGTAAATAATAGGGTACATTAATTTCTATAGTATGGATAATAAATGATTTAATTAAGGCGATATGGAACGAATGAGAATAGAGGTATTCTCCAATGAAGGATACTTTACGAACGTTTGAGTCTAAATTGAGGGATGGAAGTATTGGAAAATAAACCTGCTGATTAAATAAATTATTTCAAAATCAGCAGGTTGTGTTTGAGCTGTTAATCGCTTTCATGGATTAGAATTTTACTAAAATTCTTACTTTTTTATATTAGAGATGTCCACTTTTTGTTTTAATTCATAAAAGTCGTATTCGGACATCCAGGCTCGTTGTCCTTTCTCGAACATGATTCGCTTGTTAGTCGCATAATCATGAAATTCGTAACATATTTCTGTAAATGGGCCACTGATTTCGTCAAACACACAGATGATTATTGGATCGGAATAGAAGTCGTCTCCATTCATCTTGATGTTAGCGATATTGTAATAAGGTATTCTACCAATAATGTTCACTTTTAGTTCAAGGATATTGCTTTGGTCTTGGCAATAATTAAAATCTTTTTTCAACATCCAATTGCCACAGCAATCTACGACAATTTCTTCATATCTAAATGCATCCAAGTGTAGTTGGATTCCATTATTATATAACGTGAGTTCGAAATAAGAATAAATATATTTCACTGATAATTAGAAACATAGCGATAAAAGTATTAAATTTATAGTGCTGAATTATAACATTTAAACGATTACCACTATGTTTCCAGAGTCTAA
>NZ_DBEXBB010000056.1:0-10113 GCF_048170425.1 Phocaeicola sp.
TGCATTCAAATGAGATATTGAAAAACATGTATGTATTTCCGGAAAACTTGAAAACATGGCTAGTGGGGGATGGTTATTTGAACAATCCTTTTTATGCAGACCCTTATTATACAGGAATTGACTGGCATGGGTATTATCAGAATACAGATGTGGGATATTTACGTTTCATCTTTTATTTTGGTCTGTTGGGACTAATTCCATTTTGTATTTTTATGTGTAAGGTTTGCAAAGTATGTGCGAATTATTTTTCTATGTATCGGGAGGCATTTGTAATGATATTATTGCTGAATTTTATCGTTTGGTTTAAGGTCTCTACGGATATATTCTTGGTTTTTGCCCTTTTTCTTGCGTTGATAGGGAAAAATGAAGACAAATCTATAAATGAAAAAATGTTTTTTGCTCCCATGGCTTAATGGATAGAAAATGAAACTTATCTATTGCACTCATTCCACATACAATCCCGGTGGCATGGAGCGTGTACTCCTGAACAAGGTGACCTACCTTTCTCGGCTTCCGGGGTGGGAAGTGTCGGTGGTCACCACTGACCAGCACCAGCGGCCTCCCTTTTATCCGTTTCCAGAGAAAGTACGTATGACGGATCTGGAAATCAATTACTCGGAGGATAATGAAAAGGGGGCATGGAAAAAGATAACCGGCTATCTCCGTAAAAGAAAAGAGCATAGGCGGAAACTGACGGCATTGCTCCTGAAGGAGAAACCGGACATTGTGGTGTCGCTTTATCCTTCTGAGTCTTCGTTTATTCCGGATATAAAGGATGGAAGCAAGAAAGTGCTGGAGTTGCATTATTGCAAGTTTTTCCGCTTGCAATATGGACGGAAAGGATTGCTGGGATGGATTGATAAGTTGCGTACACACCAGGATGAACAGATAGTGCGCTGCTTTGACAAGTTTGTGGTGCTGACCAATGAGGACAGGGGATATTGGGGAAGTTTGCCGAATATCGAGGTGATTCCTAATGCGGCTATGCATGTGAGTGATGCTTATTCGGATGTGATGAACAAACGGGTGATTGCGGTGGGACGTTTGGATTACCAGAAAGGGTTTGACCGTCTGATTCAGGCCTGGCAACTGGTACAGCATACCGGAAGGTTTACCGGCTGGAAACTGGACATCTTTGGTCAGGGGGAATGGCAGGAGATGCTACAGCAGATGATTGACAAGGCGGGGGTGCAGGATACAGCTCGGCTTAACCGGCCTACCAAACAGATTGGGGAAGAGTATGTGAAAAGTGACATGCTGGTGATGAGTTCCAATTATGAAGGTTTTCCGATGGTCATGATTGAGGCGATGGCCTGCGGGCTTCCCGTAGTATCGTTTGACTATAAATGTGGTCCGAAAGATATTATCCAAAGCGGTATAAATGGCTTGCTGGTTCCGAATGGAGATATTCAGGCGTTGGCTGATGCGATGATGAAAGTGATGGAGGATGAAGCTTATCGGAAAATGCTGTCGCAAAATGCACGGAAGGTAGTGGATACTTATTCTGAACAGGCGGTCATGTCGCAGTGGATTCGCTTGTTTACTTCAATAACTGCAAAATGAAAACATTGCTTCAGATAAATCCGGTATTGCGTGTGTCTACTTCTACGGGGCGCATCATGCAGGAAATTGGGGAACTGGCCATGCAGAACGGATGGCAAAGTTACATTGCTTACAGCCGTGGACGTGACGGAGTGAAGCCTTGCCGTTCAAAGCTGGTGCCGGTAGGCAACAAATGGAGTGTGGCCTGGCACGGGCTGGAAACGCGCTTGTTTGACCGCCATGGGCTGGCGTCTTCACAGGCTACCCGGCAGTTTATCCGCCAGATTGAACAGATTCAGCCGGATGTGATTCACATACACAACATTCATGGCTATTTCCTGAATTACCGGATTTTGTTTGAGTATTTGTCAAAGTGCAATGTTTTGGTAGTGTGGACTGTGCACGATTGTTGGCTCTACACAGGTCATTGTTATCATTATTCATTTGTGAAATGTGATCGGTGGAAAACAGAATGTCATGATTGTCCTCAGCACAGGGAGTTCCCGGCAAGCTTGTGGGTGGACCGTAGCCGAAAGAACTACCTGGATAAAAAAGAGGCTTTTACTTCCATGCCGCAAGACAAACTGGTGATTGTGCCGGTGTCCGACTGGATAAAGTCGGAGATGCAGGAGTCTTTTTTCAACGGATATGATTTCCGGGTGATTCATAATGGCATCAATACGGAGGTGTTTCGTGTGTACGATGCACAGGAAGTAAGGGAAAAATACGGGCTGGGCGACAAGCATGTGCTGCTGGGCGTGGCCAGTATCTGGAGCCGGGAAAAAGGACTGGATGATTTTATACAGATGGCTGCTCTTCTGAACGAGGAGGAACTGATTGTGCTGGTGGGAATCAAACCGGAAGAAAGAAAAAGGCTGCCTGAAAATATCATCGGCATAGCCCGGACGGAGAATATTCAGCAGTTGGCAGGATTGTACTCCGTGGCAGATGCCTTTATCAATCCCACCTGGCAGGATAATTATCCTACCGTCAATATGGAGGCGATAGCTTGTGGTACCCCGGTGGTAACTTATCGCACTGGGGGAAGTGTAGAGGCGGTGACGGATGAGACGGGCTTCGTAGTGGAACAGGGGAATTATGAAGGATTGCTGGAAGCGGCACGGACTATACGGCAGCGGGGAAAGTCTTATTATCAGAACAGGTGCCGGGAATATGCCTTGGAGCATTTTAAAAAAGAAGATCGTTATGCTGATTATATCCGCTTGTATGACGAACTGACGACACGTGGTTAACCGCGTACTATTATTGGATATTAAAGTTTATGAAGGTAGAAAATTTGAAGATATTGCAACTGGGGAAATTCTATCCCATACGTGGCGGGGTAGAGAAGGTTGCATTTGATTTAATGACAGGATTGTCCGAAAGGGGAACCGAATGTCACATGCTGTGTGCGGCGGAGGAAGGGGATGACCGGACTGTCTTGCTGAACGAGCATGCCCGGCTGATTTGCACCCGTACCTGGGTGAAGGCTTGTGCGACAATGATTTCTCCTTCCATGATTTTTACCTTGCGAAGAATTTGTGGAACGTATGATATCATTCACATACATCATCCTGACCCTATGGCTTGTCTGGCTTTGTTCCTTTCGGGCTACAAGGGGAAAGTGGTGCTTCACTGGCATAGCGACATCCAGAAACAAAAATTGTTGCTGAAGTTGTACAGGCCTTTGCAGCAATGGTTGTTGCGGCGTGCCGACGTGATTGTGGGAACTTCTCCCGTATACCTGGCGGAATCTCCTTTTTTGCAGACAGTTCAGCATAAGACGGCTTGTTTGCCTATCGGGGTAGAGCCGATGAGGCCTTTGCCTGAAGCGGTGAAAGCTGTCCGAAGTGAATATCCGGGCAAGAAAATCGTGTTCTCGCTGGGACGTCTGGTGACGTATAAAGGCTATCGTTTCTTGGTGGAGGCTGCCCGGTATTTGAAGGATGATTTTGTTGTGCTGATTGGGGGAACAGGGCCTTTGAAAGAGGAGTTGCAGAATGAAATCGCTTCTATGAACCTGCAAGGCAAAGTGAAACTTCTGGGGAGAGTCAGCGACGAGGATTTGCCTGCTTACTATGGGGCATGCGACGTGTTTTGCATGAGCAGTGTGCAGAAAACTGAGGCGTTCGGAATCGTGCAGATAGAAGCGATGTCGTGCGGAAAACCGATTGTGGCTACCAGAATACCTCAATCGGGAGTGGCCTGGGTGAATGAACAGGGGGTGTCGGGGATGAATGCGGAACCGGGGGATGCGCAGGACCTGGCCCGGGCTATTGAGGCGGTAACGGAAAACGGGGAGGTGTACCAGAAGTTCTCGGAAGGTGCGGCCAGACGTTATCGCGAAATGTTTACGAAAGAACGTATGATTGATAAATGTTTAACCATATACATGGAGTTATGAAAAATGTAAACAAAGAAGATGTCATGTTAAAAGCCATGATGGCTTATGCGACAAATGACCGCTATTGTTATCCGAGTGCGGGGATGTCGGCTACGGCTTGTAGGGTGAAACGTGTAGCAGATGTAGTTGTGAGTTTGGTGGCGTTGATTGTTTTTTCACCGGTGTTTTTACTTATTTCCTGGTTGATTAAACTGGAAGATGGGGGGCCTGTGATTTTTAGCCAGGAACGTATCGGGTATGGCGGAAAGCCTTTTATTTTGTATAAGTTCCGTTCGATGTCGGTCGATTCGGAGTCGGATGGAAAACCGGCGCTTTGCCAGAAGAATGACCGGAGGCTGACCCGAATCGGGCGTTTCTTGAGGGAACACCATCTGGATGAGTTGCCGCAATTATGGAACGTGCTGAAAGGGGAGATGAGTTTTGTCGGACCGCGGCCGGAGCGGAAATTTTTCGTAGATAAAATTATGGCTATCAATCCGGATTATGAACTCTTGTACCGTCTGCGTCCGGGATTGTTCTCTAAGGCTACTCTCTACAACGGCTACACCGATACAATGGAAAAGATGCTGGAACGGCTCAGAATGGATTTGGAATATATGCGTACCCGCTCTTTATGGATGGATATTAAAATTGTTTGGCTTACGGTCATGTCCATTCTGATGGGTAAGAAATTCTAATTATTGCAATATGAATAAAGATAAGATAGAGATACGTAAGGGACTTCAGCTGCGTAAGATTGGCAACCGCTATATGATTGTGGATGCCTGCGCAGGCAATGTAAACATGAGTAAGGTGTATAGCCTGAATCAGACGGCTGCCTGGATATGGCAGTGTGTGGCCGACGGATGTGCCACATTGGATGAACTGACCGCACGTTTGTGTCAGGAATACGAGATTGATAAGGAGATGGCCCGTCGTGATCTGGAGAAACAGCTGGCAGACTGGCAGGCTTTCGGGCTGATTGGATAGGAAAAAATTATACTGTGAAAAAGAGATGAGCAGGGTACATACGGCATTGCTCGTGTTGTTGAGGGCAGGATTGTGGGAACGGAAGATAGAGGAACTGTCTTGTTTTCCCTTATCTGCTGGGGAGTGGAAGAGTTTGTACCTTTTGTCAAGGCAGCAGACTGTTACCGGAATCGTTTTTCAGGGAATACAGCATTTGCCGGAAGATTTCTTACCAGCGGATGAGTTGCTGGTTCGCTGGATGGCGGAGACGGATGCCATTGAGCGAAAGAATATGCAGATGAACAGGATATTGGAGTCGCTTGTAAAATGGTTTGCGGAAAGAGGAGTTCAGCCTGTATTGCAGAAAGGGCAGGGAGTTGCCCGGTTATACGAGAACCCTTTGTTGCGGGAATGTGGGGATATTGATTTTTATTTCGATAGTCGCCAGATGTTTGAAAATGCTTTTTCCCTTGTACATCAAGGTAATTTGCAGGAAAAGGTACACGCAGACCAGAGTGTGGTCTATACATGGAAGGGAGTGGAAGTGGAACATCATATACGCTTGCTGGACTTGCATAATCCATTTTTACAGCGTTACGCAAAAGAACTGGAACAGAAATATGGCTATGACCGTATGAGTCTGGAAAAAGGGCAGGAGGTAAAGATTCCTTCTCCTGTGTTGAATCTCCTGCTCCAAAGCTTGCACATTCTGAAGCATGCTTTGGGATGGGGAGTTGGATTGCGTCAGTTGTGCGATATGGCCCGCAGTTGCTATAAGTTGCACGACGAAGTGGAATCAGAAGAAATAAAGAAGATTACGTTAAAGCTGGGTATGAGCAGATGGCATCGGTTGCTGCATGCCTTTCTGGTAGAGCATTTGGGACTTCCTGTGGCGTACCTTCCTTATCAGGAGGTAGCTTCGGACTCGTCTCCTTTACTGGATATTGTCTGGCGGGGCGGCAACTTTGGCCAGCATGTGGCCGGACATCAGCGGAAAGCCCAGTCGCCTTTGGCCGGTAAGTGGCAGACTGCATGTGCTTTTCAGCGCAATGCCTGTTTTGCATTTCATTATGCGCCCAAAGAAGGTTTTTGGGTGTTTTCCAGTTTGTTGAAAGGACAAGTCAAATGAGGATGGAATATTATTTTTCGGTTGCAGGTTTCACATTGAAAATCAGTCTGCCTCAAGGCTGGAACGTGGATGCCTTGCTGCCTTCTTTCCGTGCTTTTCATTGCAAGAACGAGGAGAGAGAAACTTTACTGAAGTGCACGGTGTATGCTTCTGAGGGAAGCGGTTTGGTGATGCCTTCAGGGCAATTAATAGAGAATACGCTCAGCGATATGGGCTACGTTAGTTTGTATAAAGAAGCAGAAGGGTATTGTGTAACGCTTTCTGCAGAACAGGGGAGCACATTGCATGTCATGCAGGCTGCCAGGGATTTTTCTGTTGTCCGGGTGTATTTGTGTGATGAAGACAAATGGGCAGGACATGCCTTGTCTTCCCTGCTTCGAATTGCTTATTCGCAGGCCGTGCTTTACCGGAATGCCGTATCGATTCATGCATCGGCTGTCTTTTGTGAGGATAGGGCTTTCCTTTTCATGGGAAAGAGCGGGACCGGAAAAAGCACGCATGCTGCGTTATGGCTGAAATATATACCGGGAACGGAACTGCTGAACGATGATAACCCGACGCTGCGTATCGTAGATAATAAGGTTTACGCATACGGCACACCCTGGAGTGGCAAGACCCCTTGCTATAAGCCGCTTTCTTACCTGGTGGGTGGAATGGTGCGTTTGAAGCAGGCTCCTGCCAACCGGTTTTTCCGGAAGAAAGAGGTGGAGGCTTTTATTGCGCTTTTTCCTGGATGCAGTGTCATTCATCAGGATGCGGAATTACGTGCTTGCCTTTATGACACATTAATCCGTATGGTAGAACAGGTTCCTGTGGGGATGCTGGAATGCAGACCCGATGAGGAAGCTGCCTGGTTGTGCCGGAAGACGTTGCTTCAGGCGACAGAAGAATCAGAATAAATTACTAATCACTTAACTATACCTAAAGTATGAAAAAAACAGTCTGTTTATGGGCAAGTTTACTTGCCGTGTTACTGTTCACTTCCTGTGCATCGCGCAAGAATTTCGTGTATTTGCAGGATATGGAAATGGGACTGAAATATCCCATTGATACCAAATATGAGGCAGTGGTTCATCGGGATGACCGTTTGAGCATTACTGTCAGTTGCAAAAATCCGGAACTGGCCATCCCGTTCAATATTTACGATGGCACATTCAGGGTAGGAACGGACGGAAATGTGACGGCAGATGCTTCAAGCAAAGTGAACGAGAAAGGTTATCGTGTGGATATAAACGGTAACATTGATTTCCCGATTTTGGGCAAACTGCACATTGAGGGAATGAAAGTGAGCGAAGTACGCGATTTAATCAAGCAGAAGATTGAGGAAGGGGAGTACATGAAAGACCCGCTGGTTTCCATTGAGTTTCTGAATTTTAAATATACCGTGCTGGGAGCGGTGGGAAACAATGGGACGTATAGCGTGGACGGTGACCGCGTGACACTGCTGGAAGCCATAGCCAAAGCAGGCGACCTTACGTCAAAGGCCAAGATAGACCGGGTGGCTGTTATCCGTGAGATAGAGGGAGAACGGCAGATTTTCATGCACGACCTGCGTACCAAAGATATATTCGATTCACCTTGTTTCTACCTTCAGCAGAACGATATCGTATATGTAGAACCCAAGTATCGTAAGAAAGACGTTGAAGATCGGGGATGGCAGGTGGCTACAACTCTGTTGTCTGTAGTGACGGCTGTATGCTCGCTCTTGTGGGTGCTTAAGTAAGACGATTCTAATAATTTCAGAACAATATGCAGACGAACAATTCTTCTAACAAGAATGACCAGGGGCTGAATGTAGTGGATTTATTCCTGTATTTGGCTTCTCAATGGAAATGGTTTTTACTTTCCATTCTGATTTGCGGTGGGATTGCATGGTATAACTATGCCCGTGCTCCGCTGGTGTACTTCCGTTCGGCTACGGTCATTATCAAGGACCCGTCGAACAAGGCTACTACCTCCGGACTGGACCGCTTCGACAATTTTATTAACAAAGTGAATGTGGCGAATGAAATATTGCAGTTCCGTTCCAAGAAACTGATGCGTGAGGTGGTGCAGCGCGTGCATGCCGATGTGAGCTATCAGGTAAAGGATGGTTTGCGCAGCAATGAACTGTACACCGAGTCGCCCGTGCTGGTCAGCCTGCCGGATGCGTTGCCCGAACAAAGCTTCTCTTTCACCATGACTTTGAAAGACGCAAAGACCGTAACGCTTTCCGATTTTTCGGGAATTGAAGCTCAGCCAGAGTATAAGGTGGCATTGAATGACACGGTGGCAATTATGGATGGAATGAACGTGGTGGTCACTGCTACAAACTACTTGCGTGCGTCCTGGCTGAATGTTCCCATACAGGTACGGAAACGTCCGCTGGAATCGATGGTGAATTATTATAAGAATGCCCTGGGCATCCAGCAGGAGGAAGAAGAGTCCTCTATTCTTACGCTGGCCTTGAAGGACAGTTCGCCGGCTCGTGCGGAGGATGTGCTGAATACACTGATTACGGTGTACAATGAAGAGGCTATCAAGGAGAAGAACCAGGTGGCGGTAAATACGGCCAACTTTATCAACGAACGTCTGATTATCATCGAGCGTGAACTGGGACATGTGGAATCCAGTCTGGAATCGTTCAAGCAGCAGAACCAGATTGTGGACATTGCTTCCTCGGCAGGTATGTACATGAGTGAATCGCAGAAATACAATGCCGATGCCATGGAGCTGGAGACGCAGCTCCGGCTGGCTAATTTTATTAAGGACTACCTGACCGACCCCAGCAAGGAAACCGACCTGATACCCTCCAACACGGGAATCAGCGACATGAACATTGAAAATCAGATCAGCCTTTATAATGCGGCTAAGTTGAAGCGTGACCGCCTGATAGACGACAGCAGTGTGAACAACCCCGTGGTGCAGGAACTGAACAACTCGCTCCGTGCCATGAAGCAAAGCATTATCCGTGCCGTGGACAACATGATTGTCAGCCTGAATGTGAAGCGCAATGACGCGCAGAACCGTGAAATGCGTGCCCAGGACCGTGTGACGGCTATTCCGACAAAAGAACGGCAGATGCTGTCTATCGAACGTCAGCAGAAAATCAAGGAAGCACTTTATCTGTTCCTGCTGAACAAACGTGAGGAGAATGCCCTTTCACAGGCCATGGCCGATAACAATGCCCGCGTGATAGACGGAGCAGAAGGAAGCAACGCACCGATTTCTCCCAACCGCAACCGTATCCTGTTGTTGGGATTGCTGGTGGGAATCGCTTTGCCGGGAGCAGTTTGTCTGGCTATTCTCTTTATGGATACACGGGTTCACGGACGGAAAGACATAGAAGGAGTTACTTCCGTGCCTTATTTAGGAGAAATTCCGTTAGATAAAGAAGCCATGAAAGACCACCGGAGGAAGGTAATGGCAGTGAAAGAGCAGGGTGATGACATTGTGTCGGAAGCCTTCCGTATTTTACGTACCAATATGGCTTTCCTTTCCAAAAAAGACAAGCCTGCGCAGGTAATTACCTTTACTTCGTTCAATATCGGAGCCGGAAAGACCTTTATTGCACGCAACTTGTCCATGAGTCTGGCTTATCTGAAAAAACGGGTAGTTATGGTCGATTTGGATATTCGTAAGGGAACATTAAGCCGTCATTTCGGGCATTATCATGTAGGTGTTACCAATTATCTGTCGGACAATACGGTGAAGGTGGATGATATCATACAGCATCAGGAAGGGTTTGACCTGATTCCGGCAGGAATCCTGGCTCCCAATCCGGCTGAACTGTTAATGGACAATCGTTTGGATGAATTGATGGATGAACTGCGTGCCCGTTATGATTACATCATTGCCGACAATGTGCCGGTGGGTTTGATTGCCGATGCTACGATTGCAAACCGTATAGCCGACCTGACCATTTTTGTGGTACGTGCAGGCAAGCTCGACCGTCGTCAGTTGCCGGATATAGAGAAACTTTATCAGGAAAAGAAACTGAAGAATATGGCATTGGTATTGAACGGTGCTAATCCGGAACGTCATGGCTATGGTTATAGCTACGGGTATGGTTATGGTTACGGATATGGCTATAAAAATCATTCTAAATAAA
>NZ_DBEXBB010000057.1:0-6770 GCF_048170425.1 Phocaeicola sp.
TGAATTAAAAAAACATCTTTAGCTTTGCAACCGTTTGTTAGCAATAAGAGCGAACTCTACATTTTTACTATTTTTATTGACAACAAACTTATTCATATAATAACCGTGGAAAAGAAAACGTACAGCTACGATGAAGCTTACAACGCTTCGTTGGAGTATTTCAAAGGAGATGAATTAGCCGCGCGTGTTTGGGTAAACAAATACGCAGTGAAAGACTCATTTGGAAACATCTATGAGAAGTCCCCAGAGGATATGCATTGGCGAATTGCCAATGAGGTAGCCCGCATAGAGGCTAAATATCCCAATGCTCTCAGTTCTCAGGAACTTTTTGATTTGCTTGACCATTTCAAGTACATCGTTCCCCAAGGAAGCCCGATGACGGGAATCGGAAATGACTACCAGATTGCTTCATTGTCGAACTGTTTTGTAATTGGACTTGACGGAAGCGCTGATTCTTATGGAGCCATCATCCGCATCGACGAAGAACAAGTACAATTGATGAAACGCCGCGGAGGTGTAGGACATGACTTGTCTCACATCCGCCCGAAAGGCTCTCCGGTAAAGAATTCTGCCTTGACTTCAACCGGTCTTGTTCCTTTCATGGAGCGTTATTCGAATTCAACCCGTGAAGTAGCCCAAGACGGACGCCGCGGCGCCTTGATGCTGAGTGTATCAATCAAGCATCCTGACTCCGAATCTTTCATCGATGCCAAGATGACCGAAGGAAAGGTAACGGGTGCCAATGTTTCCGTAAAACTGGACGATGAATTCATGCAGGCCGCAGTAGACGGAAAGCCTTACACACAACAATATCCGATAGATTCGCCTAACCCGATGACGTCGAAAGAAATTGACGCTTCGGCTTTATGGAAAAAAATTGTACATAACGCATGGAAATCGGCAGAGCCGGGTGTGTTATTCTGGGATACCATTATCCGTGAATCTGTGCCCGACTGCTATGCAGACTTAGGGTTCCGTACCGTATCGACTAACCCATGTGGCGAAATTCCATTATGCCCGTACGACTCATGCCGTTTGCTGGCTATCAATCTGTATTCATACGTAGTAAATCCTTTTACTCCGGAAGCTTATTTCGACTTTGAACTGTTCAAGAAACACGTGGCACTGGCTCAGCGCATCATGGACGACATCATCGACCTGGAACTGGAAAAAATTGAACGCATCCTCGAAAAGATTGACTCCGACCCTGAAAGCATGGAAGTGAAGGGAAGTGAGCGCCACCTATGGGAGAAAATTTACCGCAAATCCGGACTGGGACGCCGTACCGGCGTAGGCATCACTGCAGAAGGCGACATGCTGGCAGCTATGGGATTACGCTACGGAACAGAAGAAGCTACGGAATTCTCTGAAAAAGTACATAAGACAATTGCACTGGAAGCATATCGTTCGTCTGTGAACATGGCCAAAGAACGTGGTGCGTTTGAAATCTACGATACTGAACGTGAAAAGAACAACCCGTTCATCAACCGCTTAAAAGAAGCAGACCCACAGTTGTACGAAGAAATGAAAAAGTATGGCAGAAGAAACATTGCCTGCCTGACCATTGCTCCGACAGGAACTACCAGTTTGATGACACAAACGACTTCTGGTATTGAACCGGTATTCATGCCTGTTTACAAACGCCGCCGTAAAGTAAATCCGAATGATGCGAACGTACACGTGGATTTCGTGGACGAAACAGGAGATGCATTCGAAGAATATGTGGTATTCCACCACAAGTTCCTCACCTGGATGCAAATCAACGGATATGATCCGGATAAACGATATACGCAAGAGGAAATCGATGAACTGGTAGAAAAATCACCCTACTACAAGGCAACATCAAACGATGTGGACTGGTTGATGAAAGTGAAAATGCAAGGACGTATCCAGAAATGGGTGGACCACTCGATCAGTGTCACCATCAACTTACCCAACAACGTAAGTGAGGACCTCGTCAACCAATTGTATGTAGAAGCATGGCGCTCAGGATGTAAAGGATGTACGGTATACCGTGACGGTTCACGCGCCGGAGTGCTTCTTTCTACCAAGAAAAAAGACAAGAAGGAAGAGGAAGAATGCCACTGTAAACCTCCTCAGGTAGTCGAAGTGCGCCCGAAAGTACTGGAAGCTGATGTGGTACGATTCCAGAACAACAAAGAGAAATGGGTAGCATTCGTAGGTTTGCTGGACGGAAGACCATACGAAATCTTCACTGGTTTGCAAGATGATGAAGAAGGTATCGTGTTACCAAAATCTGTCACTACCGGACGCATTATTAAAAGCTACGACGACGACGGAACCAAGCATTATGACTTCCAGTTCGAAAACAAGCGCGGCTATAAGATGACCATTGAAGGCCTTTCTGAAAAGTTCAATAAGGAATACTGGAACTATGCTAAACTTATTTCAGGTGTACTCCGTTGGAGAATGCCTATTGAACAAGTTATCAAGCTGGTAGGTTCTTTACAACTTGATAGTGAGAACATCAACACCTGGAAAAACGGTGTAGAAAGAGCACTGAAGAAATACGTACAGGATGGTACTGAAGCCAAAGGCGTGAAATGCCCGAACTGTGGTCATGAAACACTGGTATATCAGGAAGGTTGCCTGATTTGCAAGACATGCGGTTCTTCACGTTGCGGATAATCTCCAGTTAAATACATCTTATTCGATAAATACGCAGGCATGAATCGTACAGACACTGAATTTCAGCAATTATACGATTCATGCCTCTCTTTATTCAGTAAAAGAAGATGAAACAAAGTGATATGTATATTCATTTGAAAGGGTTGAAAATTTTCGCATTCCACGGGGTACTGCCTCAGGAAAATAAGGTAGGTGCCGAATATACACTCAACCTGCGGTTGAAAACTGATTTCAGCCAAGCCTCACAAACCGACAACCTGATGTACACCATCAATTATGCTGAGGTATTTGAGATTGTGAAGGAAGAAATGAAAATTCCCTCCCAATTATTAGAGCATGTAATACAGCGCATCGCGAGACGACTGTTTCAAGTTTTTCCACAAATCACGGAAATAAAAATTGCCTTGTTCAAACAGAATCCTCCCATGGGGGCTGAATGCCAAGCAACAGGAGTTGAATCCATTTACACCAAAGACTAACACAAATATGAAGAAACTTGTAATTTTTGACTTGGACGGAACTTTACTGAACACTATTGCCGACCTGGCAGCAGCTACCAATTATGCACTGACTCAGTTTGGCTATCCCACACATCCTACGGACGCTTATCGCTTCTTCGTAGGAAACGGAATCAACAAACTTTTTGAAAGGGCTCTTCCCGAAACGGAAAGAACGCCAGAAAATGTATTGCGTATACGTTCTAAGTTTGTGCCTTATTATAACCTGCACAATGCGGATTTAAGCCAACCTTACCCCGGTATCGAAAAACTGCTCATACAACTTCAGGAGCAGCATATCCAAGTGGCTGTCGCTTCCAATAAGTATCAGGAAGCTACAGAAAAACTTATCCGGCAATATTTTCCATCCATTCACTTCACGGCAGTGTTCGGACAACGGGAAAATATACCGACCAAACCCGACCCACAGATTATTCACGAGATTATAGGAATAAGTGGCGTGCAAAAAAAGGAGGTAGTCTACATCGGTGATTCGGGAGTAGACATGCAAACAGGACTCAATGCAGAAGTTACCACCATAGGAGTATGCTGGGGATTCCGCCCGAAGAGTGAACTACAATCATTTCAGCCTGACCTTCTGGTGGAAAATCCGAAAGAAATTACAGACTTTCTACAACTTTCTTAAAGGGGAAAATGAAAGGAAACTTTTTCAGGGTCTGAAAATTACTCACGGGCAAGTCGTTTAAGAGCCAGATGATGTCCGGCCTGAGCTGCCTTTTTATACCAAAACATGGCCAGATGTAAATCTGGAGCTCCAACCCATCCTTCTTCATACCCTTGTCCGATACGATAGAAAGCATAGGGATCGGACGAATGCCGATAAGCTTCAAAAGCTTGAGGAAGTGACACAGGCAATGCGCCACATCCTTTACGATACAAATCCCCCAAATTAGCCGAAGCATAGGTTAAATCACCCTGACGAACAGCTTCCTTAAACCAGAACTCTGCCTGATATCCGTCAGGAAACACCCCTACTCCTTCCTGGTATAAAGTGCCTATGTCGTTCAATACGACTCCGTCAACCGGCGTTCCTTCACGATACTCCTTTCCCAACTCCAGCAGCATGTCTACGTCTTCCCGCGAAAAACTTTCCCATGTTTCGGTGCCGTCAGTCTGCCATGACTTGACCCGTCCGATAGAAACATGCTGCGGTACATCAACCTCCACATCCATCGCATAAGCCATACGGTCGGCCAGAAATTCTTCCTTGGTTGCTTCCAATAACCAACCCTTGCGAAGCAGGTATTGTATGTAACCGTAAATGCGCGAAGTAGAAGAATGAAGATTCACTCCATATTTTTTTAACTGTTCCAAAGACACATAACGAATCCCTTCTCTGGGAAGTTCCAGGTAACAACGAGGAATGACGGATAGTATCACTTTCAGAGAAGCTATTTCTTCTCCGATACAGTCTTCTATCCATTGTGCACCCAGTCTTTCATATACGCTATAAGCCTTTCCATCCTCCCGCGATATCAATTTCGGGCTGTGTCCATTCAGAGACAAGCTCAGTGTATCAATCAGGTAAGGAAAAAACTTATAATCATCGTATGAGGACAGTCCATCCATACCTATCACTATTTTGCCATGCATATCGTCAGAAATGACAAATGAAGTAGTGGAATGTTTCGGCCGGTGAAAATAATAATGAGTCTCCCCACGGTAAGTACCCTGTACCGTCAGTTCAACAGGAACCTCCAGCTTGCGAAAGAAATCTTTAATCCGCAAGGGAGAAGCCGCATTCAATTGAAAAGAAATTCGCATAGTTACCCTTTCTACCTTTAATAAATCTTCGCACGGATCTCACCACTACCAATACACAGATGAGCATCCTTATCATAAATCACCCCGAATTGTCCGGGCGCTATGCCCTGTATCGGTTCCTTACTGGAAACCAGCAGCGTTCCGTCTTCGGCAAAGCGCACTTTTCCAGCCTGAAAGGTATCCGTGTGACGTATCTTGAAACAAATTTCAGTTTCCTGTTCTTTCCATGGATTCAAGGTGATAAAATGAAAATCCTTTACACAGAAGGAATGTCCGAACTGCTTTTCTGTATCATATCCATGCGACACATAGATAATGTTTTCTTCCACATTCTTGTCTACTACGAACCACGGACCACCACCCAGTCCCAGTCCTTTACGCTGGCCAATGGTATGAAACCAATACCCGCGGTGCTGTCCGATAATTTTTCCAGTTTCTAATTCTATGACCGCCCCCGGACGTTCTCCCAAAAAACGACGGATAAAGTCATTGTAGTTTATCTTTCCAAAAAAACAGATACCCTGACTGTCCTTCCGGCGGGCACTTGGCAAAGAAGCTTTCAACGCCATTTCCCGTACTTCTTCCTTGAGAAAATTCCCCAAAGGAAACAGCAAACGTGACACCTGCAAGTAATCAATCTGAGCCAGAAAGTCGGTCTGGTCTTTCACCGGGTCTTTGGCCGTAGCCAGCCACGTATATCCATCTATATCCTGTGTAGAGGCATAATGTCCCGTAGCAATCTTATCATAACCCCGTCCGGCCTCCCGATCAAAACAGCCAAACTTTATCAACTTGTTACACATCACATCAGGATTGGGAGTCAAACCACGACGTACCCTGTCTACCGTATAAGCTACCACATTGTCCCAATAAGCCTGCTGTAAATCGACAATATGAAAAGAAAGTCCATACTTACGCGCAGTGGCAGAAGCAAGTTCAATGTCCTCCTCAGCCGTACAGGTCAGCCCGTCGTCCGTATCCATACCAATTTTTATATAAAACAAATCAGGCTTATATCCCTGCTCACACAACAGATGCACAGCTACTGCACTGTCTACTCCTCCCGAAATCAAAGCTGCTATATTCATATATTTCTTATTTTAACGACAAATATACCACCGGCATATCAAATGCCCAATACCTTTTTCAGGGTATATCTCATTTCAAAGCCTGGAACTGTTCAATAAGTGAAGTAATATTTGCCGTAAACAAGCGAGCTGAAATAGCCAACAAGATGATACCGAAAAATTTGCGAATGACGTAAATACCGCCTTTCCCTAACATACGCTCAATGCGGTCGGTCAGTTTCAAAACGATAAACACCCATACCATATTAAGTACCAATGCCAATACGATGTTTATCGGAGCATATTCTGCCCGCAATGAAAGTAAAGTAGTAAATGCACCGGCACCGGCCAGCAAAGGAAAGACCAGAGGCACCAGCGTGGCTTCCTTAATTGGCCCCGTATTTTTAAATATTTCGATGTCCAAAATCATCTCCAGCGACATCAGAAAAATAACAAACGCACCAGCCACCGCAAACGAAGCGATATCTACCTGAAACAAACGCAACATCATGTCGCCTGCATAAAAAAATCCTATCAAAAGTGCAAAAGCAATAAGAGTGGCTTTGAGAGCATTCACAGACCGCCCTTTCTGTTTCAGGTCCAGAATAATAGGGATGGAACCAATTATATCAATTACGGCAAAAAGAACGATAAAGGCACTCAAAAACTGCTGAAAATCTAATCCACTCATAGCTATATCCAAAATTATTACTGCAAAGTTATGATTTTTTTATACACTTGCAAGGGAACGACAAACATTATCAGACTGTAA
>NZ_DBEXBB010000058.1:0-3279 GCF_048170425.1 Phocaeicola sp.
TTTTCTAATTTTTTAATCATCATTCCCAGACAGAACACAACGACATGGTCATTTTCCCGAATCATCGTATTACCGGTTACCAGAATACCTTCACCGTTACGAATCAAGCCTCCAATTGTCGCACCCTTAGGCAATCCCAAATCCTTTACTGCCTGTTTGGTAATCTTCGCACCAGGCTTGACCGTAAACTCTGCCACATCGGCATTAGCGAAAGTCAGACATTTCACGTTCGACACATCGGCATCCAGCATCATCTGATAAATGTGGCTTGCTGCAATAAACTTTTTATTGATTACCGTCCCAATATCCAAACTCTCGGCCATGCTGATGTAATCCACATTCTCCACTTCGGCCACCGTCTTGGTCACCCCCATTCGTTTGGCTGCCAAACAAGCCAGAATATTGGTCTCCGAATTATCGGTCAAAGCCACAAAAGCCTCTGTGTTCTTGATGCCTTCCTCCATCAACAACTGAATGTCACGACCATCTCCATTGATTACCATCACCCCATCGTCTACCAGCTCGGTCAAACGATTACAACGGGCAATATTACTCTCTATGATTTTAGCCTTCATGTAATCGGGCATATACTGCACAGTACGTACCGCAATACGGCTTCCTCCCATAATCATCACATTCCGTACATCGGCCTCATTTTCCTTTCCGGAAATCTTACGAATATATGGAATATACTTCTTCGTAGTAGTGAAATAAACAATATCATTCAACATTATCACATCATCACCACGCGGGATAATCGTTTCGTTTCCTCGCTTGATAGCCACGATGTGAAAAGGTATGTTTCTTCCACCCAATTCATGCAAAGGCACATTCAGAATCTCCGCCGTTTCGCGCATTTTTGTTCCTAACAAAACCAACGCTCCTCCTGCAAATTCCCACCACTGGCGAATCCAGCTCATTTTTACGGCATCCACGATGTCGCGAGCCGCCAACATTTCCGGATAAATCAGCGAATGAACTCCCAACTTGGCAAAGAACTCCTTGTGCTTAGGTAGAAGGTATTCATAATTGTCAATACGAGCCACGGTTTTTTTGGCACCTAAACTTGTAGCCAACATACAAGCCGTCATATTACGGCTTTCATCAGGCATAACCCCGATGAACAAATCAGCCCCGGCTACTCCGGCCTCTTTTAATCCATTTATTGATGTGGGCGAAAGATTCACGGTCATAAGATCCAGATTGTTTCCCATGGCACTCAACTTGCTCTCGTCTTCATCCATCAGAATAATATCCTGTTTCTCGCCCGACAACAGTTTGGCCAAGTGTGTTCCTACGGCACCTGCACCGGCTATAATAATTTTCATAAATTCATTATCTGTGTAATTGAACTAAATATCCCCTTTTCATCCAGACCACAAATGGCATACAAATCATTGACCGGTCCGTGCTGTATAAAAGCATCCGGAAGTCCCAGTCGTTTCATATACGGCTTGTATCCATGGTCACACAAGAATTCAAGTACAGCACTTCCCATACCGCCATTACGCACTCCGTCTTCCACAGTCAGCACACGTGTAAACTTCTGTCCCACCTCATACAGCAAGTCTTCATCTAATGGTTTCAAGAAGCGCAAATCGTAATGTGCAATGCTACATCCCAGTTCTTTCTCCGCAGAAACAATGGCCGTAGCAGCTTTATTTCCTATCGGACCAATCGTAACCACCGCCAAGTCATTACCCTCTTTCAACTTACGTCCCTTACCAACTTCTATCTCCTCCAATGGACAGTTCCAGTCGGTCAGAACTCCTCTCCCACGAGGGTAGCGGATGACAAAAGGACCTTTATCGGGCAACTGAGCCGTGTACATCAGCTTTCGCAGCTCATGTTCATCATACGGAGAAGCAATTGTCAGGTTAGGTATCGGACGCAAATAAGCCATATCAAAGGCTCCATGATGCGTTGGTCCGTCTTCACCCACCAATCCGGCGCGGTCCAGACAAAGTACCACATTCAACTTCTGAATAGCTACATCATGAATTATATTATCGTATGCACGCTGCATGAACGAAGAATACACATTACAGAAAGGCAAAAGCCCGTCTTTCGCCATTCCTCCAGAAAAAGTTACAGCATGTCCTTCCGCAATTCCTACGTCAAACACACGGTCGGGCATTTCCTTCATCATAATGTTCATGGAACATCCGGAAGGCATGGCAGGAGTTACTCCCACAATTTTCTCATTCTTACGGGCTAACTCCAGCAGCGTATTTCCAAATACGTCCTGAAACAACGGCGGCATACCACTTGTATCTGAAACGATACGTTCTCCCGTCTCCTTGTCAAAAATACCGGGTGCATGCCACAAGGTTGCTGCTTCTTCAGCTGGTTTAAAGCCCTTTCCCTTACGGGTATGTATGTGCAACAACTTAGGCCCTTTCATATCCTTTATTTCTTTCAGAACCTTTGTCAAGGCAGTAACGTCGTGTCCGTCCACTGGACCGAAATAACGGATATTTAGTCCTTCAAAGATATTCTGTTGCTGCATCAGCATGGACTTCAGGCTATTGTTGAAGCGTATCAGGCTCTTACGCCGTTCATCGTTCAAGATTCCCCAGCGATAAAGTTTTCTCGACAAAGCATTTCTCAAACGGTTATATCCCTCGGAGGTATGCAAATTCAACAAATACTGCTTCATTCCACCCACACTGCGGTCGATGGCCATATTGTTATCGTTCAGAATAATCAACAAATTATTAGGAGTAGAAGAAGCGTTGTTCAATCCTTCAAAAGCCAGACCGCCACTCATGGAACCGTCGCCAATAACGGCCACCACATGACGGTTATCTTCTCCTTTTCTTGCAGCTGCTACCGCCATACCTAGTGCAGCCGAAATAGAATTCGACGCATGTCCACACGTAAAAGTATCATACTCACTTTCTGCAGGAGAAGGGAAAGGACAAATACCATTCAACTTACGATTGGTACAGAAACGGTCGCGACGGCCTGTCAGAATCTTATGTCCGTATGCCTGATGTCCTACATCCCAAACAATACGATCGTAAGGAGTCTGGTACACATAATGAAGAGCCACAGTCAGCTCTATCACCCCCAAACTGGAACCAAAATGTCCCGGATTACGAGACAATTCATCTATAATCTTATTTCTAAGCTGATTACAGACCTCTGGCAACGCTTCGACAGAAAGTTTCCGTAAATCCTCTGGGCTATCTATCTTATTCAGCAAATCGTATGAAGTAGTCTGTTCCATCCTGTTCCACATTAACTTTAATCGCACAAAAATAGCATAAATATATA
>NZ_DBEXBB010000059.1:0-14096 GCF_048170425.1 Phocaeicola sp.
ATATCCTGCTTTTAATCCTCTCCTGTACGGGACAAAAAGGAAAAGAAACCATACCTACCCTGACAGTGACCATCGAACCATTACGATATTTTACAGAAGCAATTGCTGGAAATAAGTTTCAAGTGGTAAGTATCGTTCCCAAAGGAGCCAATCCGGAAATATATGACCCTACTCCTCAACAACTTGTTGAACTGGCACAAAGCAAAGCTTATTTTCGTATCGGGCACATCGGATTTGAACAAGCATGGGCAGAAAGATTGCAAGCTAACACTCCCAAATTATCTTTCTATGACATGTCACAAGGAATAGAGCTTATTCATGAAATACATCCTCATGCACATACACATGGCAATATAGATGGAGTAGAACCTCATATTTGGAATTCGGTTTCTAATGCACGTATCATTGCATCTAACATTTGCAAAGCACTTTCTGAAATCGATCCGAATAATCAGGCTTACTATCAGACACGATTGGACAGCCTGCAACAAGTCATCAACCGTACTGAACGTGAGATGCAGAGTTATTTGACGAACGCTGACTATTGTTTTCTGATTTACCATCCGGCATTAAGTTACTTTGCCCGAGATTACAGCCTGCAACAAATCAGCATAGAAGAAGGAGGAAAGGAGCCTTCGCCAATCCATCTACAGGAACTGATGAAAACCTGCAAACAGAAGCAAGTAAGAGTCGTATTCGTACAACAGGAATTCGACCAGCGTAACGCAGAAGTAATCGCACAAGAGTTAGACTTAAAGATTGTACCTATCAACCCTTTGAGTTATGACTGGAACAAGGAAATGATTCACATAGCCAAATCACTGAGCAAAAACAATCACTAAAATTTATCTTAATGAATCAACCGCTTATCAGACTGATTGGGATTACTGCCGCTTACGACCAGAAAAAAGTACTGGAAGATATCAATCTGGAAATCGCAGAAAAGGATTTTTTGGGAGTTATTGGCCCGAACGGAGGAGGAAAAACCACCTTGATGAAAATTATTTTAGGCTTACTAGAACCTACAGCCGGAAAAATTCAGTTTTTTCATCAGGGAAAGGAGGTGAATGAAATTACAATGGGGTATTTGCCCCAATACAACACTATAGACAAGAAATTTCCCATCTCGGTGTACGAAGTAGTTCTTTCCGGATTAAATAAACAAAAATCATTGTTCCGTTCATTCTCCAAGGCACAGCATGACAAGGTACGTGAAACCATTGCCCGCATGGGACTGGAAGGCTTGGAACAAAGAGCCATCGGACAATTAAGTGGCGGACAGCTGCAAAGGGCCTTATTAGGACGCGCACTCGTCTCCAATCCGGAAGTCGTCATTCTGGATGAACCCAACACATACATTGACAAGCGTTTCGAGGCCCGTCTTTATGCGCTGCTGGAAGAAATCAACAAGGAATGTGCTATCATACTAGTGAGTCACGATATCGGTACCATCCTGCAAAACGTAAAAAGCATTGCGTGTGTAAACGGTACGCTGGATTACCATCCGGATACGGAAGTCTCCGCCGAATGGCTGGAAGCACACTTTGAATGTCCTATCGAACTGTTAGGACATGGCAACTTGCCTCATCGAATATTAAAATGCCATCATCATGAAGAGTAGAAGGCTGCTTTTAACGCCTTTTGCAACATTATCATTTACTTTTGAGACTTGATTAGCAAATGTTTGCTATCTTTGCCGCATTGAATTTTAACGAGAAACTAAAAATAATTCATGAAACAGTACAACAAGATTAACAATCTGGTAGGCTGGCTTACTTTTGCGGTGGCTGCATTTACTTACTGCATGACTATTGAACCGACAGCCAGCTTCTGGGACTGTCCGGAATTTATTACCACCGGATACAAACTGGAGGTAGGACATCCTCCTGGCGCACCTTTCTTCATGCTGACAGCCAATCTGTTCAGCCAATTTGCCAGCGATGCGACTCAAGTGGCTAAAATGGTGAACATAATGAGTGCCCTGATGAGTGCGGCATGTATTCTGTTCTTATTCTGGAGTATTACTCACCTGACCAAGAAACTGATTTGCTCCGATGACAAAGAGATGACTACGGGCAAGCTGATTACCATCATGGGGTCAGGTCTGGTTGGTGCACTGGCTTATACATGGAGTGATACCTTCTGGTTCAGTGCAGTAGAAGGTGAAGTATATGCCTACTCCAGTCTTTTCACAGCACTTGTTTTCTGGCTGATACTGAAATGGGAAAACCGGGCTAACGAGCCTCACAGTGACCGTTGGCTGATTCTGATTGCTTACCTCACAGGGTTATCCATCGGTGTACACTTGCTGAACTTACTTTGTATTCCGGCCATTGTACTGGTATATTACTACAAGAAAAACCCCAACGCCAATCTGAAAGGCAGTTTGATAGCCCTGGCTGGTTCCATGATTCTGGTAGCCGTTGTATTGTATGGCATCGTGCCAGGTATCGTGAAAGTAGGCGGGTGGTTTGAACTCCTGTTTGTCAACGACTTCGGTCTTCCATTCAATACAGGTGTCATCATTTATATGATTATTCTTGCGGCAAGTATCATCTGGGGTGTGTACGAAAGCTACACCGTGAAAAGCCGCAAGCGGATGAATATCTCTTTCCTGACCACTGTCGGTTTGCTGGGTATTCCGTTCTACGGACATGGCTGGAGCAGTGTCTTCATCGGCATCATTGTACTGGCTATTTTAGCGATTTACCTCTTTGCCAATATCGGTGAAAAATACCGTGTCAGCGCACGCACGCTGAATACCAGCTTACTGGCCATGATGATGATTGTAGTAGGTTATTCTTCGTATGCAGTCATTGTCATCCGTTCTTCGGCCAATACGCCAATGGACCAGAACTCTCCGGAAGACATCTTTACTTTGGGAGAATACCTAGGACGTGAACAATACGGTACCCGCCCGTTATTCTACGGACAGACTTATGCCTCCAAACCGGCACTAAAGCCCACTGAAGGAGGATGTGTGTACGATGTAGAAGAGGGTGCTCCGGTATACCAGCGGAAAGAAAAGGAACGTCCGGATGAAAAAGACAGTTATGAAATTGTACGTTATAAAACAGAGTATAAATACGCTCAAAACATGTTGTTCCCACGTATGTACAGCGATGCACATGCACAGGCCTACGAAGACTGGCTGGGAGGAGTAGAAGGACGTCAGGTTCCTTATGACCAGTGTGGAGAAATGATTATGGTCAAAATCCCCACACAATGGGACAACATCAAATTCTTCTTCATTTACCAGTTGAACTACATGTACTGGCGTTATTTCATGTGGAACTTTGCCGGACGTCAGAATGACATTCAGGGACAAGGAGAAATCGAACATGGAAACTGGATTACCGGTATTTCATTTATCGACAACATGTTGATAGGTGACCAGACCTTGCTTCCAAGTGAACTGAAAAACAACAAAGGACACAACGTATTCTACTGTTTACCGTTGATTTTAGGACTTATCGGTCTGTTCTGGCAGGCTTATAAGGACGAAAAAGGTATCCAGCAATTCTGGATTGTCTTCTTCCTCTTCTTCATGACCGGTCTGGCTATTGTGCTTTACCTGAACCAGACCCCGCAGCAGCCGCGTGAACGAGACTATGCGTACGCCGGTTCATTCTATGCATTTGCCATCTGGATTGGATTGGGAGTGGCAGCCATAGCCGAATACCTGAGCAAGAAAATCAATGAAAAGCCTGCGGCTATCTTAGCCAGTGTGGTCTGCTTGCTGGTACCAGTACAAATGGTAAGCCAGACATGGGATGACCACGACCGCAGCGACCGCTACACTTGCCGCGATTTCGGACAGAACTACCTGAACTCTGTACCGGAAAAGGGAAATCCGATTCTCTTTACCAACGGTGATAACGATACGTTCCCCTTGTGGTATAACCAGGAAACAGAAGGTGTGCGCACGGATGTACGTGTCTGCAACCTGAGTTACTTGCAGACTGACTGGTACATCGACCAGATGCGCCGTCCGGCATACGATTCTCCTTCAGTACCTATCAACTGGGACCGTATTGACTATGTATCCGGTCACAACGAAGCAGTGTACGTACGTCCGGATGCCATGCCGACTATCCTTGAATTCTACAAAAAGAATCCGGAAGAGGCAGCCAAGGAGTTTGGGGATAATCCATACGAACTGAAGAATATCCTGGAACACTGGGTACGCTCACCGAAGGAAGACTTACAGATGATTCCGACCGACAGTATCGTCATAAAACTGGATAAGGAAGCCATCAAACGTTCGGGTATGCTTGCACCTGACTCTATTCCGGAATACATGCATATCTCTCTGAAAGGCAAACGGGTGCTGTATAAGAGTGAACTGATGATGCTGGAAATGTTAGCCAACACCAACTGGGAACGTCCGATGTACATGGCTATCACCGTGGGTTCTGACAATCACCTGAACCTGACCAATAACTTCTTGCAGGAAGGTCTGGCTTACCGCATCACTCCGTTTGACAATGCCCAATTAGGCAGACGACTTGACAGTGAAAAGATGTACGACAACCTGATGAACAAGTTCAAGTTCGGCGGTATTGATAATCCTGATATTTACTTGGATGAGACTGTATTACGCATGTGCGATACTCACCGCCGCATGTTCGTACAGCTGACTAGCCAGTTGATAAAGGAAGGCAAGAAGGATAAGGCACTGAAAGCATTGGATTATTGCGAAAAAGTGATTCCTTCTACCACCGTCCCGCACGACTACCTGATGAGCAGCTCCAAGGAAATGGCAGAAAACTATCTGGCATTGGGACAAACGGAGAAAGCTGAAAAGATTCTCAATGAACTGGCCAACAATGCAGTAGAATATGCTACCTGGTACTTGAGTCTGGACGATGCCCGTTTCGCAAGTTCATACGAAAACTGCATGCGTTATTTCTATATCCTGGATGATGTATGCAAGACCATGGCACAAATGAAGAACAGCAAGACAGGCGAAGAAAATAAATCCGCTTTGCATTATGCTCAAAAGTTCGACCAGCTATACAAACTGCTGGAAAAACGAGTAGGCAATAGCGCTCCTGCCCAATAATACAGAAATTGAATGATTAGATACAGAATGTCATTCTGAACACCACAGAGAATATCACCACCTTTGCCGGTTCAGAATGACATTCTTTCCTTTTCAAATCTTTCTACAAACCTGTTTAAAATCGACAAAAAACATGTTCATAGAACAACCTCCACAATTCATCCGTATGCTTTATCCAAAAGCTCTCTGGCGCATGGACAAAAAAGAGAGAGCCGTCTACCTCACCTTTGATGACGGCCCGATACCTGAGATTACTCCCTGGGTACTTGATTTACTGGACAAATATGGAATAAAAGCCACCTTCTTCATGGTGGGCGATAATGTAAGGAAGCATCCCAAAGAATTCCAGATGGTAGTGGAACGCGGGCACCGTATCGGGAACCATACCTTTAACCATATACGAGGATTCGAATTTTTAAGTAAGAATTATCTAACCAATACAGATAAGGCCAACGCCTATTTACAGACCAACTTATTCCGTCCTCCTCACGGACATATGCGGTGGATGCAATATCACGTATTGAAAAAAAAATACCAGATTGTAATGTGGGACTTGGTGACACGAGACTACAGCAAGCGACTCAACGGCCCGCAAGTGTTTGAAAAAGTAAAAAAATACGTCCGGAACGGCTCTATCATCACGTTCCATGACTCTCTGAAATCGGAAAAAAACCTTAAATATGCTCTTCCCCGCTCCATTGAATTTCTTTTAAAGGAAGGATATGAATTTAAAGTCTTTCCCTAAAAAATAGAAAGGCGCAAAGCTAATTTGTTGTATCTGCTTTGCGCCTCTTTTCTAATTAGGGATATTATTTCTGGATAGTTACTATCAGCGGATTACGTACCTTTTCAGCATAATCTTTCAAATAGCTTGTCCAGTCTTCAGCTTTTTCAAAGCCATATTTGCTCCAACCCGAACCCCAGTAATATACAAAATCATTACCCGGTTCGTACGTAGAAATACCCAATACATGACCCAATGCATCACCTACCGGATTTTCAAACAACTGTGTAGTTGTCTGTACCGTAGCAGGGAACACTGCTCCCACATACACAATACCATTATCAGCTTTAGCATCTGTTGTTGGATCTGCATAAGAAATGTATCCTTTAGCTGCATCGTACGCATATCCTTCAGGATTTGCAGCATGAAGCACCAAGCCTGCAGCTACAGGAGTAGTCTGTGTCAGATATTCATATGAAACTGTAGTCTTATTCAACTGAGAACCTTTATCCAGTTGTATAATACGAGTCTCTACCACATTGGAATCGTTCTTTACTACCAGAGGATTAAATACCAGCTTCACTGTAAAGCGTAGAGGTCCGTTATCCAAAATTTCATAATCCTTGTAGCAATAAGGATATGTAATTACAGAATCCGGCATCAAGGCAGCGGTGCCCCCTCCCAAAGTAGGACCGACCGCGTAGCAGTCCATTCCGTTTCCATGGTCGATATGATAAGAAATGGCACGCGACAGACTGTCTGCTTCTGCCTTCTTTCCAGCTTCTCTCAACGCCTTGATTTCTGCACGTGCAGTAGAATCCAGTTCCATTGCATAGCGGTCTTCTACCACAAGTTCTTCCACACTCTTTGTAAAAACATCATATCCATAGGCTTTCTCTCCACTTTTCTGTAAAGCCGGACCGTATGCACGATAAGCCGCACGGTCATTCTCCCAAGCTATGTCATCCAGACGTTCCGGGTAGCAACGGCCATACACAACCGCATTAACCAACGAAGGAGTCCCTTGCTGCACGGTATAATTTACTGAAGCGTTTGAAGCAACAGACACTGGAAATATTACCTTCTCATCGTATGTCAACTGATAAGGAACTTCCTGAGCCTTTTCATCATAGATTACAAACTGCGCAGTGTCGGAAAGATTCAACTGCGTATAAATATCATTTACAGGGATTTCTACCATTTCCCCTGTACGTTCTATGGCTAAGGGGTTAGCAATTGTCACAGTGACAGATTCTGATTTACTACACCCAGTCCACAATACAGTGGCACAAACAGCAGTAGCAAACAAAGTCTTTCTCATAATATTATCTTTATCTATTACCAAAAAGTCATTCTGAGAAAGCAATAAACTTCCCCAGAATGACATCCTATCTAGAAATAAATATTAACTTATTTAGGCTGTTTACCGATATAAGCCAAAATACCACCATCCACATACAATACGTGACCATTCACGAAATTAGATGCGTCAGAAGCCAAGAAGACAGCAGGTCCCATCAAATCTTCCGGAGTTCCCCAACGAGCAGCCGGAGTCTTAGCCACGATAAATGCATCGAACGGATGACGAGAGCCGTCAGCCTGACGTTCACGCAAAGGAGCAGTCTGAGGAGTAGCAATGTAACCCGGGCCGATACCATTACACTGAATATTAAATTCACCATATTCAGATGCAATGTTACGAGTCAACATTTTCAAACCACCTTTTGCAGCAGCATATGCAGAAACTGTTTCACGACCCAATTCGCTCATCATAGAACAGATGTTGATAATCTTTCCGTGACCTTTCTTAATCATACTCGGAATAACGGCTTTTGCTACGATAAATGGAGCATTCAAGTCTACATCAATAACTTGACGGAACTGAGCAGCACTCATCTCACACATCGGAATACGTTTGATAATACCAGCATTGTTTACCAGAATATCAATTACACCTACTTCCTTTTCTACCTGTGCAACCATTGCGTTTACAGCATCTTCATCTGTAACATCGCATACATAACCATGTGCATTGATACCTTCTTCCTTGTATGCAGCCAAGCCTTTGTCAACCAGCTCTTGTTTGATGTCGTTAAACACGATAGTTGCACCTGCTTTAGCAAAAGATGTAGCAATAGCAAAACCGATACCGTAAGAAGCACCTGTTACAAGGGCTACCTTACCTTCAAGTGAAAAGTTTACCATAATAATTATAATTTTTAAATCACTTATTGTTCCCCAAAATAGAGAACAACCTTATGTTATTAATTAAAGTTTCTTATCTATGCAGACAAAAATACAAAAGTTACCCGAAATTCAGGTACAATATTTGTTCACAAAACCTATAAAATTGTGCGGCTTCTCGTGTATTTACTGATTTTTTCTACTAAAAATACGTTCTATCGTATTTTCTTACTCAATTTACACGTATCAATAACTCACAAATTTCATCCTGTAGTTTACGAGCCAGACGAGCTTTCAATACATTTTGATTAATGATAACAAATGAAAGCTTGTGCCCGTTCACAGATGTCAAATAACCAGCCAGCGAACTAATTCCTGTTACAGTTCCGGTTTTTGCCCTTACATTACGGAATGCTTTCCCCGTACGCATTCTCCCCTGAAGTGTACCGTCAACTCCTGCTACAGGCAGGCAGTCATAGAAAGTTTGAAATAGGGATGGATGACGATAGGCATAATTCAAATATGCCAAAATCAGACGAGGGGATACATAATTATATAAAGAAATGCCACTCCCATCTACAATCTGATAATTTTCAAAATCATATCCCAACGTATTCCGCATAAATCTTTCTACTACTTCCTGACAATCTTTAAAAGAAATATGCGAAGTATGCTTCCCGTTCATACATCCTAACTGACGAAACAAAGCTTCGGCGGAGAGATTGTCACTTTCCTTCAAGGCACGCTTCAACACCGCCTCTACCGGACGACGACAAGTGTAAATCCATTGTGCAGTATCGGGAGCAGTCAAAAAGAAAATACTGTCTTTCGATACGGACAGCCCTTCTTTTTTCAGTTTGTAACAAAATGTATCCATGAAGAAACGTTTGGAATCATACAAGTTTAAAGTCCGCTTACGAACAGATGAAATGTTTCCTGAAACATCAATCGTATTACCATTAGTAAGCCAGTCGCGTGTAATTTTCAACCGTCCGGCTCCGGAGTCCAGACTTACAGACTGGTTGTTTAACTGATAATAATCAGACTCTGGAGTAATTTCCACCACGCCAGCTTGCCCTTTAGAAGAAGGAGAAACCTTGATATTCACGCATCCTCTGTTCAGCATAAGCGGTGAGAGATAAGGCTGGAAAGATTCCGGAGTATCATCCCATGACCAACCTTCTCCCCAATATATGGAATCCATCAAAGAAACATCACCCACAAGTTTTCCGGAGATGACTTGTATGCCTGCCTCTTTCACAGCTCTGACCAGAAAATCCATATCCAATTCCATAAACTCCGGATCAAAGCCTCCTTTTACGTACAGATTTCCTTTTAAAATACCGTTCTTCACCACACCATCATACGAGAGTGTAGTTTGAAACTGAAAATCCTTTCCTAATACGTCTAAAGCTGTTACCGCAGTAACCACTTTTTCAATAGAAGCCGGCCGGTACAACTTGTCTGCCTGATAGCTGTAAAGCTCCTTGCCTGCGGTCAAATCATGAACCACAATACCTACTTCCGAGGTTTTCAACAAGGGGTCGGAAGATATTAACTTGTTTAACTCATCTGTCAATAACGTCTGGGCATGAAGAAAACCGGCCCAAAGAAATAAAAAAAATAATACTCCGCTTATCCGTTTCATTCAACACTTCAATTTATAACTCGCGAAAGATTTCGCCTACCGTAGGATGTGGAAAGACATACTTTTTCCAGTCCGAAAGTTTACGTCTGTCTTCTATCATCATTCCTGCCTGAATAATTAATTCAGAGGCCGGATTTCCCAATAAATGTACTCCTAAAATCTCTTCATCTTCTCCTACCAGTACCTTGCATACACCATTCACCCCTTCATTTTCAGCCACAAAACGACCAGAATAGGCCGCAGGCAAGCTTACGACACGATAGGCACGACCTTCGCGTGTAAGCGCTTCTTCCGTATAACCTACAGAAGCAATTTCCGGATTGGTATAAACAACTCCCGGTATGGCACGATAGTTCATGGCGTCTGCTTTTCCTAAAATATGATGAACTGCCACCTCTGCTTCACGCACAGCCGTATGAGCCAGCAAAGATACTCCATTCAAATCACCGCACACATATACTCCCGGCACAGAAGATTGCAGATGTTCATCTACTTTCACTGTTCCACGTGACGTAAGTTCCAGATGCAGATTCTCTAATCCGAATCCATTCATTACCGGTCGGCGTCCTACGCTCATCAACAGTTTTTCGGCACAAACGGTATTTTTTTCTTCTCCGCAAGTATATTCTATTTCTATTCCGTCTTCCTTCTGTGTCACTCCGGTTACTTTCGTATTCAGTAAGAACTTCACTCCTCTCTTGGCATAATCTGCCCGTAAAAGGCCTGACAACTCCTTGTCCATTCCTCCTAAAATTTCATCCATCATTTCCACAACCGTTACTTTCACTCCTAAACTGTGGAAAAATGAAGCAAATTCCATACCAATAACTCCCCCTCCTACAATGACCAAAGAAGAAGGGATTTCTTTATTGTCCAGTGCCTCCCGATGTGTCCAGTAGTTCACCGAATCAAGCCCTGCCACAGGAGGGATAAAAGTCGCACTGCCTGCACATACTATCATCTGTTCACATTCATATAAATCCTCACCACAACGAACAGTATGTGCATCTTGGATATAAGCTTCTCCCTGCACCAAAGTGACCTTTTGCGCCGTAAGCTTCGCCTTGATACCCAGTACCAATTTTCTGACCACTTTTGTTTTCCGAGCTACAATCTTTCCTAAGTCAGCTGAAACCTCTTTCACGTTGACACCATATTTCGATGCATGCAAAGCCGTATCGTGTACTTTCGCCGCATACAGCAAGGTCTTTGTGGGAATACATCCTTCATTCAAACAAACTCCGCCCACGTTGTTTTTTTCAAACAAAACTACATTCAGTCCTGCTTTTCCGGCCATTTCAGCAGCTGTATATCCAGCCGGGCCACCACCAATTATAGCTAATTGATACTTCATAATCCATTCAAGTTTTAGAAATGATTATTCTTCACGATAGTCTGCATGAGGATTACGTTCTTTTGCACAAGCCACAAATCCTTTTAAATCGGCCGGGTCAAAATTAATGAACCCTTTCGTATAATATATGGTAATTCTTCCTTTCAGCAACGAATCTTTCTTACGCAATGCAATCCGTCTGACTCCATACGCCTTGATACTTCCACTGAAACCTCTTTTCAACCAGATATCCCCATTTTCCTGTACCAGAATACGCGTCATCTGCTCATCAATCAACAATAAAACGGGAAGCACAATCGGCATCAAATTCCAATAGTTTTCTGTGTGCAAAGCCATCAGCACAATGGCTACAATCACAATAATGACTCCTAACCACACTTTAAAAGGAGTTCTGCGGATTTTAAACTCACGTACCATAGTATTTTTATCAGTTAATTATTTGTCTCAATCATAAAATTGAATTGCCTCGTTCTTCTTCAACAGGCAACGAATAAAATCTTCCTGATTCCTAGGAGAGAGAGAAATGGAGCGAACCTTTCCATGTTTTTTAAAAACGACTTCTAGCCGCTCGAACGACAAAGCAGGTTGCCAGAAAGTCATCGAACGGACTTTCCGTATACGAAGAATCTGATTTATTTCAAGTGATGCATTGGGGATAAACCGTCCGGTCTCTACTTTCAGCCAACCATCTTCTGTAATTACATACTGCGTATGAATCAGCATCTCGATTTCAAAAATCACCACAGTTGCACACAGAATTGTACACAGCAGATAATGTTCCCAGAAAAAAAAGAATAACAATACAGAAGTTATTCCTATCACTATCCAATACCACCAACCAACTTTTGATTGAAAAGTACGATTCATTGTCTGATTTTTTGATTTAATTTCCCGTGAAGATAAGAAATTCTGCTTGAAAACAAAACATCTCCAACGCATCTTTAAGTATTTTAAAAATCAATCTACAGAGACACACAAAAAAGAATGCTTTTGAGCATCATATAACTGACTTTTTTGTAGTTTTGCGTTATAATACCCAATCTTATGATAAGAAAATTCGATTTTCTCGTTATCGGTTCAGGAATTGCCGGAATGAGCTTTGCGCTGAAAGTGGCGCATAAGGGTTCGGTTGCACTGATCTGCAAGGCCGGACTGGAAGAAGCGAATACCTACTATGCACAGGGAGGCATCGCTTCAGTAACCAACCTGAAGGTGGATAATTTCGAAAAACATATCCACGATACCATGGTTGCAGGAGACTGGATCAGCGATCCTGCCGCTGTAGAAAAGGTTATCTGCAACGCGCCTTCTCAAATAGAAGAGCTAATTAAATGGGGAGTAAATTTTGACAAGAAAGACAACGGAGAGTTCGACTTGCACAAGGAAGGCGGACATTCTGAATTCCGTATCCTCCATCATAAAGACAATACGGGTGCTGAAATACAGACCAGCCTGATAGAAGAAGTAAAACGCCATCCCAATATCACCGTCTTCAGCAATTTCTATGCGGTAGAAATCATCACCCAGCATCATTTGGGAATTATCGTTACGCGTCACACGCCGGGAATCAAATGTTTTGGTGCTTATGTACTGAATGAAAAAACAGGAGAAGTGGATACATTCCTTTCTAAAATCACCGTCATGGCCACTGGAGGATGTGAAGCGGTTTATACTCACACCACCAATCCATTGGTGGCTACAGGCGACGGTATTGCCATGGTATATCGTGCCAAAGGAGTTGTCAAGGACATGGAATTTATACAATTCCATCCTACTGCCTTATATCATCCGGGCGACCGTCCCAGCTTCCTTATCACAGAAGCTATGCGAGGTTATGGAGGTGTACTGAGAAACTTGTCGGGTGAAGAATTCATGCAGAAATACGACCCGCGCCTTTCACTGGCTCCTCGTGACATTGTGGCACGTGCCATAGACAATGAAATGAAACAACGTGGTGAAGACCATGTATACCTGGATGTCACGCATAAAGATCCGGAAGAAACAAAGAAACATTTCCCCAATATTTATAAAAAGTGCCTGAGCCTGGGAATTGATATTACGAAAGACTATATCCCGGTAGCACCGGCTGCACATTATTTGTGTGGAGGTATCAAGGTCGATTTGGACGGACAATCCAGCATCAAGCGCCTGTATGCTTTGGGAGAATGTTCTTGCACTGGATTACATGGAGGCAACCGCCTTGCATCCAATTCGCTGATAGAAGCCATTGTTTATGCGGATTCTGCCGCTAAACACGCACTCAGTGTACTCGACCGTTACGATTTCAACGAAGATATTCCGGAATGGAATGCAGAAGGCACTATCAGCAACGAAGAACGAATTCTAATTACACAAAGTATGAAAGAAGTCAATCAGATTATGGAGTCGTATGTAGGTATTGTACGAAGCAACCTCCGTCTGGTGCGTGCATGGAACCGTCTGGATATTCTCTATGAAGAAACAGAGCGCCTGTTTAAACGTGTAAAGGCTTCCAGAGAGATTTGCGAGCTCCGTAACATGATTAATGTAGGTTACCTGATTACTCGTCAGGCAATGGAAAGAAAAGAGAGCAGAGGGCTTCATTACACGATTGACTATCCTAATCCAAGCAAAGTAAATGCAGAGAAATAAAATTTCTAATTAATATTTTCACAAGCCGGGGTAAATACTCCGGCTTTTTTTATGTTCTCCTCTGAAAATTCTACTCTAAACACAACATTCCAAAGTAGTCCCTCTCCCAAAGGGATTTTCGTGCGTTCTGAGCGCATCCGGGTGTTCCGGTGAGGAACTTGTTCTCCTTTTCGGAGAAAAGGTCTCCTGCCGCATTTCTGAAAGCCGCTTGAACAGGCGGTAAAGAAGCAAAGGGAAAAAAGCAAGGAAAGAAGAATCCGTCAGCAAAAAGAGGAGGCGTCCTGCCGCAGAAGAAGCGGACACAGGCGCAGACGCAGACGTACGGACAGTACGGACACAAAAAAGCCCTGAAGCGTTTCCGCTTCAGGGCTTCCGTTAAGACGGCGACTACCTACTCTCCCACTTGCGCAGTACCATCGGCGTGACGAAGCTTAACTTCTCTGTTCGGAATGGGAAGAGGTGGAACCTTCGTGCAATAGTCACCTGAATA
>NZ_DBEXBB010000060.1:0-9365 GCF_048170425.1 Phocaeicola sp.
AATTGGGATTTACCTTTGCAACAACAAACAAATAATTGATAAAACTAAAATGATTATGATTTCATTAAAAAGAATTTTCTGTACATGTTGTCTGCTTTTATCGGTATGGACAGTTTTTGCACAAGGTCCTTCAGAATGGAAGGCATTAGAGAAACCCTTGAATTTTTATCTGGCAAATGATTTGGGCCGTAATGGATATTACGACCAGAAACCTATTGCCGAATTGATGGGACAGATGGCTGAGAATGTGGATATTGAAGCGGTGGTAGCTGCTGGTGATGTACATCACTTTGAAGGTGTTCGCAGTGTAAATGATCCGTTGTGGATGACAAACTATGAATTGGTGTACAGCCATCCGGAGTTGATGATTCCCTGGTATCCTATATTGGGTAATCATGAATATCGTGGTAACACGCAGGCAGTATTGGACTACAGTCAGGTGAGTGCCCGCTGGGAGATGTCGGCACGTTATTATACAAAGGTATTAGAGAACGATGACATAACTGTTCGTCTGGTAATGATTGACACGGCCCCTCTGTTAGACAAATACCGGGAGGATACGGAAAAATATCCGGATGCATGCAAACAAGATATGGACAAGCAATTGGCATGGCTGGATTCTGTATTGGCATCTGCCAAAGAAGATTGGGTATTGGTCGTAGGTCATCACCCTATTTTTGCAGATACAGACAAGGATGATTCGGAACGTCTGGATATGGAAAAAAGAGTGGACAGCATTTTGCGCAAGCATAAAAATGTAAATCTGTCTTTGTGTGGTCATATTCATAACTTCCAGCATCTTCGCAAAGCTGGAAGTAAGATAGATTATGTAGTAAACTCTTCTGCATCCTTGAGTCGCAAGGTAAGAGCTGTAGAAGGTACTGTGTTCTGTAGTGGAGAAACAGGCTTTTCTTTGATTGCGGCCGATAAGAAAGAATTGTGTCTGTATATGATTAATAAGGAAGGTAAAGTGTTGCATACAATAAGGCAAGTTCGTTGATTGTCTATTCCCATTATTTTGCAAACTCGACTTTGCGTTATTGTTTTTTAATAGATAATCCTTTCCTCATTTTTAGGTATTTTTGAGGGAAAAAGTGGCAATTTGGCAAAAAAAGAGACATTCATTGGAACGGTGTCTCTTTTTTTGCTATTTTTGCACAGTTTTTAGGGCATTTGTGCCGAATCGACTATGAGGGGCATGCAGATGCTCGGTTTATTGGACTATATGAGAATAGTCCGGCATCAAAAGAAATCATTATTAAAACATAAAGCATGATACACAAAGTATTAATCGCTAATCGTGGTGAAATTGCTGTGCGCGTGATGCGTTCTTGCCGTGAAATGGGTATCCGTACCGTAGCAGTTTTTTCCGAAGCCGACAGAACGGCTCGCCACGTACTTTATGCGGATGAAGCTTGCCTGATTGGTCCGGCTGCATCACGCGAAAGTTATCTGAACATAGATAAAATTATCATGGCTGCAAAACGTCATGGAGTAGATGCTATTCATCCGGGATATGGCTTCTTGTCTGAAAATTCAGAATTTGCACGCCGTTGTCGTCAGGAAGGTATTATTTTCATTGGACCGGATCCGGAAACGATGGATGCGATGGGTGACAAGATTTCTGCCCGTAAACACATGATTGCGGCAGGAGTTCCGGTTGTTCCGGGTACAGAACAGCCGTTGCAAAGTGTGGAAGAAGCAAAGGAAATCTGTAATAAGATTGGTTATCCGGTGATGCTGAAAGCCTCTATGGGTGGTGGAGGTAAGGGTATGCGCTTGATTCATAGCGTGGATGAAGTGGAAGAAGCATATAATACCGCCCGTTCAGAGTCTATGTCTTCTTTTGGTGATGATACTGTTTATCTGGAGAAATTTGTGGAAGAGCCACATCATATCGAATTCCAGATTTTGGGAGATAATTACGGAAATGCCGTACATCTTTTTGAACGTGAATGTTCCATTCAGCGTCGTAATCAGAAAATTGTAGAAGAAACTCCTTCTCCTTTCGTAACTCCTGAATTGCGTCAGAAAATGGGTGAAGCAGCAGTGGCTGCGGCTAAGGCTGTACACTATAAAGGAGCCGGTACGATTGAATTCCTGGTCGACAAGCACCGCAATTTCTACTTTCTGGAAATGAATACCCGTTTGCAGGTAGAACATCCTATTACAGAAGAAGTAGTAGGGGTGGATTTGGTAAAGGAGCAGTTGCGTGTGGCTAGTGGTGAACCGTTGCATTTCAAGCAGGAAGACCTGAAACAGCGCGGACATGCCATTGAATGTCGTATCTGTGCAGAAGATTCAGAAAACAACTTTATGCCTTCACCGGGTGTTATCCGTCAGTTGATGGAACCAAACGGCATTGGAGTACGTATTGATAGCTATGTATATGAAAGCTATGAAATTCCTATCTACTATGACCCGATGATTGGTAAGTTGATTGTATGGGCTACTACTCGTGAGTTTGCTATTGAGCGTATGCGTCGCGTGTTGTACGAATACAAGATTACCGGTTTGAAGACCAATATCGGTTACCTGCGTCACATTATGAACGTACCCGATTTTGTAGAAGGACATTACAACACGTTGTTCATCCCTAAACATCAGGATATGTTGCGTCAATGGGCAGGACAGAAAGAAGAGGAAACCGAAAACATCGCCATGATTGCAGCTTACATTGATTATCTGATGAACCTGGAAGAAAACAATTCTGGATCAAGTGACAACCGTCCTATCAGCCGTTGGCGTGAGTTTGGCCTGAAGAAAGGTGTACTGAGAATCTAAGTATGTTGAATTAAAGTAGAAGATTATGGAAATACATATAGGAGACAGAGTGGCAGATGTGACACTGGTCAGCAAAGAAGGCAACAAGGTACAGTTGACCATTGACGGCGTGCCATACGATGTAGACATTGTGATGGCTGAAAACGGAAGTTGTTCTATTCTGCACGATGGTAAGTCGTATAATGCGGAATTGATTCGTAGAGACGGTGGTAAGAACTATACGGTGAACGCGCATTACCAGTCATACAATATTGACATCATCGATTCTCAAGCCAAATACCTGCGTATGCGCAAGGGCGGTGACGAAAAGCAGCAGGATAAGATTGTTTCTCCGATGCCAGGTAAGGTCGTTAAGATTCCAGTGAAAGCTGGTGACCGTTTGCAGGCGGGCGATATTGTAGTAGTGATTGAAGCCATGAAGATGCAGAGCAACTACAAGGTAAACAGCGAATGCGTAGTGAAGGAAATCCTGGTAAACGAAGGAGATTCCGTCAACAGCAATCAGGTGATAATGACTTTGGATGTAATTAAAGAAGACGAACAATGACAACAGCAGAACAATATAAGAAATTTGAGGAGCTGGATAAGCTTGCTTCTCAGGGTGGTGGCGTAGAACGCGTGGAAAGACAGCACGCCAACGGTCACATGACAGCCCGCGAACGTATCGACATGTTGCTCGATAAGGGTACGTTCAATGAAATGGACAAGTTCGTAATCCATCATTGTACAGACTTCGGAATGGATAAGAATCACATTCCGGGTGACGGTATCGTATGTGGTTACGGTAAGATTGACGGACGTTTGGTGTACGTATATGCATACGATTTCACCGTATATGGCGGTACACTGAGTGCGACAGGCGCACAGAAGATTGTGAAAGTGCAGGAACTGGCATTGAAGAACGGTGCTCCGGTGATTGCCTTGAACGACTCAGGTGGTGCACGTATTCAGGAAGGTGTAGGCAGTATCTCCGGTTACGCTTCTATCTTCTACCAGAATACCATCGCTTCAGGTGTGATTCCGCAGATTTCGGCTATCTTAGGTCCTTGTGCAGGTGGTGCCTGCTATTCTCCGGCATTGACCGACTTCATCTTCATGGTGAAGGAAAAGAGCCACATGTTCATCACAGGTCCGGATGTAGTGAAGGCCGTGACACATGAAGAGGTGGACAAGGAAGAACTGGGTGGTGCTTATACGCACAGCAGCAAGAGCGGTGTAACTCACTTCCTTTGCGATACAGAAGAAGAAACTTTGATGAGCATCCGTGAACTGTTGAGCTTCCTTCCGTCTAACAATATGGAAGATGCGCCGATGATTCCTTGCACTGACGACATCCGCCGTGCAGAAGAATCACTGATGACAGTCATTCCGGATGACCCGAATATGCCGTACGACATCAAGAACATCATCGAACCGGTAGTCGACAACCACTATTTCTTTGAAGTGATGCCTCACTTTGCCAAGAATATCGTGGTAGGATTTGCTCGCCTGGGCGGACGTTCTGTAGGTATTGTAGCCAACCAGCCTGCTTACCTGGCCGGTGTGCTCGACATCGATGCTTCCGACAAGGCTTCTCGCTTTATCCGTTTCTGCGACTGCTTCAATATTCCTATCGTTACTTTCGAAGACGTGCCGGGCTTCTTGCCGGGATGTACACAGGAACACAACGGTATCATCCGTCACGGAGCAAAGATTGTGTATGCGTACGCAGAAGCTACAGTGCCTAAGATTACCGTAATTACCCGTAAGGCTTACGGTGGTGCTTACATCGTAATGAACAGTAAACCTATCGGTGCCGATGTAAACTTCTCTTACCCGACCGCAGAAATCGCCGTAATGGGTGCTGATGGTGCTGTAAACATCCTGTATCGCAAGGCTACTCCGGAAGAAAAGGCGAAGGCTGTAGAAGAATACAAGGAAAAATTCTCTAATCCTTACCGTGCAGCCGAACAGGGTTACATCGATGAAATCATCCTTCCGAAGGATACTCGCTATAAACTGATTCAGGCATTGGAAATGACTCAGAACAAGAGCCAGAGCAATCCGCCGAAGAAACACGGTAACATGCCGCTGTAATCAGGTAGCGATTGTATAGAAATAAATCATAAGAAGCGAAGAATTCCGCCGGTCATACGTGAGGAGTTCTTCGCTTTCTTGTATTGTGTTCACATTAGATTCTTTTTATATGAAGGAAGCATTCATAAAACTGCACCTTTCCATTCTCATCGCCGGAGGAACGGGGATTTTCGGAAAACTGATTACCCTGAATGAAGGCTTGCTCGTGTGGTATCGGATGATGTTCGCCTCCGTGATGTTTTTCCTGCTGCTTTCGTTTCTGAAAAAGCTGCGGAAAGTGACTTTGGGCGATGTAGCCAAGATTGGTTCTGTGGGATTGCTGCTGGCTTTACACTGGATATTCTTCTATGGAAGTATCAAGGCTTCCAACGTATCCATCGGGGTCGTTTGCCTTTCATTGATGAGTATTTTCACGGCTGTTTTTGAGCCCCTTATCAATCGTCACCGCATTTCCTTGCGGGAGATTCTGTTCAGTCTGGTAGCCGTGCTGGGCATTGTGCTGATATTCCATTTTGATACTCGCTATCGGGTGGGTATTTGTATGGGAGTCATTTCATCGGCTTTGGCTTCTCTGTTTACCATCGTCAACAAGAAGGTAGCTGTGAACTACACCTCCAGCACGATGTTGCTTTACGAGATGATAGGTGGCTTCTTAGGTATCTCCTGCATCTTGCCGGCCTATTTGCATTACTTTCCGGTGCCCTCTATTCTGCCCGGTGCACAGGATTTGATTTACCTGCTTTGCCTAGCTTCGGTATGCACCGTGGGACTTTATATCCTTCAAATTCAGGTACTGAAAATGATTTCTGCCTTTACGGTCAACTTGAGTTATAACCTGGAGCCGATATACAGCATCATCGGCGCCATGCTGATTTTTCAGGAGGCTAAAGATTTGAATTTCAGTTTTTATCTTGGTTTGGGACTTATTGTGTTGTCAGTCGTGCTTCAGACACTCAATGTATTGTCGCAACACCATAAGTTTATTCCTTCACTTTATGTAAAATGGAAGCGTTGAAGAACCGTATAGTGAGACTGCTGGACACCCTGAACGAGCGGGTGTACGGCAAAGAAGAAGTCATGGCCCTGGCGTTGCTTTCGGCTGTGGCAGGAGAGAGTATCTTTCTGCTGGGGCCTCCGGGAGTGGCCAAGAGCATGGTAGCCCGCCGCTTGAAACTGATGTTCCGTGGGGGGACAGCTTTCGAGTACCTCATGTCGCGGTTCAGTACTCCCGATGAAATTTTCGGTCCCGTGTCCATCGCCAAACTGAAAAACGAAGACACCTACGAGCGAATGACAGAAGGCTATCTGCCCACCGCCACTGTCGTTTTTTTAGATGAAATATGGAAAGCCGGTCCTGCCATACAGAACGCCCTTCTGACCGTCATCAATGAGAAAATCTACCGCAACGGACAGTTCTCGGTACGGGTTCCCATGAAGGGACTGATTGCCGCATCGAACGAACTTCCGGCTTCAGGACAAGGACTGGAAGCACTGTACGACCGCTTCTTAGTGCGTAGGTTAGTGGGCGGCATTGAAGACCTGTCCGATTTCGACCGGATGATTTCCACTGCCGACGAAAGCGAACCGGAAATGGATGAGCATCTGGCGGTGAGCGATGAAGAATACCGTCAGTGGCAGGAACAGATGAAATCCGTCGGCCTGCATTATTCCGTGCTGGAAGTCATCCATTCCCTTAAGGATAAATTAGAAGATTATAACCGCCAGTTAGAAAATGCCGATTCACCTTCCGATGTAGCACTTTATGTGTCCGACCGTCGTTGGAAGAAAATCGTCCGCCTGCTGCGAGCCGCTGCCTTTCTGCAAGGAAATACCGAGGTACGCCTGTCCGACTGCCTGCTGATGGTACACTGCCTGTGGAACGAGACCAGCCAGATAGACTGGGTACGCGATGCCGTGCTGACGGCAGTAGGCGAGAGCGTGCGTGGCTACGTGCTGAACCTGTCGGGCATTGAAGCCGATTTGCAGGCTTTGAAGAAAGAACTCGACTCGGCAGGAGCCTTGCGCGAGCGGGCCGATGCCGGACTACAGTTAGTCGATACATACTACTATCAGGTGGAACGCGTACGCCTGGCCGGACGACTGCTCCTCTTTGCGTCCGACTATCAGCAGCTGGACGACGTCGGTAAACAGTTCTATCTGCATAAAGACAAGTACAAGACCGATTGCTATGTACTGAAGAAGTATGACCCCTCCATGCGCAACAAGGTATCCCCATCCAAAGTCTATACCCTGCGCCGTGGCCGTCGTTCAGTATTTATCAACGACTATGAATACCCCTTGCTGTGTACTCCTGACTGTACGGCTCTGCCCGCCATGGAAGTACAGGCACAGGAAGACATCCCCGCACGCTTCAGCCAGCTGGAACAACGGCTCAGCCATGCAGAAGCCCATTGCGGCGATTGGGTAAAAGAAGAAGCCGACTACTGCGCGAACCATCTGTTTGTCGGGAAAAGAGAGAAAGAAGCCATGGGCCGGATACTGGGCGAACCGTCGAAAGCCCTGTTCCGCTATCGGAACGAGTTGGAGGAAATGAAACATGCATACCGGAAAGAGAACGAGGAATATCCGTCTGAAAGACCTGAAGACAGCCTATTTGGAGCAACTTCGTGAACGAAGCCGGGCGCGGATGGAAGAATACCTTCAGCACCACACCGTGCTGGAAAGCGAACTGGAAGAGTGCATCTGGGATTATTATCGCCAGACGGCCCCTTCCTTGCAGGAATTCTATTCCCGCTACACTCCCGAATGGGAAGTCTTCTACGAGCACGAAACCCTGCCGCCGACCGATTTCCTGGTATTCCTGCAACGGATGGAAACCGCCTTCCGCAAACGCTATACCTTGGCCGAACTCGATGTATCCTATTACATCGGTCGCCTGTCCCGGCTTCCCGAACGGAGTGAAGAACGGGCAGCCTTGCAGGAACTCTTCCTCGACAAGTGGCACCATCTGCTCACGGTCAAGGAATATGACTACCAGTACCAGCATCTCTTCCGTCTGTGCGAAGGATTTCAGATTTTAGATAAATCGTTCGGCTTGAAAACGGAAGGCAATTTTCGGGGATCGCGCGTGAAGTGGCTGTTGCGAAACCATCCGGAACTCTACCAGAAAGTAGTCCCCTACGAAAAAGCCATGGAGCAGAACCGCCAGATACGCGAGCTGGTGCGTTGCCTGGGAAAGAACGCAGGCGGACGGAAAGAAAGCTTCGATTCCCTGTCGGGCCTGCGGGCAGACAGCCTCATTCGCCATGCTTCACAGAGTGATGTGGAAGGCGTGACCCTGGGCGACGACCTCAACAGCCTGTTGCCTGTGGAGTACTGCTACCTCACCGATGAGGTGCTGCATCCCTTCTTCATGCAACGTTATGTGGAGAAACGCCTGCAACAGTTTGATTCCTATTCGCATGAAGACACCTCCGCTCCCTCACCGGAGAAAAAGAAAGTCAGTGCGCAAGGACCTTACATTATATGTATAGATACCTCCGGCTCCATGCGCGAAGGCCGCGAACGCCTGGCCAAATCGGCCGTGCTGGCCATTGCCCGCCTGACGGAGGCCACTTCGCGGAAATGTTATGTCATCAACTTTTCAGAGGATATACAAACCTTGCTGATTCGTGACCTGAAAACCGATTTCCCGATGTTAGTGGAATTCTTGCAACGTCGTTTCGATGGAGGAACCGATGTGCGTCCGGCTTTTTCCGAAGCCCTGATGATGTTGCGCACCCACGGTTGGCAGCGATCTGACGTGGTGCTGATTTCCGATTTCGAGATGCCGCCCCCTGCGGACGACCTGCTGGCCGAGATTCATCGTGCCCGTTTGCGGGGTACTTCCTTCTATGCGCTGGTGTTCGGTTCTCATCCGGAAACGGACTACCTTCATGAGTGCGAAAAGTACTGGGATATGTATTAGTTTGAAAAATCATCTTGCTTTTATTTTGTAAATATTGTTGAGTAAAAGATTTGAAATGCGGAATTCTGCTTTCTTTTTGAATGGCGGGATTTCGCATTTTTTTCTTGCCGTAGATTTTGCTACCCCTCTCAGAAGCCTTCTGGAAGGGGTGACTTTTGTGTAAAAACGAAGGTTTGAGCGAATTTAGGTAATCAAATACGTGAAAATCTGTGTGAAAAGCGAGATTTCGGACAAAAATGCCGGGGTGTTTGGAAGAAAGCCCCGAAGAACTTTTTGGAAAACTCTTTTACGTTTGGAGGAAAACGCAAGTGCGTTTGAACTCAAATGTACTTGCGTTTTGGGAAAGGTGCTTTTGTGCGTGAAGTGTACTGAAAATAGTTGTCAGTTTGAAGATTAATTCCTGACTAAGTTGACAGGTTAAACATTATATTCCTAAAAAGGTTGTCAGTTCTGCAAAACTACAACAAAAACTCAATATCCGTATATTTTCTCCCTAAAAACTCATCGCTCGGGGAGCGCCGTGCGGCAAGGGACGGGAGCCCCCGTCCCGACGAGCACATCATTCAATTATACCGAT
>NZ_DBEXBB010000061.1:0-6388 GCF_048170425.1 Phocaeicola sp.
TTGCAAAATGTTTTTTATTTTTGTGCCCAGAATGAGTTAATATACTAACAAATGAACGTATTAGAATTAAGCGAACAGGAAATAATCAGACGCAACAGCCTGAATGAGTTGAGAGCAATGGGGATTGAACCATACCCTGCTGCCGAGTATGTAACCAACGCTTTTTCGACTGACATAAAAGCCGAATTCAAAGATGATGCTGAACCTCGCAAAGTATCCGTTGCAGGACGTATCATGTCTCGTCGTGTAATGGGAAAAGCGTCTTTCATTGAATTACAGGATTCTAAAGGCCGTATACAAGTATATATAACCCGCGATGATATCTGTCCGGATGAAAACAAAGATTTATATAATGTAGTTTTCAAACGCTTGCTGGATTTGGGCGATTTCGTTGGAATCGAAGGTTTTGTATTCCGCACCCAGATGGGCGAAATCTCTATCCATGCACAAAAACTGACCGTATTGTCGAAATCAATCCGTCCGCTCCCGATTGTAAAATACAAAGATGGAGTAGCTTACGATAAGTTTGAAGACCCTGAACTCCGTTACCGTCAGCGCTATGTAGACTTGGTAGTTAATGACGGAGTAAAAGAAATATTCCTGAAACGGAACAAGGTCTACAATTCTATGAGAGAATATTTCAACTCTAAAGGATATATCGAAGTAGAAACTCCTATTCTTCAGTCTATCGCCGGAGGAGCTGCTGCCCGCCCCTTTATTACTCACCACAACGCATTGGATATTCCATTGTACATGCGTATTGCCAGCGAGTTGTATCTGAAAAGACTGATTGTAGGCGGTTTTGAAGGTGTGTATGAAATCGGCAAGAACTTCCGTAACGAAGGTATGGACCGTACACATAATCCTGAATTTACCTGTATGGAAATTTATGTAGCCTACAAGGATTACAACTGGATGATGAAATTTACCGAGAACATGATTGAAAAAATCTGTCTGGACGTAAATGGTACTACAGAAGTACAAGTAGGTGATAACCTGATTAACTTCAAGGCTCCGTTCAAACGTGTAACCATGCTGGACTCTATCAAGGAATTTACCGGCTATGACCTGACGGGCATGAACGAAGAACAGATTCGTGAAGTTTGCAAGAAACTCAATATGGAAATCGATGACACCATGGGTAAAGGCAAGCTGATTGACGAAATCTTCGGCGAATTTTGCGAAGGCCATTACATCCAGCCGACTTTCATCACAGATTATCCTATCGAGATGTCTCCGCTGACAAAGAAACACCGCAGCAATCCGGATTTGACAGAACGTTTTGAGCTGATGGTGAACGGTAAAGAACTTTGTAACGCATATTCTGAGTTGAATGACCCGATTGACCAGCTGGAACGCTTCGAAGAGCAGATGAGACTGAGCGAAAAGGGAGACGACGAAGCGATGATTATCGACAAGGACTTCGTTCGTGCATTGGAATACGGCATGCCTCCTACCTCGGGTATGGGTATCGGTATGGACCGTCTGGTGATGCTGATGACCGGTCAGAGCACGATTCAGGAAGTGTTGTTCTTCCCGCAGATGCGTCCGGAAAAAGTAATCCCGAAAGATGCGCCTGCTAAATTCATGGAATTAGGAATCGCAGAAGAGTGGGTTCCGGTAATTCAGAAAGCCGGATATAATCTTGTGACTGATATGAAGGAGGTGAATCCGCAGAAACTTCATCAGGACATTTGTGGCATCAACAAGAAATACAAACTGGAACTTGCCAACCCCACAGTAGACGAAGTAGCTGGCTGGATAGAAAAGATTAAATAAATGAATGAAAGTGTATGAAGGACAAAGAATATTCCTTGTCCTTCATATCTGTTTTTCATTAAATATAAGAGTATGAAATTACCCGGGAAAATAGCGATTATGGGGGGAGGCAGCTGGGCCACTGCTATAGCTAAAATCATTTTAACCCAGGCTGAATCCATAAACTGGTACATGCGCCGTGACGACCGAATTGAAGAATTCAAGCGTCTGGGTCACAATCCAGCCTATCTGACAAGTGTGCGTTTCGACATGAAATGCATCAACTTTTCATCAGACATCAACAAGGTAGTGAGAGAGTCAGACACACTGATTTTTGTCACCCCCTCACCGTATCTGAAAAGTCACCTCAAAAAGCTAAAAACCAAACTGAAGGATAAATTCATCGTTACTGCTATCAAGGGTATCGTACCCGACGAAAACCTTATCGTATCCGATTATTTCCACAAGATTTATGACGTTCCAGAAAACAACATAGCCGTACTGGCAGGTCCCTGTCATGCGGAAGAAGTGGCATTGGAACGGCTTTCTTACCTCACCGTAGGATGCAAAGACATTGAAAAAGCCAAGATGTTCGCACGGCAACTGGCCGGTCACTACATCAAGACTTCGGTCAATACGGACGTAGCCGGCATTGAATATGCTTCCGTGCTGAAGAATGTATATGCCATTGCAGCCGGAATCTGCAGCGGTCTGAAATATGGAGACAACTTCCAGGCTGTACTGGTATCCAATGCCTTACAGGAAATGAACCGGTTCTTAGATACCGTACACCCCGTAAACCGTTGTACAAACGATTCAGCCTACCTGGGCGACCTTCTCGTGACTTCTTATTCCAATTTCAGCCGTAACCGCGTGTTCGGCACCATGATTGGTAAGGGATATTCCGTAAAAAGCGCACAGATTGAAATGGAAATGATTGCTGAAGGATATTATGGCACCAAATGTATCAAGGAGCTGAACAAGCACCTGCATGTCAATATGCCCATTGTGGATGCCGTCTATAATATTCTTTACGAACGTATATCACCAATGATAGAAATCAAATTATTAACTGACTCATTTAGATAAAATCAGAAAACAGTTATGGAAAACATTAAACTGAACATTGAAAAGACTTTAGATTTTATATCTAAGGAAAAATTGGCTTCTTATGAACCAAAGGTAAAAGCTTGTATGGAAACGCTGGAAAAAGGCACAGGCTTAGGAAACGACTTCTTGGGTTGGTTGCATTTACCTTCTTCCATCACAAAGGAACACTTGAATGACCTGAAAGCTACTGCACAGACACTTCGCGAAAACTGCGACGTAGTAATCGTAGCTGGTATCGGAGGAAGTTATCTGGGCGCACGTGCGGTCATTGAAGCGATGTCAAACAGCTTTGCTTGGTTGCAGGAGAAAAAAGCCGGACAGCCTACTATTATTTTTGCCGGACACAACATCAGCGAAGACTACTTGTTCGAACTGACTGAATTCCTGAAAGACAAAAAATTTGGTGTAATCAACATATCTAAATCTGGAACAACTACTGAAACCGCTCTTGCTTTCCGTTTGCTGAAAAAGCAGTGCGAAGACCAAAGAGGTAAAGAAATGGCTCGCAAGGTTATCGTAGCTGTTACAGATGCAAAGAAAGGTGCAGCCCGTACAACAGCCGACAAGGAAGGTTACAAATCATTTATCATTCCTGACAATGTAGGCGGACGTTTCTCTGTATTGACTCCGGTAGGCTTGCTTCCTATTGCAGTAGCTGGAATCGACATTGACCAGCTGGTTGCCGGTGCTTGCGAAATGGAAAAGGTTTGTGCCAACGAAAACATGTACGAAAACCCGGCTGCTTTGTATGCTGCTACTCGTAACGAACTGTATCAGAGCGGAAAGAAAATTGAAATCTTAGTAAACTTCCAACCGAAACTTCACTACTTCATGGAATGGTGGAAACAGCTGTACGGTGAATCTGAAGGTAAGGACCTGAAAGGTATCTATCCGAGCTCTGTAGACTTCTCTACAGACCTTCACTCTATGGGACAGTGGATTCAGCAGGGTGAACGCAGCATCTTCGAAACAGTAGTTTCTGTAGAAACTCCAAGCCACGAACTTCACTTCCCGAGCGATGAAGAAAACCTGGATGGACTGAACTTCCTGGCAGGCAAACGCATCGACGAAGTAAACAAGATGGCCGAACTCGGTACACAGCTTGCACACGTAGACGGTGGAGTTCCTAACCTGCGTGTAAGCGTTCCTTCACTGAACGAATACTACCTGGGACAGCTTATCTATTTCTTCGAAAAGGCTTGCGGAATCAGCGGATACCTGCTCGAAGTAAATCCGTTCAACCAGCCGGGCGTAGAAGCTTACAAGAAAAACATGTTTGCCCTTCTGAACAAACCGGGATACGAAAAAGAATCTGAAGCAATCCAAGCTCGTCTGAAAAAATAAATAAACGAGAGTTCACCACTCCGTTTTCATTGACAGGCACGAATTACATGAAAAGCACTCTTTCCTCCATAAAGGAAAGTGCCGCCCATGTAATACGTGCCTGTATATTATAAACATACTATCATGTTCCAACAAGAAATCAACCAATATCTCACTACACATCATTACACACACATTAACTTAAAAGCCGTATTGTTCGACATGGACGGTGTATTGTTTGACTCCATGAAAAACCATGCCACAGCCTGGAATGAAGCCATGAAACAATACGGAATGAACCTGAGCAAAGAGGAAGCTTACCTTCACGAAGGACGTACCGGTGCAGCTACCATCAATATTGTCAGTCAAAGAGAAAGGGGATATGAGGCAGATGAAGAAGAAATCAAACGAATCTATCAGACAAAGAGTGATTTATTCAATAAGCTGCCTAAAGCTGCCCCCATGCCTGGAGCTTTTGAAGTGTTGAAAAAAATAAAAGGAAGCGGACTGACTCCAATAGTCGTAACAGGTTCCGGACAGCTCTCTTTATTGGACAAACTAAACCACTATTTTCCAGGAATCTTCCAGCGTGAACTGATGGTGACAGCCTTCGACGTAAAATATGGAAAGCCTAATCCTGAACCCTATCTGATGGCTCTGCAAAAGGCTGGCATACAAGCCAATGAGGCAATAGTCATTGAAAATGCCCCACTAGGAGTTAAAGCAGGTGTAGCAGCCGGAATCTTCACTATCGCATTGAATACCGGGCCACTGCCAGACAACGTACTTTTGCAAGAAGGTGCCAACATCTTATTCCCCTCCATGGCTGCTTTTAATGAAAGCTGGGAAACATGCCGTCAAAGCATGCAAAAGACATCCCTATAAGGAAAAATCCCCGGAAAGCCAAGTTATACTTTGGCTTTCCGGGGATTTTTATCTCAATAAAAGTCTTTTATTCCAATGCAAACAACTTACTCCTTGACAACAAAGAAGAGCCTATTACATTGGCTTTCTCTTTCAATTCAGACAACACGATATCAGAATCCTTATACATCAAATTCAACGTGTATTTACGGACTGCCGAAATAACCGGCGGCAACAAGTATTCTCCTACTTTCGAAAATTCTCCTCCGATAATCACTTGTTCCGGATTGAACACATTAATCAGGTCACCAATATGGCGTCCCAGTTTTGCACCGATTTCTTCCACCAATTCAATCGCCAGCACATCTTCACGACGAACAGCAGAAATAATATCAGCCAATGTGATTTCATCAATTGACTTTTCTTTCAGTAGCACAGAGTTTTCTCCCTGATGCAGACGCGCAATAAACTTACGATACAAAGCGGAGCAAGACACTTCTGTTTCAATACATCCTTTTTTGCCGCAATAACAAATCTGCTGATTGTCATATCCGTAATTATGACCAAACTCTCCGGCAAAACCAGACATACCAGAATACAACTTACCGTCAATAATAATGGCAAGTCCCAGTCCCCAGTTCACATTCACATAAATCAGATTTTTCGGACATTTTTCTGAACGCATAATGTATTCTCCGTAAGCCATTGCCCGACTATCGTTATCAATGCATACATTAATACCCAATCTTTCTGTGAACATCTCTGCCAAAGGCTTGTCGCCATAAGTCAGATGTGTGTAACTGCAACCAGTCTCCGGATTTACTCTTCCAGTCATACCAATACAGATATTCAGAATCTTTGATTTATCACAGGGAAGCTCATCGATAAACGTTTCTATCTCCTGACAGATACGCTCCAAACATTCCGGTGTATTTTCCAGCTTAAATGGTATTTCCATTTTGGTCTGAAGAACTTCTCCCTTAAAGTTGATAGCCCCCAGACTTAATGACTGTACAGCCAGAGCGACTCCTATAAAATAGGCAGAATCCGCATTCAAGCCATACAAACTTGGATGGCGTCCTCCACTGGTTTCCAGTTTTCCACAATCGTTCACATATCCTTCCTTGCACATTTCATCTACAAATTTTGTCACTGTAGGAACACTTAGTCCCATCGACTTGGACAAATCTGTAATTGTTGTGCTACCCGCATAAATCAAGTGCGTAATGATACGTTGCTTTACCAATGCACTTTTAACGCCTTTCTGTATATTCGTCAATAGAGTCTGACCCATATTTGTTATTTTTTATAGAAACATTTACAAATGTAGAAT
>NZ_DBEXBB010000062.1:0-5227 GCF_048170425.1 Phocaeicola sp.
AGAAATACTTATTTTTGCATCGCAATCAGAAAAAAATAAATATCAAATTGATGTTTTCTTTTTGATTACTAATAGAGTGAGTGTTTATAAAGCAATTATAAAACCTTTAAATTTTAAACAAAATGATTAAAGTAGGTATTAACGGTTTCGGTCGTATCGGCCGTTTCGTATTCCGCGCAGCTCAGAACAGAAACGATATTCAGATCGTAGGTATTAACGACTTGTGTCCAGTAGATTACTTGGCATATATGTTGAAATATGATACTATGCACGGTCAGTTTAATGGAACTATCGAAGCTGACGTTGAAAACAGCAAATTGATTGTTAACGGTAAAGAAATCCGTGTAACAGCTTGCAAGGATCCTAAAGAATTGGCTTGGGATGCAGTAGGTGCTGAATACGTAGTAGAATCTACTGGTTTGTTCTTGACTAAAGAAAAAGCTCAGGCTCATATCGAAGCTGGTGCTAAATATGTAGTTATGTCAGCTCCTTCTAAGGATGACACTCCGATGTTCGTTTGCGGTGTAAACGAAAAAACTTATGTTAAAGGTACTCAGTTCGTTTCTAACGCTTCTTGTACTACTAACTGCTTGGCTCCTATCGCTAAGGTTTTGAACGATAAATGGGGTATCACTGATGGTTTGATGACTACCGTTCACTCTACTACTGCTACTCAGAAAACAGTTGACGGTCCTTCTATGAAAGACTGGAGAGGTGGTCGTGCTGCTTCTGGTAACATTATCCCGTCTTCAACTGGTGCTGCTAAGGCTGTAGGTAAAGTTATCCCGGCTTTGAACGGTAAACTGACTGGTATGTCTATGCGTGTTCCGACTTTGGATGTTTCTGTAGTTGACTTGACAGTTAACTTGGCTAAACCGGCTAAATATGCTGAAATCTGTGCTGCAATGAAAGAAGCTGCTGAAGGTGAATTGAAGGGTATTCTGGGTTACACTGAAGATGCAGTTGTTTCTTCTGACTTCCTGGGTGATACTCACACTTCTATCTTCGATGCAAAAGCTGGTATCGCTTTGACTGATACTTTCGTTAAGGTCGTTTCTTGGTATGACAACGAAATCGGTTACTCTAACAAAGTATTGGATTTGATTGCTCACATGGCTTCTGTAAACTGCTAATTAGTTTAGACCATATAGCAAAAGCCGTCAGGAGAAAATCCTGGCGGCTTTTTTTTGCGCATATTCGTGTGTGTTGTGCAGAAAAAAACTATCTTTGCCACTGAACTTCTCAAGAATGATCTTATGAATTATGATTTGATTACGATACTTGGTCCAACGGCTTCAGGAAAAACTTCTTTGGCTGTAGCCTTAGCTGCTCGTCTGAAAACAGAGATTATTAGTGGTGATAGTCGTCAGGTGTATCGTAGGATGGATTTGGGAACAGGTAAAGATTTGTCCGATTATATAGTTGAGGGCTATAGGATTCCTTATCATTTGATAGACATTGTGGAGCCTGGTTATAAATATAATGTATTTGAATTTCAACGTGATTTTTTGGTCGCATACGAGGATATAAAGGGAAGAGGACTTTTGCCGATTTTATGTGGAGGTACAGGTATGTATCTGGAATCAATATTGAAGGGATACCGCTTGCTGCCTGTACCAGAAAATAAGGCTTTAAGGGAACGTTTGGCCACTAAGTCGCTTGAAGAACTGACAGATATATTGTCTCGCTATAAGAGACTGCATAATTCTACAGATGTAGACACCGTGAAACGAGCTATTCGGGCAATTGAAATAGAGGAATATTATTTGACTAAAGATGTTAATGCTCGTTCATTTCCTGAAATACATAGTTTGATTATAGGAGTAGATATAGACCGGGATTTGCGTCGACAAAAGATTACTAAGCGATTGAAGAAGCGTTTACAGGAAGGGATGATTGATGAAGTAATGGCTTTATTGGACGAAGGTATAAATCCTGAAGACTTGATTTATTATGGATTGGAATATAAATACTTAACGCTATATGCGGTCGGTAAGTTATCTTATGATGAAATGTTCAGTCAACTTGAAATTGCCATTCACCAGTTCGCCAAACGTCAAATGACCTGGTTTAGAGGTATGGAGAGAAGAGGTTTTCAAATTCATTGGATAGATGCTGAAACACCGCTGGAGGAGAATGTTGAACGAATTATTGATTTGATAAAGTAAACGTAAATGGCAGTAGAACCAGACAGATGGGGGGTAATCTATAACCCGAAAGCCGGAAGCCGCAAAGCGCAGAAGCGTTGGCAGGCTATTCGTGCTTACATGGATGAATGTAAGGTAAAATATGATTATGTGCAGTCGGAAGGATTTGGTTCGGTGGAGCGTTTGGCAAGAACACTGGCTAATAATGGTTATCTTACTATTGTGGTTGTAGGTGGAGATGGTGCAATCAATGATGCCTTGAACGGTATCATGAATTCTGATGTAAAAGATAAAAATCAAATAGCTTTGGGTATTATTCCGAACGGAATCGGGAATGATTTTGCGAAATATTGGGGATTGAACTCAGATGACTATAAAGAGGCTGTAGACGTATTGATTAATCGACGTCTACGGAAAATAGACATTGGGGTGTTTTCTTATTTTGATAGGGAGCGTCATCAGACTCGTTATTTCTTGAATGCCGTATATATGGGGCTTGGGGCTCGTATTGTACGAATTACGAATGAAACCCGCCGTTTCTGGGGAATACCTTTAATATCTTATTTGGCTTCGTTATTTCTGGTGGCTTTTGAAAGAAAATTACACCGGATGCATTTGAAAGTGAATGATGAACATATTCGTGGACGTATCATGGCTGTGGGTATAGGTAGTGCCTATGGGTATGGTCTGACTCCAAGTGCGGTTCCATATAACGGATGGCTTGATGTTTCTATTATTTACCGTCCTGAGCTGCGTCAGTTGCTTTCCGGATTGTGGATGTTGCAGAGAGGAAGGTTGTTGAATCATAAGACGGTTAAGCCGTATCGTACTCGTTGTGTAAAGATATTGCGTGCACAGAATGCTGAAGTCAGTCTGGATGGCCGGCTTTGGTTGGACCGTCATTTCCCTATCGAAATAACAATAGCTCCAGAAGCAATTACTTTGATAATACCTAATTGATATGATAAAAAATATTTCTGAGTTAAAGCGGGATGACATGTTTTTCCTGCTGGCAGGTCCTTGTGTGATAGAAGGAGAGGAGATGGCTCTTCGTATTGCGGAGCGAGTAGTAAAAATTACGGATAAATTGCATATTCCATATGTTTTTAAAGGTTCTTACCGGAAAGCGAATCGTTCTCGCCTGGATTCTTTCACAGGAATAGGTGATGAAAAAGCGTTGAAAGTCTTGGCTAAGGTAAGAAATATGTTTGATATTCCTGTAGTAACAGATATCCATACTGCTTCTGAGGCCGAAATGGCTGCCGAATATGTAGATGTGTTGCAGATACCTGCGTTCCTTTGTCGTCAGACGGATTTGCTGGTTGCTGCAGCTCGTACCGGAAAGATAGTCAATATTAAGAAAGGTCAGTTTTTATCTCCTGCTGCTATGCGTTTTGCGGCTGATAAGGTGGTCGAGGCTGGCAATGATCAGGTGATGCTAACGGAACGTGGTACAACCTTTGGTTATCAGGATTTGATTGTCGATTATAGAGGAATTCCGGAGATGCAATCTTTCGGACATCCGGTAGTGCTGGATGTGACACATTCTTTACAGCAGCCCAATCAGACTTCAGGGGTTACAGGAGGTATGCCACAGCTTATTGAAACTGTGGCAAAGGCTGGTGTGGCAGTTGGTGTGGATGGGTTGTTTATGGAAACTCATGAAGATCCTTCTAGAGCAAAAAGCGATGGAGCCAATATGCTAAAGTTGGACTTGCTAGAAGATTTGCTGGTGAAATTGGTTCGTATTCGTCAATCTTTGTAATTTATGATAAGGCAGCTGGCTGAAATTAAAATTTGGAGAGAGATTGTATTATCTTTGGTGGTGTGCCTTGTGTTGTCGGTGGAAAATGGGTATGCTCAAAGTGAATCTATGGTCTCTTCTAAAGATGATGTGCCGCTGTTGGAGAGAATGACGGACGGCAGGCGGAAGGTGGATTGGGCTGATATGAATATTCAGTTCTGTTCTGCTGCTGATGTTTCATTTAATAATGCGACATTAGATGAAGCTGCATTTAAAGTGCATCGTATCCGTTTAGAGGTATTAGGGGGATTTCATGAAAAATTTTCCTATCATTTTCGTCAGTCTTTGAATCAATACACGACTCCCAATATTCCATTGGATAATCTGTCCGGTTCTGTAGAATTGGCTATGGTGGGTTGGCAGTTGAATGACAAATGGAAACTGACTGCCGGAAAACAACCTGTTCAGTTCAGTGGTTATGAATGCTGGGTGAATGCCATTAAAGTGCGTCATTATTCCGATTTCAATAACACGATACCATGCTATCAGGCGGGTTTGAATGCGGCCTACAAGATGAATGACAACCATGAGTTCAATTTTCAGTTGACAAATAATCGGAACGGAGATAGTGCTGACCAATTTATGTATGGACTTCCGGAAGGAGTTGAGTCTACTAGAGTTCCTTTGTTGGCAACTGTTAACTGGGATGGCTATTTTGTAGACCACTCCATGCAGCTTCGTTATTCTCTTTCGTATGGACAGCTGGCAAAAAATAAGAATGTATTTTATTTTACTTGTGGAAATGTATGGGACAAGAAACCCTTTTTAGGTTATATCGATTTTATGTATTCACGTGAGGGAATCGACTCTAAAGGGCTTATCAGTGAAGTGGCAGTTGTGAATGGGGAGGGTATTACGGTACAGAATGTGGATTATTTTACAACGATATTTAATCTAGACTACCGTGTGGCTTCACATTGGAACATGTATGTGAAAGGAGTTTACGAACAAGGAAATGTGTTTAGGGCAAATAACATGTTTTCTGCAGGTACTTACCGAAGGGTATGGAACGTACAGCTTTGCGCGGAATACTATCCTTTGAAAAATAGCGAATTGTTGTGTTACCTGCATCTCTTGTATAAGAACGTACATTTGACAGAAAAAGCACGTTCCTGGGGAGCGGAAAGTTATAACCACCAGCGCATCTCATTAGGTTTGGTTTATACATTGCCCGTTTTCTGAGAAGAACTTATTTTCTGTATGGCATCTGTTTATATATTCAAATAAAAAACTATATCTTTGCAACGAAATTACGGTTTGGATTACATTAAAAAGT
>NZ_DBEXBB010000063.1:0-2755 GCF_048170425.1 Phocaeicola sp.
GCGAAAAATCAATAAATTACATTATTTATAAACTTAAAAAACTTAGAATTATGTCTGAAATCGCATCAAAAGTACAGAAAATTATTGTAGATAAATTGGGCGTAGAAGAATCAGAAGTAGTTGCAACTGCTAGCTTCACTAACGACCTGGGTGCTGACTCTTTGGATACTGTAGAATTGATCATGGAATTCGAAAAAGAATTCGGAATCTCTATTCCAGACGATCAGGCAGAAAAAATCCAGACTGTAGGTGACGCTATCTCTTACATCGAAGCTAACGCAAAATAATTTAATTCTACTTTTATGGAATTAAAAAGAGTAGTAGTAACAGGTCTTGGTGCGTTGACTCCAGTAGGTAACACTGTTCCGGAATTCTGGAACAACCTCCTGAACGGCGTCAGCGGAGCAGGACCTATTACTCATTTTGATGCGTCAAAATTTAAGACTCAGTTCGCTTGCGAAGTGAAGAACTTCAATGCTGCTGACCATATTGACCGTAAGGAAGCCCGTAAGATGGACCTTTACACTCAGTATGCAGTAGTTGCAGCTAAAGAAGCAGTAACTGATGCCGGTATCGACGTAGAAAAAGAAGATTTGAACAAAGTCGGAGTGATTCTCGGCGTCGGAATCGGAGGTATTCATACTTTCGAAGAAGAAGTTGCCGGTTACGAGAAAACAAAAGATGACCTCGGACCGAAATTCAATCCGTTCTTTATTCCGAAGATGATTGCAGATATTGCATCCGGACAGATTTCTATCATGTACGGCTTCCACGGACCTAACTTCACCACTACTTCTGCATGTGCGTCTTCTTCTAACGCTATAGCTGATGCATTCAACTATATCCGCTTGGGAAAAGCCAACATCATTGTAACAGGTGGAGCTGAAGCAGCTATCTTCCCTGCAGGAGTAGGCGGCTTCAATGCCATGCATGCACTGTCTACACGCAATGACGACCCTGCACGTGCTTCACGTCCGTTCAGTGCTAGCCGCGATGGTTTCGTAATGGGCGAAGGTGCCGGATGTTTAATTCTTGAAGAATTGGAACACGCTAAAGCACGTGGTGCGAAAATATACGCAGAATTAGCTGGTACAGGTGCATCTGGCGACGCTTACCATTTAACAGCCTCTCATCCTGAAGGCCTGGGTGCGAAACTGGTTATGCAGAGCGCTCTGGAAGATGCCGGAATGAAACCAGAAGATATCGACTATATCAACGTACACGGAACTTCTACTCCGGTAGGTGACGTTTCTGAAGTAAAAGCCATCAAGGATTTGTTTGGTGAACATGCCTACAAACTGAACATCAGTTCTACCAAATCTATGACAGGACACCTTTTGGGTGCAACCGGAGGTGTAGAAGCCATCGCTTGCGTATTGTCTGTAAAAAATGACATTGTACCTCCGACAATCAACCATGAAGAAGGTGACAACGATGAAGAAATCGACTACAACCTGAACTTCACTTTCAATAAGGCACAGCAGCGTACTGTACGTGCCGCATTGAGCAACACATTCGGATTTGGCGGTCACAATGCATGTGTAATCATTAAAAAATACACTGAATAAACTGTGTTTAGCAATATACTAGATGAGATAAGACTTCTTTTTCGAAAGGATAAGGAGTCTTATCTTTGTTTTTATAAGATACTGGGATTTTACCCGCGAAACATCGAAATCTATCAGCAGGCCCTCCTGCACAAATCTTCTTCGGTAAAGGCTAAAGGCAGACTGTTGAACAATGAACGTCTGGAATTTCTAGGAGATGCCATACTGGATGCAGTAGTGGCTGACATTGTGTACAAACGGTTTGAGGGAAAAAGAGAGGGCTTCCTGACCAACACACGTTCTAAAATCGTACAACGAGAAACATTAAACCGGATTGCCGTGCAAATCGGTCTAGACAAGTTGATAAAGTATACCACACGGCAGTCATCACACAACAGCTACATGTGTGGAAATGCTTTTGAAGCGCTTGTGGGAGCCATTTATCTGGATCGTGGATACGAAACTTGCAAGTTCTTCATGGAGGAACGCATTATCAAACCCTACCTGAATCTGGAAAAGTTGTCGCGGAAGGAAGTCAACTTCAAGTCGAAACTGATTGAATGGGGACAGAAAAACAAGTTCCTCATTGAGTTCAATCTGCTGGAGCAGACGGTTGACGAGCAACAGAATCCGGTCTTTGAAACACAGGTAGTGATAGAACAAGTTCCCGCCGGGCAAGGTAAAGGATATTCCAAGAAAGAATCACAACAGGAAGCTGCTCATGAAACCTTGAACAAAATCAAGAATGACCCTCAGTTCATTGACGCGATTTTTGCAGAAAAGGCTGTACGAGAACAAGCTGCAGCAGAGGAAAATCCTATTCCAACCGACACAACCGATACATTGACTACGGAAGCAGATAGTCTTTCGATACAAGCAGACGAGCAGAATCCGGAATCTTTTGATACGGAAATGAAAGAAGAAATTGCTGAGAAATACGACGATGTAGAACGGATTATTTCCGAAGCAGAAGAGGCGGCATTCCAGCTTACTGAAGAGGCAAAAGAAAACAGTGAAGAATCAAAAATTACTACGCAATAGTTATCTGACTACCTCGGGATATTCAGTAAATGTCCCTAAAAGTAAGATGGCATATAAAGTCGATAGAGTATAATCACTTTATATGGCACTATAAAATATTTTGTGTAAATGGAAAATACGGGATTCAAGTTTGAGTCTCGTATTTTTTATTTTATAGATTTGCAAAA
>NZ_DBEXBB010000064.1:0-3521 GCF_048170425.1 Phocaeicola sp.
AACGATTACATTTGTATATTACATCTTCCACTTCTATCTGTAATTTACTGTTTGTAGAAAAACTTTGTGAGAATTGAAAATTTGACCTCCATTTGTATTCTCCTCCTGATTTTTCAATTCTCGTGAAAAACGAAAAAAGCGGCATACATCCGGTTCTTTTCAGATGTATGCCGCTTGTACAGCGTATTGCTTTCCTCTTGTCAGGGATTCAATTTCGGTTAATGAAGAATGAAATAAATCAGGTCGCGCAGTAACTCTCCATCGGGTGTGGAAGGATTGCCTATGCCTTTCGACCGGGCATCGCATTCACGAATGGCATGGATGATTTGCATCACCTTTACGCCTGAATATCGTCGCATGGCTGCCATGTATTCTTTCGCTTGCCACGGACTTTTCAAGCCTAACTGAGCCGCTATTCCCTGGTCTGATTTCTCTGGCGCGTAATAGGCCAGCATCAGGTTTGAGAAGAAGTTGAACAGAATGGCCAGTGTCATTTGTAGCGGATTGTTCTTGGGATTCTCCTCGAAGTATTTGATGATTTTGTTGGCCTTCAGCACGTCCTTTTCCACCAGTGCGCTCCGCAGCTCAAAGTTGTTGTAATCTTTGCTGATACCGATGTTCCGCTCAATCTGTTCCGGTGTGATGCGGCGTGCGCCTTCCGGAAGTGTCAGGATAAGCTTCTCCAGTTCGCCGGCCATACGGTTCAGGTCGGCTCCTACAAACTCGGCCATCATTTCCGATGCTTTGGGCTCGATTTCCACTTTCTTGCGCTTCAGGTATGAGGAGATGAAACCGGGAATCTGACTGTCCTTGAGCTTCCGCGATTCGAACAGCACCCCGTTTTTCTCGATTTCGGCGGCTAGTTTCTTCCGGCGGTCAATGCTGCCGTGCTTGTAGCATACCACCAGTATGGTCGATTTCTGAGGCTTCTGCAGGTAGAAAGCCAGCTCCTCGATGCGTTTCAGGCTCTGTGCTTCCTTTACCACTACCACCTGATATTCTGACATCATCGGGTAACGCTTGGCGGCGTTGATGACGTTGGCCACATCCGTATCGGCCCCGTATGTGACGGTCAGGTTAAATTCCTTTTCCGTTTCACTAAGTACGGTATCGATGATGTAGTCGGCAATCCGGTCGATGTAGTAATCCTCTTCGCCCATGAGGAAATATACGGGCGCATAGATGCGGTTCTTCAGGTTGCGTACAATCTCTTCGTAAGTGACTTCCTTTGCCATTTTCGTCGGTTTACCAGTCAAATTTCAGGTGTTTCACGGTCTTCTTTTCATCGATGATCATGCGCAGGGCATCGATACCGATTTCTACGTGTTCATGCACGAAATTCTTGGTCACCATGCTGTCACTCTGTTCCGTTTTCACGCCTTCCGGAATCATGGGCTGGTCGGACACGAGCAGCAGGGCACCTGTAGGAATGTGGTTGGCAAATCCGGTGGTGAACAAAGTCGCCGTTTCCATATCCACAGCCATGGCACGGGTCTTCAGCAGGTATTTCTTGAACTCCTCGTCGTGCTCCCAGATGCGGCGGTTGGTGGTGTACACCGTTCCGGTCCAGTAGTCGCGTGAGTGGTCACGGATAGCCGAAGATACGGCACGCTGGAGCATAAAGGCCGGGAGAGCCGGTACCTCAGGCGGATAATAATCGTTCGATGTTCCTTCGCCACGGATGGCCGCGATAGGCAGAATCAGGTCGCCTATCTGGTTCTTCTTGTCGATACCTCCGCACTTGCCCAGAAACAGGCAGGCTTTCGGATGTACGGCACTGAGCAGGTCCATGATGATGGCCGCATTGGGACTTCCCATGCCGAAGTTGATGATGGTCATGCCTTCTGCATGGGCCGAAATCATGTTGGCATCGCGTCCTAAAATGGGCACGTTGAACCGTTCGGCAAAGATTTCGACGTATTTATTGAAGTTTGTCAACAAGATGTACTCACCAAAGTCTTCCAGTTTCCGCTTGGTATAACGCGGGAGCCAGTTTGCTACGATTTCTTCTTTTGTTTTCATTAGCTCTCAGAATTTGTGTTGCCAAATAAAAGGTTATTGGGAAGATGATATTATCTTCCTTAAACGCAAATGTACAATAATAATGCAAACAGAAAAAAGAATTTGGGATTTTCTCTTACCGGAGACCTTCGGTTTTTGGAAAATAATTCAGCTTTTATGTACTTTTGAGAAAATGGAGTATCTTTGCTTCGTAATAGAAGAACGCTTATGTTTGCATTGAACCTGCCTGCTTTTGAGGCCAAGATTGCCCAGCGAGAGGGAAAGAACGTGATATTTGACGTGCTCCGTCGCCGGTATGTAGCGCTGACTCCGGAGGAGTGGGTACGCCAGCATTTTACGAATTTTCTGCTGAAGGAAAAGGGGTATCCGCAAGGACTGTTGGCCAATGAGATACAAATTAACCTGAACGGGACGAAGAAACGCTGTGATACGGTGCTCTACCGGCGCGACCTGACTCCGCAGATGATTGTGGAATACAAGGCTCCTTCGGTGGAGATTACGCAGGCTGTCTTTGACCAGATTACCCGTTACAACATGGTGCTGAAGGTGGACTATCTGATGGTGAGTAACGGCCTCCGTCATTACTGTTGCCGCATTGACTATGTACGAAACACGTATTATTTTCTTCCCGACATTCCCCGTTATGCCGATTTGTAGCGCATAAAAAAAGAAGGAATCCCCTGTGAGTGGGAATCCCTTCTTCTGCTATCAGACGAGGCCTGATGCTTATTTCATTTTTGTTTCCAGATGCTTTTCTGTTTCCACACCAGCCAGTTCCGGGTCAATCATGATACGGCCACAATATTCGCATACGATGATTTTCTTGCGCATACGGATGTCGAGCTGTTTCTGAGGCGGAATCTTGTTGAAGCAACCGCCACAAGCGTCACGCTGCACGTAAGTAATGCCCAGACCGTTGCGTGAGTTCTTGCGGATACGCTTGAAAGCCTGAAGCAGACGCGATTCGATAGTAGCTTCCAGATTCTTGGCTTTTTCTCTCAGCTTTTCTTCTTCCTGCTTGGTTTCTGAGATGATTTCGTCCAGTTCGTTCTTCTTTACTTCCAGGTCTTTCTTTCTTTCTTCCAGCAGCTGTTCGCTCTTCACGATTTCTTCTTCTTTCGATTTGATGCCGGCTGTATATTCACGGATACGCTTTTCGCAGAGTTCCACTTCCAGGCTCTGGAATTCGATTTCCTTGGTCAGCACGTCATATTCGCGGTTGTTGCGCACGTTGTCCTGCTGGCTCTTGTACTTCTCGATAGAAGCCTTGGCAGTTTCGATTTCGATTTTCTTGCTGGCTACGTTTGATCTCAGTTCTTCAATTTCAGCCTTGATTTTCTCAATACGTGTGCTCAGACCCGTTACTTCGTCTTCCAGGTCCTGCACTTCCAGTGGAAGCTCTCCTCTCAGTGTCTTGATTTTGTCAATCTCCGACAACATGGTTTGCAACTGGTAGAGTGCTTTCAGCTTTTCTTCCACACTCAATTCATTCGGATCTT